>JAOTXY010000062.1 GCA_029862125.1 Gammaproteobacteria bacterium | reverse complement strand
CAGGAAAAGCGGTTTTGCTAAATACAAACAGGATGATCTTAAAATCGTGGAAGGCATCGGTCCCAAGATCGAAGTGTTGTTAGGTAACGCAGGAATCGATACCTGGCAACAGCTTTCGGTAGCCGAGCTATCGTCCATTAAGGCTATTCTTCAGGCGGCGGGTCCGCGATACCGCCTGGCGACTCCCGAAAGTTGGTCATTACAGGCAAGACTTGCGAAAAATGGAGAATGGAGCAAGCTTAAGGAAGTCCAGGAAAAGTTGCGTTATGTTCGGCCAAATCAGGTCGAACGAGAAACAGCGGAGGCCTAAGGGCCTGGTATTTATTTCTGTGTAACTGCCAGGCTGGTAACAGGGAGTTACACAGATTTAATTACCTGAAATTGCTCACTCTTCCTCGTCCAGGTCATCAACCAGTTCCAGTTTTGGAATTTTCAAACAAAAGCTGGAACCCTGGCCGAGCTCACTTTCCACATCCACGTATCCTGAATGACGCCGGGCTACTGCATCGACAAAAGCCAAACCGAGCCCGATACCGTATTTACGTTCAACGCCGCTGCCCCGGGTTCGCCTGAACATCTCGAACAGGTGCGGCAGTTCCTTGCCGGGAATACCTGAACCCTGATCAATAACGCAACAGCAGATCCTGTTTTCTTTAAGTATCACCGTGACCCTGACTCTGCTGCCGGCAGTGCTATGTTTTATTGCGTTGGACAACAGGTTTAGTACTGCGCGCTCCAGCAAATCAGGTTCGGCATGTGTCCATAATTCGTCATGGTCAAATTCGTGGGTGATGGTAACTTTCGCCTTGTTCGACAGGGCCCAGATCTGGTCGATTGCATTCAATACCACGCTGTTAAAATCAATGTCGTAGAAATTAATATGCTCGCTGGTATTGGCACGTGATAGTTGCAAAAACTGCTCGGCAAGGTGTAGCGTTTTATGCGTGGTTGTATCCATGCTTTCCAGCATGGAATGCATTTCATCGACACTGCTTTTGTTTTTTGCCAGCTCAATCAGTGCAATCATTGATGACAGCGGTGAGCGCAGGTCGTGCGACAGGAAATTAAGCGCCTCGTTGCGCTTCTCTTCGCTGGCTTTCAGCAAGCTGATATCCGAGAAATTAACAACAAAACCATCAAACACATCGCCGATAATTTTCAGCGGGCTTATCTCTATCATAAGCTCGCGCCCGGTTTCATGTCGTGCATGTGCGAGCACGCGTTCATATCTGAACATTACCTGTTGCAACAAGGACGTCCAGCTCGCGCCTTGCTTGAGGCGGATATGTTCTACTGCATGAATCAACGATTTACCATTAATATTGGCATTGTCATCATCATACAAATACCACCCGGCCCGATGGTTGGACAGCATTACCTGGCCACGACTACTGCATATGAGCAAACCATCGGCCATGCCGGATAAGCTGTCATCAATGATACGTCTGAGCTCTTCATATTCTCCACCCAGGGCCTGCACCTGCTTAATTTTCGACTGCAGAACGTCCCCGACGTAAGAGCTTTGCGGTGCTTCAGCCTCCCAGGGTGCACTAATCAGGCTGTCTAACAACCGCATTTCATCGTTGGTAATCAACACATCTGACCCGATACTCAACCCCAGCCTGCAGAGCTTGTTCTTGTAGCGTATCTGGGCCCAGTAGTTGCTGCCATCGAGGGTCCAGCCCTCGGGTGCTAAATGACTCAAATTACAAAAGGGTGGCAAGCCCTCGGCGATAAGAATCGAGCCATTTTCGTCTTGCAACACCCAACTATCGAGCGGAATGAACAGGTTAATAAACCTCATCTCATCGCTAAGATTCCGTTCGCCGCGCATGCTCAATGCTTTCTGCGTGGCTGAAAGCCGGTTTAACTCGACATTAATGTGACGCATTGCGAGCACCAGTCTGCGCCAGCTCCACAACGGGTAAGTGAAAAACTGGAAAAGCAGTATCGTGGATACCGGAATCCATATCTTGAAAAGCCACAATAACAGTGCCACCAGGACCAGGGTGCCGACGACAATGCTGAACAAAGCCAGTAAAGTGCTGGCCGGGTTCAGGTAAGGGTAGATCAGCATGGGCAGGGCCACGAAAAAGGCCGTGATCAATATCAACCAGGGTGTTTCCAGCTCGATTATACGTAAATTATTGAGTATTGAATCGATGATGTTTGCAATGATCTCGACCCCGGGCATACGCCCGCTATCACCCGACAGGGGTGTCGGCAGGGCATCGCTCAAACCCTTTGCCGTGGTTCCGATCAATACAATTTTGTCCTTGAACAGTCCTGGCGCGAATTGCCCGGACATGACCTGCGAATAACCGATCTGGCGAAAATGTCCCGGTGGGCCGGCGAACGGTATCAGGAATGGGTATTCTCTATACCATTGCATTGACGAATACTGCTCCTGTTGCTCGGTAATATTGACTTCAAGCTCGAGCTCGGCGGCAGCATCGGTAATACTCAACAATGCCAGGCTAAAGTGCTTCCAGTAAGGTTCACCGATTCCCTCGCGCAGGTATACCCTGCGTGCAATACCATCAGCACCGATATCCAGGTGAACATGACCAAGTGCCGCGGCACTGTCGGCAAACTCGGGTAAGGGTAACGCTTCAATCGGAAACGAATTATTGCTTTTCCGGGACATGAAAACCGGCAATACAACCTTGCCGCTGTTGCGTAATGCTCGCGCCAGCAATGCATCAGCTCCCGGATTGCCGGTATCAGGTTCGCTGAATATTATATCCAGCCCGATAGCGCGGGGTGATTCGAGTTCGAGTTTTTCAACCAGGTTTGCATGGGTCGACCTTGACCAGGGCCAGCGTCCCAGCTCACGCAGGCTTTCGTCATCAATGGCGATAATGATGATTTCATCAGAAACTGACCGGGTCCAGAATGACAACTGGGCGTCGTACAAAAGGTTATCCCAACGCCACAGCAAACTATTATGAATAAACAGGCCGGAAACGAATGCCAGTAACGCAACCAGCACGAAGTGTTCGAGTACGCCCGAGTGACTGCCACTGGTTTTTAACAGGTTCACAGGCCGATTAATAAGAGCCCAACCGGTATTATGATGCTCCAGATGCTGAATTCCTTGACGACAGGCTCCTGAATTGCAAAGCTTCCAGTTGTCGAGTCCAATCCTTCCAATTCGTACTGATCTACCCCTCTAACCCGCAGGAAATATTGCCCGGGTGACAGCTCATCCAGGCGGATTTCACTGTCCTCGGTGCTACCGTAAATGGCGACCTGGTCAAATTTCTCATCGGTTGCCAACTGGTAACGATAGAATTCGGCACCTTTCAGGCTCAACCATGATACATGCAGCTTGCTCTTGTCTAAGGACAGGTTGTCGCTGATCCCGGGGGGCGCGAGCAATTTTACCGGTTCCGGCAGCGACTTTCCCTCCTCAGCGACAATCCCGAAACCATCTTTGATATCTTTCTCATCGTCGCCAGCGGATACGGCAACAAAACCTTCTGTAACCTCGGTTCTGCTAATTTGGCTGTCATCGGTTGATAACCTGAAAGTAGTGCCCCTGACAGCTGTAATGGCCGCAGGTGTTGTGATTTCATAACGATTACCCGCTTTCTGTTTTTCAACCCAGGTGTTAACACGGCCTGAATTCAGTCGTATGCGTGTGTCGACCATGCCGGTTTGCTCGAATTGACTGAGCTTGTCGAGTACCACTTCACTGTTGGGTAGCACCTGTAATTCCGACTTGTCTGCAAACTGCATGCGTAGGCTTTGCCCGTCGCCGGTAACCACTCGATCCCCATTGAATAATTTTGCGCCAACGGCTAATTCAGACTCTTCTCCATCGGCGCGCACGACGGAGACGGCACCATTTATCGCGATTACCAGTGCAGGCGCCGGCTGCTGTTTCAACATTGATACCGGAATCGAGATACGGGTGCCCGGGAGAATGGTTCGATCTTCTGCCGCTTCGATACTGTTTATTCTTAGCAGTTCTCCCCAGTTATTAATCGATGTTGTATATTTTTCAGCAATTCTCCAGAGGCTGTCACCGGGCCTGAAGGTATACTCCCAGTACTCTTCCGCGGCCACTACCGCGTTGGGCAAACAGATTGCAAGTGCTAAAAGCAATGTAAGTAGTGGACGAAACATAATGCGTTATTCTATTGCTACCCTGAACAAACGATAGCCGCGTTGATAAATACTGCTGAGCTGCCACCCGACCGCGGGATTGATTCCCAGCTTCGAGCGAATGCGGCTGACGTGAGTATCCACGGTGCGCGTATTGAGATCAGCCCGTGTGCCCCAGATAAACTCGAGCAAATGGTCACGTGAAACCAGGCAGCCTGCATTCTGAAATAAGTATACGGCCAGTTCAAATTCCTTATTAGTGAGCTTTATGGCTTCGCCGTTCACAGAGATACGGCGCTCTGATTCGTTGACTTCAAATGGATCAAAGGTTTCAACCCCGGGCTTGTCATCAACACCGGACTGCTGGCTTTCAGTAATGCCCCTGATTTTGTTCCGACGCTGTAGCGCTTTAATCCGGGCCAGCGTAACACTTTTCCTTACCGGTTTGACCATGTAATCATCGGCGCCGTGATCGAGTGCTTCAACCACGCTTTCTTCACTATCGCGGCTGGTAATGAAAATGACCGGGGTACTGGAGGCTTGCTCATCGCGCAACCAGTCGAGTTCCTCGATGCCCGTGGTATCGGGAAGATGCCAGTCAAGAACCAGCAGGTCGAAGTTTTCCCGGTTCATTGCCTCACGGAAACTCTTACCCGTTGTATAAGACTGCAACTGGTCGCCAGCCTCGTCAGCCCACAGGCTGATCAGTTCAATTTGACTTAAATCGTCTTCCAGTAATCCAATGCGCACAATGTAGTCCCCTAAGAGCTTATATAGTCGCAAATGTTGCCACATATAGCTTAACAATAAAGGCACAAGAACGTTAACAAGTGTAAATTTACAGACTAAACCCGGAATATAAAAGTGCCGTCTTGGTTATGCCGGAAACCGGCAGTAGAATTATGAACAATTGTTAAAAATTTCTCTTAAACGGTCTTTTAGGATCACTGCTAAATCCTTGATTTGAAATACTTTACAGTAATTGACTTGCAAAATCACCGTTCGAACGATTGATTATACGGTTACATCTGTCCGCTTTTTCAAGTAAATTCCGACTTTCTTTATAATCAACATCTGGTGGAAATTATGACTGTAGCAAGAGTGACTGAAATAACCGCGACATCCAGGAAGAGTTTTGATGACGCAATTAAACAAGGCATCAAGCGCGCCAACGATACCATTGATGGAATCACCAGCGCGTGGGTAGCGGACCAGCAAGTCTCGGTCAAAAATGGCGCTGTCGCAGAATACAATGTACGCATGAAAGTTACGTTCGTAATAAAAGCCAGGCGCACCAAAGCCCGTAAAAAGTAGTCTGAGTTATCAGCCCCGTAACCGATACGGGCGGGTGCTGCTTGAAACGCAATTACCAGGGCAACTGTAACCAAGGCGAGGCCTTCGTTAAACCAAGCATACGTCGGCCTCGAACAAATATTTTTCAAGAGGATAAAAACTATGGGCTTATTTGACTTCGCCAAAGACATGGGTAAAAAGATATTCGGTGGCGGGGATGACCCGGCTGAGAAAATAAAGGAAAGCATTGAAGAGAACAATCCCGGAATTACCGATCTCGGTGTTGGCTATGACGAGGGACTCGTTGACCTGAGTGGCAAGGCCGACTCTGCGGATGCTGTTGAAAAAGCAGTACTGCTCGCGGGCAATGTGAAGGGTGTAACCGAAGTTAATATAGATAAGATGGAAGCACCTGAACCTGCTCCGGAAGTTGAGTACTACACGATTGTCAGCGGTGACAGCTTATCCAGGATCGCCAAGAAATATTACGGCAATGCAATGGACTATCCAAAGTTATTTGATGCCAATCGCGAGGTCATCAAGGACCCGGACCTGATCTACCCCGGGCAGAAAATCCGGATACCGCCAAAATCCTGGTAGGATCTTACATCGAGTAAAACAGTCTGGATCAACATAAATGGAGGTCAGGGCAGGTAATATTGCACCGGCCTCCATTCCCTGGTTCCAGGCTGAATGCCTGTTTCGGGATCGAAGGCTGGAAACTGGCAATCGATGACACAACGGCAAATGTTAAGAACTGTTAAACATCGACACAAGCTATTGTAGGTCCATCCAATGCCCATTATTGTTGTGTTGTTGAGCTACTGAATGTGGTTGGCTTATAAACTATTAAATAAACTATCGCCGGAGGAAAACATGAAATCGGCTAAGAAAGGTAAAACTATGGGAATTTTGAAAAGACTGTCATGTCTTTTAGCGCTGACCGGTATATTCCATGCCCCGCTGCAGGCTCACGAGGGACTGGCTCACGACGGATATGTCACCAACAATAATGGTGGGTTTCTCCTCAATAGCAGTGGAAAATGTGTAAAAACCCTTCGTTGGACGGCCGAAATGGCGGTACCGGAATGTGAAGGTATCGAGGAAGCAAAAGTTACTGATGCCGATCAGGATGGCATTGCCGATAATAGCGATAAATGTCCCGCTACTCCGGCTGGCGTCATGGTCGATGCGACGGGCTGCGCAAAGGATTCGGATAAAGATGGGATCATGGATTCAGCTGACAATTGTCCCGGTACAGCATCCGGTGTGGCGGTAGATAGTTCAGGCTGTAAATTAGTTATAGCCGCAACTGCACCTAAAGATACCGACAACGACGGTATTGCAGACCTGAAAGATCAATGTCCCAATACAAAAGCGGGTGCAAGTGTCGATTCCAGCGGATGTGAGCTGAAGAAGTCATTCGTACTTGAAGGCGTCAATTTTGTAACCGGCTCAGATGAAATAACCGGGGCATCCAGGAGCGTGCTGGATAATGTTGCCGAAACGCTGATCAGGAACGGCGATATTAATGTCGAAGTAGCAGGATATACCGACGACAGAGGCGCATCGGATTTCAACCGGTCCTTGTCTCAAAAACGGGCTGAATCTGTCAAGGCCTACCTGCAGTCGTCGGGTGTGGCAGCTGCTCGGATGAAAGCTAAAGGTTATGGCGAAGATGGACCGATTGGTGATAATTCGACATCTGCAGGGCGTGCCATGAACCGACGCGTGGAGCTCCATATAATCGAGTAGGTTATGACATGGATCAATATGGTGCCAGGGTGTTTAAATACCCTGGCATCATACTATTTAACGCGACTGTTATTAATAGATCCGTCTAAATAAAGAACCTGTCGATCAGGCGGGTTCTTCGTCAATTTTGAGACTTCCTGAATAGCGGGTGTAATTTTTTAATTGCCTGGCAGAGCGATATGAATATTAACATCAAGGATTTTCGTGTGCCGCCGAAAGGGGGTGTGAAGCTGGATGAATGGCCAACCCGGGTGGAGCCGCTCTACCAGTCGAAGCATGAATACAAGAAACTTCTTAAAGCGCAGATTGCCGAACTTAGTGAACAACAACAACTTCACTATGCGGACGATCGTCATGCATTGCTGCTTATCTTCCAGGCCATGGACGCGGCCGGCAAGGATGGCGCGATCAAGCACGTGATGTCGGGTATTAACCCGCAGGGTTGCCAGGTGTTCAGCTTCAAGCGCCCGAGTGCAAAAGAGCTTGATCACGACTTTCTCTGGCGTACTACGCAGTGTTTGCCGGAACGCGGACGTATCGGCATCTTCAATCGATCCTATTACGAAGAAGTTCTCGTGGTGCGGGTGCATCCGGAAATTCTGCGCAACCAGAAGATACCGGACGACCTGGTTGATCCGGATACGGTCTGGCAACAGCGTTATCGCTCTATTGCTGATCTGGAAGACCATCTGCATCGCAACGGCACCCGCGTGGTTAAATTTTTTCTGCACCTGTCAGAAGAAGAACAGTGCAAGCGCTTCCTCGCGCGTATCGACGACCCCGGTAAAAACTGGAAGTTCAGTGCTGCCGATATCGAGGAGAGGAAATTCTGGCCACAATACATGCAAGCCTACGAAGCCTGCCTGAATGCGACGAGCACGGCGACGGCACCCTGGTTTGTTGTGCCTGCTGATGACAAGAAGAACGCACGCTTACTCATATCCAGCATTATTCTTGATACGTATAAATCACTCGAAATGAGCTACCCCGTTATGGATGCGCAACGTCGCGCGGAATTGCTGCTAATTCGTGAGCAGTTGCTGGCAGAAGAGTAAACAGGAAACAGGGAAATCTGATGGGAATTTTTACCAGACTCTATGCCGAAAAAGAGTCTGTTTTTGTACAGGGCAATGGGCAATACGATTTAGAAGTGATCGGTGAACCACGCCGTCAAAAATACCTTGAAGCGCTTTGTGGAGGCTACTCGATAAAAGGTAGCAAACAGGAAGTAGTAGCAAAGTTGCATTATGAAAATGGCAATCCTTCCGATAAATATGCAATCAGGGTTGTAGTGAACGGCGGAACGGTCGGTTACCTGCTTCCTGACAAGGCACGCTTATACCGGAAGAAGATTGAAAAAGCGGGACAGGACGGAATAATTGTCTCCTGTAAAGCCAGGATTGTTGGTGGTAAGAAAGCCTGGCTTTTCAAAAAAATAAATTTTAATGTCTGGATTGATTTACCAATCGAGAAATTGTAGGAAACGATTCCAGGGACAGTATACTTGTTGACTGAACGTCGTTTTTTGAAATAGGTACACCGTCCCCTTAAATTTACTGGGCGGCTGCTTCCAGGTTGAGCAGGGCGGGCACGTCAATCGGCTTGTATTTTTTGATTCTTGCCAGGTCGAGGGGTTTTCTTGGCTTGGCTGTCACGATCAACTTGGATTTTCCCGCCAGGTATTCCTTGTAGGGATCGGTCACATATTTATCAAACTCGATGCCATTCTTTTTACCGAAGTATTGCAGGGCATTTAAATGGGCTCTTAATATCTGCTCCGCTGTCAGTCCAAGTTCAGTGCAGTATTTTTCTACCCGTTTATTTAATGACTGATCCGTTATCTCGATTTGCAGGTCGCGCATCCTGGGTTGATAGCTGGCTCCCATGGCCGCGCCCGACATTAAATCCCCAACCACGGACGCTTCTATTTCAACCTCGATCATGTCGACGACGTCGAAGTCGAATTCAGTTACGAAATAATTCTCGGCCTGCCGCAGGGTGACGGAAGTTGACAGGATCAGCTCATCGTAACCGAGAGCAGCAAGGGTCCTGGGTGAGAAGCCGTATTTTCCGACACATTGAACGCCACGTTGGCGGATATCTGCAGGCGCGAGCTGCTCGATGTTTTGATCGTAAATAACGCGGTAGTAATCCGCCGATGTGGGGACTTTAATATTTTCAGCGATGATGCCGAAATATTCCGGTGGACCGCTATTTAATGCCTGCGATCCGCCTGACATATCGCTGAGTTTCAAAAGTGACAGGAAATTTGGAGTGTCGATGCCCAGGCGCCCGATAACAATATTGTCATCGAACCCCTTGACCTGGACCTTTACATCGTCAATGGTAAGTTCGCCGGTCAGGGTCGAACTGATGCCACCATACTCGAGCTTCGCATAAGGTTCCATCCCTATGACTGCGGCATCCACTCCATCGCTGACCTTGTAATGTATATAGGCTTTGGCACCACCATAGGAGAGGCCGATCACTAAAATAAACCCGATAACTAGACCCTTCATAAACTACACCCTTGCCACGCTGTCGGCGCGGCAACGTTCATTATTTTAATGATTCGATTATAGTTGCTGATTCAGACCGTGCAGGATGGACTCGCCTATGGGGACAGACCGCGTTTTAAGGTTCTTCAGTTTAAACTAGTACGCTATGACGGGTTTCTCGATGTCGTCTCCTGTGCTCGCATCCCTCAACTATTCACGAAAATATTCAGAAATTCGGGATTCTGCGATCGGTTTTTACCAGGGAATATTATTACCGTCATACTCGATGAAATGGCCGCTTTGTGCGAGCCCTGCCGTCTCGAGAATACCTTTTAATCCGGAGACACTCTGATCCGTGCTGATTTCCGCGTTGGGCCCACCCATCTCTGTTTGCACCCAGCCCGGGTGCAGGCTTATGACGCTGATGCCACGATCGGCGAGGTCAATCGAAAGACTCTTGACGACCTGGTTTACGGCCGTCTTGGAGCTGCGGTAGATGTAGCTGCCGCCGCTGCTGTTGTCTGCAATACTGCCGACCTTGCTGCTGATAACCGCCACCAGTTTTTGCTGGCTGGCCGCCACCTGTTTCACGAACGCCTGTACCAGCATGAGCGGTGCGATCGTATTGACCTCGAGCACCTGCCGCCATTCCTGCGCGTCGATATCGCCAAAACCGGTCCCCTTGGAACCATAGATGCCCGCATTGCTTAGCAGGATATCGATCGGCCTGTTACCAAGCTGGTCTGCGAGGGTTGCCATCTGTTCGTAATTGGTGACATCGAGTGCCATTATCTCAACGGCCAGGCCTCGTTCACAGAGTGCCTGCAATTCCCCGGCATCGGCAGGGTTTCGACAACAGGCGAGCACTTGCCATCCATCTTCTGCAAATTGCTCGCTTAACTTAAGTCCAATGCCGCGATTGGCACCGGTGATCAAAATGGTTGGATTTGTCATATGGGTGTCCCCTGTTATATATGATTTATCGCGAATACTGTTCCCGCAATTTTGAAACCAGGCGCCAACGATTTTCAGGTTGGCCGTCTAACCGGTATACTGTGCCAATAATTACCCAAATAACAATAACATTGGGTAATTGTAAAAGATAATAACGGTCGATTGGTCAGGGTAGGGGCAGCGTTATGAAATTGATTAGCACTTTAGTATCCACTTTGTTTTTTCTGACAATTTCCTCGGTGTTTGCAGCCGATGAGGTCAAAACCGTCAACATTGGTGCCGCGGAAGTTTTCTACGAATACCAGCCAACTGAAACCGATGTGGCCACATTGACGTTGATTGCGCAGGTTGCTGAAACCAACGATTCACTGCGTGGATTGAAAAATACCGATCGGCGCCGCTTGCGCAAGCTCGGGCAACTGATCTACCAGTGCAAGCTGGTGCTTTACAAGTCCGGTAAAAGCAAACTTACGGCTGACGGCAAGGCCCCGGTCCTGATCTCCAAGAACTACAGCCTGTTTACCGGCGTGGATCTGCCTTTGGCCGCCGATGAACGCGTGGGCATCCAGGCCGAGGCACTGCAAGCGGTCGATGTTGACAGCCTGTTCAGCCCCAGCCTGGGGGGCAAGGATACCCTCAGAAAGACCTGGGAAACCCTGGGTCAGGATTCTGCACTCAACCTGAAGCAGTTTAATGTCAATGTTTTGCAGGAAACCGATTTAATCGAGACCTCCGAGAGTGTCGATATCATTGCCCGCTTCCCCGTGTTCCAGGTGAAAAAACCCGTGTCCCAATGGATTTATAACTTTTACCTGAAAGATTTCAAACAGGCGATTCACCATATCGATGAAAACTGTACACCGCTCAAGTTCAGGGAGATGATCGAGCAGAAAACCTAGCAGTTGACCTGTGGATGCCTGTTAGACCGGGCGGTTCGTCCTCGATTATTTGAACCTGTCGATACATCCGATTCCCCAACAGCCGGGAATAGACTTTGATGAGTCTTTTTCCCGTCTAAATCTTGAAAATTCACTCAAGAATATGCCTTAAGGGGCCGATATAGCTCCTAGCACCCTTAAGGGTCCGAGAAATACATGTGACTGTAAACAGAAGTCGGGACGCTGTCTCGTAACTTCGAAGCAATATTCGTGGGTATCGATTTGACGATCAAATTTTATAACTGGCAACCCCGAATCCCCGTTCTGATAGCAATTTTGTTGCTGGTTATTTCTAACGGTGTTCTGGCGTCTACTTCGACAGTTCAGCTGAGCGAAGATGAAAAACGATGGTTAAGCGAGCATCCATCGATTCGCCTCGCTGTGGATATCGACTGGTCGCCATTCGAATACATCGATGACGAAAACCAATATGTTGGCATGGCCGCCGAATATATTGCGCTGGTAGGTCAAAAGCTTGGTGTCGAGTTCGATGTCGAGAAAGAAAAACCGTGGTCTGAGGTCGTCGAATCTGTCAAAAGCGGCGAACTCGATATGTATTCATGCGTGGTATCGACTGTTCAACGCCGTGAATATGTCAACTTCACCGAGCCCTACCTCTCGTTTCCCATGGTCATAGTCACCAGTGACCAGGTTGCCTACGTGAATGGCCTTAAAGACCTGAAAAATGAAACAGTTGCTGTGGTGCGCGGCTATGCCACCCAGGATCTGCTGGAAAAAGATCACCCTGAGCTCGAGCTCTACCTGGCGGACAACGTGGCCGACGCTCTGGAAAAGCTTTCTGTCGGCAAGGTCTACGCCTATATCGGGAATATCGCCACCGTCAGCCATGTTATAAAACGTGATGGCCTTACCAACATCAAGATATCCGGTCAAACACCGTATAACTATGAATTATCGATGGGGGTCAGAAAAGACTGGTTCGAATTCATGCCTATTTTGCAAAAGGCGCTGGACTCCATCACCGAGCAGGAAAAAGACCAGATCTATCAAAACTGGATCAAGCTTCGTTACGAGTATGGTTTTGACTACAAGCTGATGTGGAAGGTTCTGGCCGGTGTATTCCTGGTTATTATGATCATTCTGATCTGGAACTGGCGCCTTTCAAATGAAATCCGAAAACGTGTCGAAACTGAAAAATCACTCAATGAGGCACATCAACAACTCGAACATACGAACAAGCAGCTGGTGAATTATGTCGACATCGTCGACAAGTACGTTATAACGTCAAGCACTGACAAAAAGGGAATTATTACCTCCACCAGTGATGCATTCTGTGAGATATCGGGATACAGCCGCGAGGAGCTTGTTGGCAACAATCACAGTATCGTCCGCCACAAAGATATGCCCGCATCGCTTTATAAGGAATTGTGGGGCTCTATTACCCGTGGACAAACCTGGCAGGGAGAAATTAAAAACAGGAAAAAGAATGGGGACTATTACTGGGTCCACGCCTATATATCCCCGGTCTGCGATGAGCAGGGAAACATCACCGGTTATACCGCGATTCGCGAAGACATAACCAATAAAAAACTTGCACAGGAACTGTCTATCACCGATGAGTTGACCTCGTTATTTAATCGTCGTCACTTTAACAATTTGTTCCCCCAGGAACTGGCGCGTGCCGAACGAGAAAAGAAGACCATTGTGCTGATGATTATCGATGTCGATTACTTCAAACCCTACAATGATAATTACGGTCACCAACAGGGGGATAATGCTTTGCAAGCTGTCTCTGAGGTAATCAAAAATACCTTGCGTCGCGCGGGTGATTTTGCTTTCCGCATCGGGGGCGAAGAATTCGGGGTCATTGTCACGGTTGATAATAGCGACGCTGCTTATGCGATTGCTGAAAAACTGCGTAAAGCGGTTGAAGATCTGGGAATTGAGCACGCCTACAGCGAGGTCGCAGCTTGCCTCACGATCTCGATTGGCATGGAAATACACCAGTGTGGTGATTCGCAACCAGCAGATATGGACCTGATATACCGGTTAGCGGACGATGCCCTATACCAGGCCAAGGAAAATGGTCGAAACCGGGTGGCGAGTAGCTGTATGGAAGACTGGCAAGCCACGATTAACGAATAAGAGTCTTCCGTCCGGGCGATAGACAATAAGGCAATAAACGGGTTATTACGAGATTGATGCGGCCCGAAAGTCGGTATGACTCGGAATTATCAAGCAAAAAGAAAAATTTCCTGTACATAATCAATCATGTACTACACTATATTGAGAATTCAGGTTAAGTTGCCCTGGGGTGAGAACGCTAATCGTCGCAGCTATTCTCAACGATTTTAATTAAGGAGTTTGATATGACGAAATATATCGCTATTGCTGTTTTGTCTTTGGCTTTGTTAATACCTGCTACGAGTAATGCGAGTCGGTATGATTTTGGAGATAGCCGATCAGGAGCATTGATTCCTGGCAAGGTATATCTCGGAGTCCAAATGGGGCAATTATCAATCGAAGCAGATACATCGGGCTCCGAACCAGTAGAAATGGATCATGTCGGGTTTAGTTTTGGCGGTGATATAAATCAATATCTTGGGCTGGAATTTGCCTACAGCCAAACGGTTTCGGACGAGAGGGAGGGTGTTGAGCGTGGGTCAACCGATACCATGGGGCTGTTTTTAGTGGGTAGAACCCAGGATGATGTCTATTTCAAGGGAAGAGCGGGATATACCATAGTAAACCAGGATTTCGATCTCGTGGCCACGAGCATTAACGATAATGTCTACGGCCTCGCTTATGGCGTAGGGGCGGGTATAAAATTTGGGAGGACAATCGCTTTAGAAATCGAGTATACGATTTTCCCAGAGACTGACGAATTCGATGCGCTTGGCAGTGCTTTTGGTGTCGATTTTGATACTGAATTTGTTACCCTCGGATTGGTGTGGGCAATCGAATAATAGCCAGGTTTTAAGTTCTCCCGATCTAGAAGCTATGTTGCACTGGGTCACTACTGTTAAGCGCGATTAGATGCATGACATTGCGCTCATCCCGAGACAGTTCCCCAGTTGCTGAATGCCGGGTCGACCGATTATCCCACATAACCAGGTCACCGGGTTGCCACGGACGCACATAGACCAGTTGCAGTGCCATCGCTGCCCCATCGATCACAAGCGCGATCCATCATAACTATTGAAGCGATCTTCAACATGTAATCGAAATAAATTTAGCACCCGGTTAAATGGTTAGTGGCGGTTCAATTTGGATCGCTGAAGTTTGTTTTGTGAACAATGACTCTTTAAAATATCTGCAAGCCTGAGATACTTGGCGTTTGCTAATGCATCAAAACGACCTCGTATTAAAGGCGGAGCAAAAAAGCAGATGTTTAGCGAGTCACATAAAGCCTGCCTCCCCGGTATGCTTCTTCTATGTGGTGCTTTCACAAGCCCTGACTCTCTCGGGCGTGATGCCGACTTAAATTACGCCTGCAACAAAGATGGCGTTACGCGCTATGTCGAGGTGGTAGCAGAACCCGGATTCGCCTGTCGCGTAAAGTATACCAAGCCTTCCGCTACGACCTTCCCCTGGAATGCCCTCAATGACGCAGATTATTGTGAACCCAGAGCCGTCGGACTGGTTGAAAAACTGGGTGTTGCGGGATGGCAGTGCGATGCGATCGAGGAAGAAAGTCCAAACCAGTCGACCGGGGATGTCGTACCAATCCAGTCGATCGAGGATGTCGAACCGATTCTACCTGCCGATGATGCAGGGCCAATACCGTCGACCGTGGCGGCAGAGCTCGTACCCTCTGCCGAGGACACCGCGTTAAAGCTATCGGCCGAGGACCTGAGATCAATATTGCAGGCGCAAATAGAACGCTACGGCCGTTATATCGAAAGCTACCAGGTGGTCGGCAAGACTTGCTACTTCTATCCAACCGAAGCCCAATTCGGCAACCTGTGTGGCGACGCGCGCGAGGAAGCGGCTATCGTTTACACCTGTGAAGTTGACGCTGGCGGGTGGGATCAAAACCTGGCCGTTTTTCTTGAAATCGAGACGGAGCCGCTGGTCACCGAGGTGGGTCGTAGCGGGTTTCGGCAGGTGAGTTCCTATCATATTGAAAAAGACCAGCTAATGATGGAAACGGAAAAGATCGATCCCTTCGATAGCTCAACTGATGCCCAGTATCCGGTGAAGAAATCGGCGATACTATGTCGATATTCGGGTGCTTCCGATTGGGAATTATTCGAGCAACAGTAAAACTATTGTCACCAACCCGGGCCAGTGTCAGAGTCGACGGTCCAGTCCCTTGCGCCGGTCTGGCAGAATTGCGCTGTTGCGGACCTGGGCGCGACGCTGGCTTACCGAGCGTCGATCCACCTTCAGGCGGCGGGATGGAGTCTCTGCCTCCGCGATCGCGTCATTTTCGGCTAGAAGATAGGTTGAAACACCGGCTCCGGCCAGGGCCTGTTTGAATGAATCGGCCGTTGCGGCGTCCATACTCTTACCCAGCATGACGGCTTGCCCGCTGTTTAATTCGGCCTGGATGTCGTCGTCGAACTCGAACAGGCTCTCGAGTGTGCGATGCGCCTCTTCCTGGTCGTAGCCGGGTTCTATCTCGCCCTCGAAGATTAGATTGAAACGTGTTGTGCTCATTCGTTTATCTCTAAATTCATCGTTTATTAATAGCATATTCTGGGATAACCGCTAGTCATTTACCGGGGGACGGATATCACCCTCGTAACGCCGGCGCTGTCAGACTTCGCGATAAAATAGTGGTCAAATCTGGTACAACGAACGACATTCGCTTAACGCTCAAGCAAATTCCTCGAAGGCGTCGATTGCGGTGCGGTCGTAGCCGAGGCTCGCGGTCAGTAGCTGCTGTGTATAAGGCATGGTCGAACTGTGCTCGCGCAATTGCTGCACACTCATGGTTTCGACCACCGCCCCGTTTTGCATCACCGAAAGGGACTCGCACATGTGAGCGACCACTGCGAGGTTGTGACTCACCAGGATGTAGGTCAGGCCATGCTCACGCTTCAGGCGCATCAGCAGGTTGAGCACCTCGGCCTGCACCGAAACATCCAGCGCCGAGGTGGGTTCATCCAGCAGGATAATCTCCGGGCCGGTGATCAGCGCTCGCGCTACCGAAACCCGCTGGCGCTGCCCGCCGGATATCTGGTGCGGATAGCGAAAACGAAACGAGGCATCAAGCCCGACTTCTTCGAGTGCATGCACCACGCGTTCCTCGATACCGTCAAGTTTATGCACCCGGGCCGGTTCACTTAAAATCGTATCTACGGTATGACGCGGATGTAGTGAACCGAACGGGTCCTGGAAAACCATTTGTACCCGTCGCCGGAACGATTGCGAACGATGCCGCAGCAGCGTTTCTTCGGCGACGGTCATTTTGCCGCTGACCCGGGCCACTCGCTCGAGTATCCCGGCCAGCGCCCGCAGTACAGTTGTCTTGCCCGAGCCGGACTCACCGACCAGGCCGAAGGATTGGCCTTTTTCCACGCTGAGCGAAACATCACGTACGGCGTGAAACACCTTCCTGCCATGGCCAAAGACCACGTCCAGACCCTGGATATCGATCACCGTGTCGCCCCGGGCGTTGTCAACCAGGACGGGTCGCGTTTCAAAACAGGTAGCTCATCCTGTCCGCCATCCAGGCGCGGCAGGCAATTGACCAACCCCCGGGTGTAGGGGTGTTGGGCCTGCTCGAGTTCAGCCGCGCTGCATTCTTCGACCACCCGTCCGTCGTACATAATCAGGATGCGGTCACAGAAAGACGCAATCAGGTTTAAATCATGACTAATGAAAATAAGACCCATGCCGCGTTCATTGATCATATCGTCGAGTACCGCCAGTACCTGCAATTGCACGGTGACATCAAGCGCAGAAGTGGGTTCATCGGCAATGATGATGTCGGGCTCGGGGATCATCATCATCGCGATCATGATGCGCTGACCCATGCCCCCGGAGACCTCGTGTGGATAGGCCTTGTACACACGTTCCGGCTCACGGATCTTTACCGCGCGCAACATCTCGTAGGTGCGCTCACGTGCCACGCGCTTCGAGGTGCGATTGTGAATTAGCAACGCCTCTTCGATCTGGGAGCCAACCGTCATAACCGGGTTCAGCGAATACTTCGGGTCCTGCATGATCATCGAGATGCCGCCGCCGCGGACCTGGCGCATGGTGCGCTCACTCGCGTTCAGCAGGTTGGTGCCCTTGAATGCCAGGCGCCGGGCACCAACCGTTCCACCGGTTGCGGTCAGGCCGAGAATTGCGCGCCCGGTTTGCGATTTACCGGAGCCGGATTCGCCGACGATACCCAGCTTTTCGTGCCCCAGTTCGAAGCTGACGCCGCTCACCGCGCGCACCAACCCGGTGGGAGTGTTATAGGTAACGTGCAGGTCTTCAACGATTAGCAATTTTGAATCGGACATTTGCTACTTCCCGCTCTTGGGATCGAACACGTCCCTGAGGCCGTCACCGAGCAGGTTGAAGCCCAGGCTTACCACCAGAATGGCGATCCCGGGAATGGTTGGCACCCACCACTGGTCGATCAGGTATTGCCGACCGAGCGAAATCATCGCACCCCATTCGGGTGTCGGTGGCTGCGCCCCGAGGCCGAGAAATCCGAGCCCGGCCGCGGTCAGGATGATGCCGGCCATGTCCAGCGTAAGGCGAACGGTGACCGAGGACATGCACAGCGGGGTGACATGGCGGGCGAGGATGCCGATAGTGCTGATGCCCTGCATCTGCGCGGCGAGGATGAATTCGCTGTTGCGAATCGTCAACGCCTCGGCGCGGGCGATGCGTGCAAACGGCGACCAGGTCGTCAGTGCTATCGCCAGCACCGCATTTTCGAGACCGCGACCCAGTACGGCCACCAGCGCCATCGCCAGGATCAGGCGCGGGAAGGCGAGGAAGATATCGGTCAGGCGCATTAAAACAGTATCCACCCAGCCACCCATGTAACCGGCGACGGTGCCAATCAACAGCCCGATCGGAACCACGATGATCGATACCAGCGCAACGATATACAGCGTAATCCGCGAGCCCCAGATAATCCGGTCAAAAATATCGCGCCCGAGCTCATCGGTGCCAAACCAGTGTTCGCTGCTGGGTGGCTTTAAACGATCAGCAAGATGCAGTTCGAGCCCGTCGGACGTGGTGATCCAGGGCGCCAGCGCGGCGACGACTACCAGGCCCAGGATAATCAAAAATCCAATCATGGCGATGGGGTTACGCTTGAAGTCGAGCCAGCCGATAAAGATCCGCTGGCACCGGGCCTGCCATTTCGATTTCGGGATCTCGGCCAGCAACCAGCCGCGCAGCGTCGCTTCGGGCATCATTTGCGGATTCTCGGATCGACCAGGCGATAGAGCAGGTCGGACAGCATGTTGATGCCGACGAAACAGGCGCCGACCACGATTGTGCCGCCCAGAACAGCGTTCATGTCGTTGTTAAACAGCGAATTGGTGATGTACTGGCCGATGCCGGGCCACGAGAAAACGGTTTCGGTCAGCACCGAGCCTTCCAGCAACGAGGCATAGGTTAAGCCGATGATGGTGATGAGCTGTACCAGCACGTTGCGAAATGCGTGGCCCCAGATCACCTTGTGCTCGGGCATGCCCTTGACCCTCGCGGTCAGGATGTATTCCTGGTTGAGCTGGTCGAGCATGAAGCTGCGCGTCATACGCGCGATGTAGGCTAGTGCGAAGGTGCC
>JAOTXY010000008.1 GCA_029862125.1 Gammaproteobacteria bacterium | reverse complement strand
GATACTGGCGCGCAACTGTCGTGCACGCTGCTCCATGTCACGGGTTCGATTGCGTTCAAGGCCATCGCAGATGCGCCTCAATTCGTGGCGCAATGCCGCGAGTTCCTGTTTTAGCTGTTGTTCGGCAGACATTTAGACGATTTATTGGTTACCGAATTTCAGTCAGTTTAACAGTGTTAAGATTTCAGATCTCTTTGGGGCTATTGTTGTTATCCATTTTGATCGGCTGAAATCATGTTCAAATTGGTGTAAATTGCCTGCCACTTGCAACCGGGAAATACCATGTCCGACTACCAGATAGCACCGTCGATCCTGTCAGCCGATTTTGCGCGGCTCGGCGAAGAAGTCGATAACGTCCTCGCCGCGGGTGCAGACATCGTTCATTTCGATGTCATGGACAATCATTACGTGCCTAACCTGACGATTGGCCCGCTGGTTTGCGAGGCCCTGCGAAAACATGGTGTCGAAGCGCCGATCGATGTGCACCTGATGGTCAAACCCGTGGATCGCATCATTCCTGATTTTGCCAGCGCCGGTGCGAGTTACATCACCTTTCATCCCGAGGCTTCCGATCATGTCGATCGTAGCCTGTCCCTGGTTCGGGATAGTGGCTGCCGCTCGGGCCTGGTGTTCAATCCTGCAACCCCGCTGAGCTACCTCGATCATGTGCTCGATAAGGTCGATATGATACTGCTTATGTCGGTCAATCCTGGTTTCGGTGGACAAAGCTTTATTCCGGCGACCCTCGACAAGTTGCGCGCTGCACGTCGCATTATCGATGCATCGGGTCTCGATATCCGCCTGGAGATCGATGGTGGCGTCAAGGTCGATAATATCGCTGAAATCGCCGCTGCGGGCGCCGACACTTTTGTCTCCGGTTCCGGGATTTTCGGCGCTGCCAACCCTGACGATCCAAATCAGTACGACAGCATCCTGCAACAGTTCCGCGATCAACTGGAACGCGCCAATTCCGTCTAATTGCTGCCGGAAATAGTCGTAGCCTTGCCCGGAATGCTATGTTAGATTCTGTCGACTGACTGAAAAGTTAATCCAGATGACTCAACAACGTTTACAGAAAAATGAGGGTACACAACGCTGGCGATGGTGATCGCGAGCTGTTTTTGTCTGTTCCCTTTTTTCTGTTAATTCGTTTTAAGAGTCACCCATGAATCTCAAGCAATTCAATCAAATCAAGCGTGATTACAATCGCATCCCGCTGGTGCGTGAAGTTTTCGCCGACCTGGATACACCGCTCAGCACCTATCTGAAACTGGCCGACGAGCCTTACACCTATCTGTTCGAATCGGTGCAGGGTGGTGAAAAATGGGGTCGCTATTCGATTATCGGCATCGCCTGCAGTACGCTTATCAAGGTTTTCGGCAAGCGGGTGCTACTCGAAGTCGATGGCAAGGTTGTCAGCGACGAGGAAACCGCTGACCCGCTGCGTTTTATCGAGGATTACCTGCATTCCTTCAAGGTTGCCGAGGCCGATTGCCTGCCCAAGTTTCATGGCGGCCTGGTCGGTTACTTCGGTTACGATACGATTCGTTATATTGAACCGAAACTCGCGCACTGTCCCAACCCCGACAAGCACGATACTCCGGATATCCTGCTGATGCTAAGCGACAAGCTGGTCGTGTTCGATAACCTGTCTTCGCGCATGTTTCTGATCGTGCATGTCGAGCCCACGGTAGATCAGGCCTGGCATCAGGGTCAGCAGCAACTCGATGATCTCGAGGCCAGACTGAGTTCGATTCAACTCGATACCAGTACCGGTTCGGGTCAGCAGACGGTACGCGAGCAGGACTTTACCTCCGAGTTCACCCAGCAGGGCTTCGAGACAGCGGTAGAGAAGGCGCGCCAGTACATCATCGATGGCGATGCGATGCAGATCGTTTTGTCGCAACGGCTCTCGATTCCCTACCAGTCCGCGCCAATCGATTTATACCGGGCGCTGCGCGGTCTCAACCCGTCGCCTTACCTTTATTACCTGAATCTCGGTGATCATCACGTGGTCGGATCATCGCCCGAAATACTGGTGCGTCTCGAAGACGAGGCGGTCACGGTCAGGCCGATCGCCGGTACCCGCCCGCGCGGCAGGACTCCGGAACATGATCTTGCGCTCGAGCAGGAACTGCTCAATGACCCCAAGGAACTCGCCGAGCACCTGATGCTGATCGATCTCGGGCGTAACGATGCCGGCAGGGTCAGCCAGGTGGGCAGCGTGCACCTGACCGAGAAGATGATCGTGGAGCACTATTCACACGTGATGCATATCGTTTCCAACGTCGAGGGCCGGATCAAGCCTGACATGTCGGCTTTCGACGTATTGCGTGCCACCTTCCCGGCAGGCACGGTTTCGGGCGCACCCAAGATCAGGGCGATGGAAATTATCGACGAACTGGAACCGGTAAAACGGGGTATTTATTCGGGTGCAGTAGGGTATATATCCTGGAGCGGTAACATGGATACTGCAATCGCGATTCGTACGGCGGTGATCAAGGATGAAACACTCTATATTCAGGCCGGTGCCGGAATTGTTTATGATTCGGTTCCGGCAAATGAATGGGCGGAAACGATGAACAAGGGGCGCGCCATTTTTCGTGCCGTGGCGCTGGCCGAGGCAGGATTGCCGTCGCGTGATCCCTGCGACCCGGAAGGCGGGGGTGGTGCTCATGATAGATGATATATGCGAATTCAGCGTCCCTGTGGCGCTTCGAAGCAAGGCGCAGTGTGAAGGCAATGGCCACTTCCTTGTCGAGCACTGCAACGCAGCAGCGGAGTGCCACAGGGACGCCCTATGGGTTAGCTTGTCTACGCCCACGGACTTCGTTGCACCTCTTGACAAGGGCGTCACCATTGCCTGCGAGGCACGCCTTGCCGTGAACGTAGACAAGCTAACTGAATCCGCATATATCACCTATCATGAGCACTTATCATGAAAGTCCTGATGATCGATAATTATGATTCGTTTACCTATAACCTGGTGCAGTACCTCGGCGAACTGGAAGCCGATGTCGACGTGGTGCGTAACGACCAGGTCGGGGTCGACGAAATTCTAAACTCGGGCAGCAGTCATATCATGGTGTCACCCGGCCCCTGCACTCCGAACGAAGCCGGGGTGTCGATGGCCGCAATCGAGGCGCTGGCCGGGCACATACCCATTCTCGGCGTATGTCTCGGGCACCAGAGCATCGGCCAGGTCTACGGCGGAGAAATTGTGCACGCGCGTGAGATTATGCATGGCAAGACTTCGCCGGTGATCCATACCGGCGTCGGCGTATTCAAAGGTCTTGCCAGTCCATTCGTCGCAACGCGTTACCACTCACTGGTGATCGATAAGGACAAGGTTCCCGACTGTCTCGAAATCACTGCATGGACCGAAAATGCCGACGGCAGTGTCGATGAAATCATGGGTGTGCGGCACCGGGAACTTGCGATAGAAGGGGTTCAATTCCATCCGGAATCGATTCTGACCGAGCATGGTCATGCCCTGTTGCGAAATTTTCTTCAACAAAGTATCAATTAAGCGAGGAGTGCGATGGATATACAGGCGGCTATTAAGGCGGTGATCGCGCGCCAGGATCTGAGCAGCGATGAGATGAATTCGGTGATGCAGCAAATCATGACCGGAGAATGTACGGCATCCCAGATCGGTGGTTTCCTGGTCGGGCTGCACATGAAAGGCGAAACCGTCGACGAGATTTCGGCGGCTGCCCGGGTTATGCGCGAGCTGTCGACCCGGGTAGAGGTAAACACCGATCACCTGGTCGATACCGCAGGTACGGG
Organism: Gammaproteobacteria bacterium; assembly: GCA_029862125.1. Taxonomy (GTDB): domain Bacteria; phylum Pseudomonadota; class Gammaproteobacteria. The sequence goes on along the minus strand of JAOTXY010000008.1, from coordinate 65,232 downwards.
TGGCGATTCCTCGGGTAGTTTCAATATCTCGACTGCGAGTGCAATCGTGGCGGCTGCAGCAGGCGCCAGCGTCGCCAAGCACGGTAATCGTTCCATGACCAGTAATTCGGGTAGCGCCGATGTGCTCGAGGCGGCCGGCGTGAAACTGGATATTTCGCCGCAGCAGGTCGCTGAATGCGTCGAGCAGGTTGGCGTTGGCTTCATGTTTGCGCCGGCACATCACGGTGCGATGAAGCATGCCATCGGACCGCGCAAGGAAATGGCGGTAAGAACCATATTCAACGTGCTCGGACCTCTAACCAATCCCGCCGGCGCACCGAACCAGGTTATCGGCGTATTTCACGACGAGCTGGTGGAGCTGATGGCAAACGTTTTGAACCAGCTTGAAAGCCATCATGTCATGGTGGTGCACGCCGAGGACGGAATGGATGAAATCAGTATTTCTGCGCCCACCCATGTTGCCGAACTCAAGGACGGCAAGGTGAGCAGTTATAACATTAAACCGTCTGATTTCGGCATGGATTCGGCTTCCCCGGACGAGCTTCGGGTTAATTCTCCCGAGCAAAGCCTGGACATGATTCGCGCGGTGCTGGCAGACAATGCCGGTCCCGCACACGATATTGTCTGCCTCAATGCCGGTGCTGCAATCTATGTATCGGGTTGTGCCGATACCCTGGCAGCCGGTGTCGAAGCTGCGAAAGTCGCCATCAGCAGCGGCAAGGCTGCCGAAGTGCTGCAAAACCTGGTGGCCAGGTCCAACGCCTGATGAGCGGCGCGCGGCCGGATATTCTGAATCGTATTGTTGCGCGCAAGCAACAGGAGATTAGCGCGCGTCGGCAAACGGCGTCGTTCGACAGCTTGCAGCAACAGGCGCATGATGCATCGGTACCGCGGGGATTTGTTGCCGCGTTAAAGCGGCGCGTTGAGCAGGGTGAATCCGCGGTGATCGCGGAAATCAAGAAGGCCTCGCCCAGCAAAGGTGTGATTCGCGAAAACTTCGACGTGGTTGAAATCGCCCGATCCTATGAAGCGGGTGGCGCCAGCTGCCTGTCGGTGCTGACCGATCAGGATTTCTTCCAGGGGCACGAGGATTTCCTGGTTGCCGCGCGTTCTGCCTGCCAGCTACCGGTCATTCGCAAGGATTTTATTGTCGACCCCTACCAGGTGGTCGAATCGCGTGCAATCGGCGCGGACTGTATTCTGCTCATTGTCGCGGCGCTTGACGATGAATCCCTGGCAGGCCTGCATCGGGAAGCGCGCGCACTTGGCATGGATGTGTTGGTCGAGGTGCACAACCGCGAGGAGCTCGAACGCGCACTTAAACTCGAACTCGAGCTGGTCGGGATCAACAATCGCGATTTACGTACTTTTGACACCAGCCTGGATACCACGATTAAATTGCTTGAGCTGATCCCTGCAGGTTGCCTGGTCGTTACCGAGAGCGGGATTCATAGTCGCGAGGACGTTGCTTTAATGCGCCAGCATGATGTCAACGCTTTCCTCGTGGGTGAAGCCTTTATGCGGGTGCCGGATCCAGGACAGGGCCTGCGCGAACTTTTCTACTAGCCCGCTAGCCCCGCGGGCAGTGTTAGCGGGTGCCGAAGACGACTATGGTTTTGCCGTGCGCGGTGATCAGGCCGTCTTCTTCGAGCGTTTTCATGACGCGCCCGGCCATTTCGCGCGAACAACCGACAATCTTGGCGATTTCCTGGCGCGTAATCTTGATTTGCATGCCATCGGGATGAGTTATTGCGTCGGGTTCGCGTGCCAGGTCGAGCAGGGTGCGGGCGACCCGCCCGGTGACATCCATAAACGCGAGATTACTCACCTTGCGGCTGGTATTACGCAGACGACTGGCCAGCTGCGAAGACAGTTGAAACAGGATCTCGGGCGTATCCTTGGCCAACTGCATGAACTGGTTGTAATGAATTTCCGCGACCTCACAGGCTGTGCGCGTGATAACCCAGGCGCTGCGCTTGGTGTCTTCTTCGAATAAACCCATTTCACCGAAGAAATCACCCGGGTTGAGGTAGGCGAGTACGATTTCGTTGCAGTCCTCGTCCTCGATGACTACGCTCACCGAACCGTCGATGATATAGTAAAGCGTCTCGGATTCGTCCCCTGCATGGATAATAGTACTGCGCGCCGCGTACTTCTTGGTGTGACAATGATGCAGAAAATTGTCCAGGGCGGCATTCTGTCGGGGTATTACTTTTGTGATCGGGTTAACTGACATGATTGTGATTATCTGTTTCGCGCAAGTGATAAAGATAGCACAAAAAGATCAAATCAACAGCAATAGGTATTAACTATGAAGTGCAGGATCAAGTGGCTGGAGCATATGTCTTTTGTCGGTGAATCCGGCAGTGGTCACTCGGTGGTGATGGACGGAGCACCCGAAGCCGGTGGGCGTAATCTCGGGGTGCGGCCGATGGAAATGCTGTTACTTGGGCTTGGTGGCTGTACCTCGTTTGACGTGGTATCGATTTTGCACAAATCACGTCAGCAACTGGTCGATTGCGAGGTCGATATCGAGGCAGAACGCGCCGATAGCATCCCCAAGGTGTTCACCAAAATCCATCTTCATTTCATCGTCTCGGGCCGCGACCTCGATCAGGCCAAGGTCGCAAAGGCAATAAGCCTTTCAGCTGACAAGTACTGTTCAGCTTCGCGCATACTCGAAAAAACCGCCGCAATCACCCACGACTTCGAAATCGTCAACCCCGACTAAAACCAGAAAGCTCTCAATACCAGGCCGAACGGCATTCCTTCGCCTGGCCACCTTGGGTGGATGCCCCCAAAAGGCGCTCCCAACCGGCGCAGGCGCCGGTTGGTCCATCCATGGAATCGCTTGGAGCTCGGCATCCATGCCTCGCTACACTTTTGGGAGCATCCACCCAAGGTGGCTTACAAGTGTTGAGGAGTGGACATGGGTATTCTTTTGCGGGACGCTGCGCAACAGGGATGTTGCGCGCGAGCCTACATGGACGTATTCACGGCGATCCCGCAAAAGAATACCCATGGCCGCTCCGTTACTGGATTGTGGTTTGGTACCGTAATTATTGGGTACTAGATGCGGTAGGCGGTGAAGGTCATGATCTTGCTGACCAGGGTCATTGCGGTTTTGACCGGTTGCGGCAGTTCAGCGGCACCGGCAGCGGCCGCGTTTTCGGCATGACGCAACTCGTCTGCGCGCATGGCCTCGATGATCGAGCGGCTACGCTGGTCCTGTTCGGGCAGCTGTTCGAGGTGCCGGTCGAGGTGAGCACAGACCTGTTGCTCGGTTTCCTTGACGAAACCGAGACTCCACTTGTCACCGGCTGCACCCGCCAGGGCTCCGATGGTGAACGAACCCCAGTACCAGACACCATCGAGCAGGCTGCGTGATTGATCGAGTTCCGCAAGGCGCCGCTGACACCAGTTCAGGTGTTCGTTTTCTTCTTCGGCGGCCTCGTTCATTGCCTGACTGAGCGCCTGCTCGCGTGCGCTAAAGGCCTGGCCACGGTAAAGTCCTTGCGCGGCGACTTCCCCGGCGTTGTTAACCCGCATTAAACCGGCGACATGCTGCTTTTCCCGGGCGGACAATTCAACCTGTTCCGAGTCGTCGGCCGGATAAGCTCTCGCGACCGCGCCGGGCCGCACATGACTGGTACTCAGGCCATGCTGCAGTTCCACGAAGAGACGATCGGTAAAGCTTAGATTGCGCATTCTGGATCCAGGCAAATGGTTTTAAATCCGGCGACGTGAGGGCTTATTATCATCTAAACCAGGATATTAATCCAAGCCGTCAAATATCCCGCTAAATCAAGGGTTTTACATCTTGTCAAGCGCAGGTTAATTGGTTAGTATTCGCGCCCTTTGTGGAAGAAGTCCACGCCTTAACGGTACAAATCAGGAATTAGTATGAAAACCTTCAGCGCAAAACCCGAATCGGTAAAACGCGACTGGTACGTAATCGATGCCAGCGACAAGGTGTTGGGTCGCCTGTCGACTGAAATTGCGCGTCGGCTGCGCGGTAAGCACAAGCCTGAGTATACCCCGCACGTTGATACCGGCGATTACATTATCGTCATTAATGCGGAAAAGGTACGGGTTACCGGCAACAAGGAAACCGACAAGATGTACCACCATCACACCGGTTACATCGGCAGTCTCAAGTCAACTAACCTGTCGAAGTTGCGCAGCGAGCACCCGGAAAGAATCATCCAGCATTCGGTCAAGGGCATGCTGCCCAAGAATGCGCTGGGTCGGGCAATGTTTAAGAAGCTGAAGGTATACGCGGGTGATGTGCATCAGCACTCAGCGCAGCAACCCCAGCCCCTCGAAATCTAACAGGTCAAATTATGGCAGTTGAACAATATTACGGTACCGGTCGGCGCAAGAGTTCGTCGGCACGGGTTTACCTGAAATCCGGTAACGGTGCGATCATGGTTAATAACAGAACCATCGAGGAATACTTCGGCCGTGAAACCTCACGCATGGTTGTACGCCAGCCTCTGCAAACCGTCGATGTACTGGATAAATTCGACATCAACGTGAATGTTTCTGGCGGCGGGCCCAGTGGACAGGCGGGTGCGATACGTCTAGGCATTACACGCGCCCTGCTGCAATACGACGAAACCTTGCGTGAAGCACTGCGTAAGGAAGGCTTTGTTACCCGCGATGCACGTGCAGTTGAACGCAAGAAGGTTGGCCTGCGCAAGGCTCGCCGTGGTGTTCAGTTCTCGAAGCGCTAGGCCCACCACAACGCAAACAGGAAAGCCCGCAATCGCGGGCTTTTTTTATGCCTGTATGGATCTGATTCCGTCCTCGCCTCCGAGGATGAGCACATCGGCTGGCCGATGGGCAAACAGGCCCACGCAGACCACGCCAACGATCTGGTTGATGCGGATTTCCATATCAATCGGGTCCTCGATCTGCAGGCCATGGACATCGAGAATCTGATTGCCATTATCGGTAATAAATCCTTCACGCAGGCGGGGGTCGCCACCGAGCCCCTGCAGCGCCCCGATGACCAGTCCGCGAGCCATCGGGACAACCTCCACCGGTAGCGGAAACGCGCCCAGCGTGGTCACCAGCTTGCTTTCGTCGGCAATGCAGACAAACACGGCGCTTGCTGCTGCAACGATTTTTTCCCTTGTTAATGCGCCGCCACCGCCCTTGATCAATTGCAGCTGGTGATTCGACTCGTCGGCGCCGTCGACGTAAAGATCGAGTTCGCCGACCTCGTTCAGGTCGACGACCTTGATTCCATGGCTGCGCAGGCGTTCGCTGGAAGCCTCGGAACTCGATACCGCCGAGTTAACCTTGCCTTGCATTTTTTCGCCGAGCAAGTCGATAAAATGATTGACTGTCGAACCAGTACCGACTCCAATCGTTGAGCCGGGTTTGACATAATCGATCGCCGCCTCTGCCGCATTGCGTTTTTTATCTTCGGGCGTCATGGATTTACCTGTTGCTTCATGTGCAATCAATTATGATAATCACCTGCAGTCCGCGCAAGTTATTGCGCGGTTTTGCGAATAATTTCTACATATAAATTAATATCGGGCTATGCAAAAGGAAAAGTTTCTAGAAAAAGTGCTTACCGCGAGGGTCTACGACGTCGCCCGCGAAACACCGCTTGATCATATGCCGCGAATTTCGAAGCGTTACGACAGCCAGGTCTATATCAAGCGCGAGGATTTGCAGCCCGTGTTTTCCTTCAAGTGTCGGGGCGCGTTCAACAAGATTTACCAGGAGCTGCAGGCCAATCCCGGATTAAAGGGCGTTATAACCGCCTCCGCCGGAAACCATGCACAGGGCGTTGCGTTAGCCGCGAAAAAACTTCATCTCAAGGCAACCATCGTCATGCCCACCACGACACCCGATATCAAGGTCACGGCGGTCAGATCTTACGGTGCGAAGGCGGTCCTGTACGGAGAAAACTTTGACGCCGCCAAGGATTACTCGTTAAAGCTTGCGAAGAAGGAGCGCCTGGCTTTTATCCATCCGTATGATGACTTCGACGTGATGGCGGGCCAGGGTACCATCGCGCATGAAATCATCCGTGAACACCCGGGCAAGATAGACGCGATTTTCGTGGCCGTTGGTGGAGGCGGGTTAATCGGCGGAATTGCCGGCTTTCTGAAGGCAGTCAAACCGGAAATCCGGATAATCGGTGTCGAACCCGATGACGCCGCCTGTTTCTACGAAGCGCGCAAAGCCGGGCGACGCGTCAGGCTTAAAGAAGTCGGAATTTTTGCAGACGGTGTCGCCGTGAAACAGGTCGGCAAAAAAAACTGGTCGATGATCAGGGACCTGGTCGATGACGTGGTGCTGGTCTCGACCGACCAGATCTGCGCGGCGATAAAGGATACCTATGAGGACACGCGCGCTATCTGTGAACCCGCGGGTGCCTTATCGCTTGCAGGGTTAAAGAAATACGTCGAGATGCACGGCATCAAGCAGCAAACGCTGGTGGCGATCAACTGTGGGGCTAACATGAATTTCGACCGTCTGCGCCACGTATCCGAGCGGGCCGAGCTCGGTGAAGATCGCGAGGCCTTGCTGGCGGTAGAAATTCCGGAGCGACCGGGCAGTTTCAAAAAGCTGTGCCAGTTAATCGGACATCGTTCGATTACCGAGTTCAACTATCGCTATGCCGACGATACGATAGCGCGGGTATTTGCCGGTATTCAGCTTACCCACGGGATTGATGAGAAAAACAAGCTCATCGAAAAACTGGGTGCCAAAGGTTACGGCGTGGTCGACATGACCGGCAACGAGGTTGCCAAGCTGCATACTCGTTACATGATTGGCGGGCATCCAGGCAGCAGCGTCTCAACCGAGCTTCTTTACCGCTTCCAGTTTCCGGAAAAACCGGGCGCGTTATTAGATTTTTTGATGAAGGTGGGCAATCGCTGGAATATAAGCCTGTTTCATTATCGCAACCATGGCTCAAATTTCGGCCGTATCCTGATGGGATTTCAGGTCAACCGGGGTGATAACAGGGCTTTCAATGCATTTCTCAAGAGCCTCAAGATTCCCTACTGGGACGAGACCGATAACGAGGCCTACCAGTTATTCCTGAAGTGACAGGCAGTGCTGCGGGCGCTGCCGAGGCAGGTCACTAAATTATCTTAGAATTCGGGGGTTTATCTCTAATCGAGGATACCAACCACGGTGTCGTCGCAAATCTATCAACCTTGAACCGAAGGTTCAGGTGGGGTTATTGGTAACCCATTAGGCGTCCTGACTCGTCAGGCATGCACATCAGTGTTACACGGAAGACCCCGAGATTGATAAATAGGCTCAAGGATTATGATGGATGCTAACGATCACCGTAGTCAGTATCAGACTAACTATGGCTCGATTTCACCTAAAAGTACAATTTAAAATTCTAATAGGGTTTAGATTTCTAATTGACGTGCCTGTTCGAGGACGCGGGAGATTTTATTTTCCAGGTCTTTCAGGCGTGGTGGCAGTTCCTGGCCGATCTCTTTATCCACGTTGCTGGTCCTTAGTAGATCGTTAGCCATGTTAAGCGCGGTGATGACCGCAATCCGTTCGGAGCCCATGATGTTGCCGTTGTCACGAATTTCGCGCATCTTGTTATCGAGAAACTTGGCGGATTCGAGTAACGCCGATTGCTCGCCCGGCGGGCAGGCGACCTTGTAATCTTTATCGAGGATGGAAATGTTGATCGGTTGAGCGTCTGTCATGAGCCTAGTTCAAGTGATCGCAAGCGTGAAATCATCGCCTCAACCCGGCTACGCGCCATCTCGGTTTTTTCGATTAGCTGAGAGCGTTCGGTCGCCAACTTGTCTTTTTGCTGTCGCAAGCTGGTATTTTCGTTTTTTAACATACCTACGGTATCGATAAGCTCGTCGATACGCTGCTCGAGCTGGCGGAGGTCGTCTTCGGTATACTTGTCTTTATCTGAGTCCATAGTGCAATCATCAGGCCTTAGGCTGCGCAGGTCAACATGCAGTTGTTTTTGCTGCTGGGTTCGAATGCTAGAATACAAAAATTATACGAATTTGCAGGTTTTCTACAATGCTCGATTTCGACCAGGTGCAAACGGCGCTGGAACGACTGGGCTCGACTGCCGATGCCGCCGAATCGCACGGTACCCTCTGTGCGCTGTTGATTGACAACGCGCCCTGCGTGAACTGGCTCGGGCATACGCTGGACGAATTACCTGATAAGGGCGATGTACTGGCAAATGAGCAGCTAGGTCTGCTCGAGCAATTGTACGAACAGACCAGCGCGCAGCTTAATGATGAGGAATTGAATTTTGAGCTGCTATTGCCCGATGAATCCGAGGATTTCGGACTGCGCCTGCTGGGTTTGTCAGCCTGGTGCCAGGGTTTTCTGTACGGTTTTGGCGTCTTCAGGGCTGGTGTTGAAGATTCGCTGGACGATGAAACGCGCGAGTGTTTGTCAGACCTGCTCGAAATTAGTAAGCTCGGCCATGATGAAGAGGCCAGCGAGGACGCCGAACGGCAGTTTGCCGAAATTGTTGAGCATGTGCGCATCGCGGCGCTGATTTTGAACGAGTCGTTGAATCCGCTCAAAACCTCGTCAACCGTACACTGATTTAAATTGTTGTCATTCCGATACGTTGGACCGCCGCGCAAGCGGGAACCTTAAACCAGGGCGCCATCGCAAGATCCCCGTTTACACGGGGATGACAGGTGGACTTAAATTTACGAGCAATAGATGAAACCAGCCGAGTTTAAACGCCGTCGCAGCCAGTTAATGAAGATGATGGGTAAGAATACGATCGCAATTCTGCCCTCTGCCTCTGAAATTATCCGCAACCGGGATGCCCATTTCCCGTTCCGTCAGGACAGCGATTTCCTGTACCTTACCGGGTTTAATGAACCCGACGCAGTCATGGTCCTGATGCCAGGGCGCAAGCACGGTGAGTACATCCTTTTTTGTCGGGAGAAGGATCCGGAGCAGGAGACCTGGAACGGACGCCGCGCCGGCCAGGAGGGTGCGATCGAAACCTATGGTGCGGATGATTCATTTCCGATTGATGATATCGATGACATCCTGCCGGGCCTGCTCGAGGGGACGGATTCAATATTTAATGTCATGGGTCGTTACCCGGATTTCGACAAGCGCCTGATCGGCTGGGTGAGCCACATCAAGGAACAGTCGAGAGCGGGGTTGCATTTCCCGTCTGAGTTTGTATCCCTGGATTACATACTGCATGACATGCGACTCTACAAGAGTCGCGAAGAACTGCGCCTGATGCGCAAGGCCGCGGCCATCAACGTGCGCGCGCACAAACGCGCGCTAAAGCTGTGCGCGCCGGGCAAGTACGAATATCAACTGGCGGCCGAGTTCGATCACGAGTATCGCACCCACAATGCACATCATGCCTACCCTGCGATTGTCGGAGGTGGCGCCAACGGTTGTATCCTGCACTACACCGAGAATACCGACGAATTGAACGATGGTGACCTGCTGTTGATCGATGCCGGCTGCGAAGTCGAAGGATATGCATCGGACATTACCCGCACTTTTCCGATCAATGGAAAATACTCGAAAGCCCAGCGTGAGGTCTACGACCTCGTGCTTGCCGCTCATCAGGCAGCGGTTAAGAAAGTCAAACCGGGTAATCACTGGAACGATCCGCATAACGCAGCGGTGCGCGTCATTACGCGGGGACTGGTCGAGCTTAAATTGCTGAAGGGTAGCATTACCAAGCTTATCAGGGAGAGGGCCTACCGAAAATTCTACATGCACCGTACCGGTCACTGGCTCGGGCTCGATGTCCACGACGTCGGTGACTACAAGGTAGGGGATCAATGGCGATTGCTCGAACCGGGCATGGTGATGACGATTGAGCCCGGAATTTATATTCCGGCACGCAGCCGCGGGGTGCATCGCAAGTGGTGGGATATCGGGATTCGAATCGAGGACGACGTGCTGGTTACGTCTAAAGGTTATGAAATACTGACGGATGCCCTGCCACGCAAGGCGACCGAGATCGAAGCCCTGATGGCGAGCTAAATGCGTGATATCGCAATCATCGGTGGTGGCCTGGTAGGCTTGTGCGCCGGGCTGGTATTGCAGCACTCAGGCCGTCGAGTATCGATCGTCGAGGCGGGAAACCTCGAGCAATCCCGCAGCGATGGATTAAACGCGCGTTCGATCGCACTCTCTGCCAGCAGCGTTCAGATCTTCAAGGCACTCGGAATCTGGAGGCAGATCGAAACTCAGGCCGCACCGATAAGACATATCCACGTGTCGTCGCGCGGACGCTGGGGCGTCACCCGGCTGCAGGCCGAAGACTATCAACTCGATGCGCTGGGTTACGTCATCGAAAGCCATGCCCTCGGCCGATACCTGCTCGACGCGGTTGATAGCTCCAACAACATAAAACTTGAACAGACTGCAGAATTTGAATCGATTGCGCAGGACGCCGCCGTCACCATTGGTTATCGTAAAAATAAACGCAGACAAAAGCTGCAGGCAAAACTCGCGTTGATCGCCGATGGCGCAAATTCAAAGGCGCGTGCTGCACTCGGCATCAGACACCAGAACTTCGATTATGGCCAGGCCGTGGTGATCAGTAATGTCGAGGTCAGCCAACCGAAAGCCGACACCGCCTACGAACGTTTTACACCGCAGGGCCCGCTGGCAATGTTGCCGCTGGGCGGAAAACGCTATGCCTGCGTCTGGACCCTTGCGCCGGAACAGGCAAGCACGGCATGTGCCGGGGATGATGCTGAATTCAGTGCCGCGTTGCAGGACTGTTTCGGGTTTCGCCTGGGATTGATCGAACGCGTCGGCAAACGTTTCTCGATCCCGATTCAGCGCACGCGCGCGGATGCGCTGCATTGCGGTCGTTGCCTGTTAATCGGTAACGCGGCAAACGCATTGCATCCGGTCGCCGGGCAGAGTTTTAACCTGTCATTGCGCGATATCGCATGCCTGCACGAGTTACTCTGCGAAAACAATCTAGCCGAGCTTGATGATGAGCTCAGCCAGATCGCGCACGATTATGAAAGGTTGCGGGCCGGGGAGCAGCGCCGGGTGATCCGTTACGGTGACGGCCTGGTGACGACGTTCTCAAACGAGTTGCCGGTGTTAGATCATCTGCGCGCCGCGGGCCTCAGCCTGCTTGACCTGGTGCCGGCCTTGAAAACCCAGGCCGCGTTTGCCGGCATGGGCATGACCTTCGGTGGCAATCGCCTGTTGCGGGGGCGTTTGTGAGTTCCAGCAAATTCGATATCGTTATCTCCGGCGCCGGCATGGTCGGAACCTGCGCCGCGCTAGCTCTGGCCGGCAAGGGGTATCGGGTTGCCGTTATCGAAGCGGCACCACGCGAAAACGATAAGCTAAATGATGAGACTTATGATTTACGCGTGTCGGCAATCAGTCCGCGCTCGCGTCATATCCTGGATCAACTTGGCATCTGGCAGCAACTCGACAGTAAACGGGTTTGCTACTACGAGCAAATGCATATCTGGCACCAGCATGGCGCCGCCAGCGTCGCTTTTGATGCGGTCGACCTGGCGCGCGATAATCTCGGCGCAATCGTGGAGAATCGCCTGCTACAGCAGACGCTTTATCGCGCCTGTGAGCGCGAGGTCAAGATCGAGTGGTTCATGCCGGACAGCATCGAAACCTTACTTGAAAATCACGCACAGGGAGTTGAGTTGCGGCTAAGCTCAGGGCTTTGCCTTACTACCGAACTGTTGCTGGCGGCGGATGGACGCAATTCGCCGACTCGCCACCTGGCCGGCATTGATGTGCAGGCCGGGCAATACCGACAAACCGCAATCGTCGCCAATGTCGATACCGAGTTTGCGCACCAATTTACCGCCTGGCAGCGCTTTCTCAGCACCGGCCCGCTGGCGTTTCTGCCGCTTGCAAATGGTCAAAGCTCGATCGTCTGGTCGTGCGATGACGACCAGGTCGGGCAACTTATCGACGCGACTGATGATGAATTCTGTGACGCGCTCGCCGAGGCTTTCGAATTCAAGCTCGGCCGCGTGAAATCCTGCAGCGCACGCATGAGTTTTCCCCTCGGCTGGCATCACTGCGAGCATTGGCTGAAAGGGCGGGTACTGCTCATCGGCGACGCCGCCCATAGTGTGCATCCACTCGCCGGCCAGGGAGTTAACCTGGGTTTCAGCGATGTCGAGACACTCGCGCAATTGATCGGCGAGCGCTCTGAAACCATCCCGCAAAAGCAGTTGCGCCGTTACCAACGCCAGCGCAAGAGCGAAACCTGGGTGGCGGGCACAGGTTTCGGTGTACTGAAATGGTTCTACGGCCTGGACCAGAAATGGGTGGCCACGGCCCGCAACCTGGGTATGCGGGTGGTCGATGAAACCCCGTGGTTCAAGCGCACGATCATGGAAAAAGCGATACAAAACATCACCTAGGATGTTCGCTGGATAGCCTGGCTTGTAAATTAAGGCTTTTATTCGATTCGGTCAGGCTCTATCCTTTAAGGTCTGCGCTTATCGTGGCGCCCGATCCGAGAGGTAAATTGTCGATGGGAAACAAAACACCACTTTACCAGTGCCATCTCGATGCAGGTGCCAAGATTGTTGATTTTGCCGGCTGGGACATGCCCATTAATTATGGCTCGCAGATCTCGGAGCACGAGGCAGTGCGTAACGATGCCGGGATGTTCGATGTCTCGCATATGACCGTGGTTGACGTCAGCGGAGGTGATGCGAAAGCCTACCTGCAATATTTACTCGCGAATGACGTTGGCAGGCTGACAGTTACCGGAAAAGCGCTTTACAGCTGCATGCTCAATGAGCAGGGCGGCGTGATCGACGACCTGATTACTTATTACCTGCGCGACAATTTTTATCGCGTGGTGATCAATTCAGCAACGCGCGAGAAAGACCTGGCCTGGCTAGAGCTGCAGGCGCAATCCTATCCCGATCTCAAGATAAAATTTCGTGCCGATGTTGCAATGCTGGCGGTCCAGGGACCCAATGCAAGAGACAGGGCAACGCAGCTGTTTGCCGAGTATCAGCAGTCGCCGCTGCAGCAATTATCGCGTTTCCAGGGGGTTGAATTCGACGACTGTTTCGTCGCCCGCACCGGTTATACCGGTGAAGACGGCTTCGAGATCCTGATGTTGAGTGAACAGATTGCCGATCTGTGGGATCGCCTGCTTGAGGCCGGGGTTGCACCCTGTGGTCTTGGCGCCCGCGATACCTTGCGTCTCGAGGCCGGCATGAATCTATACGGCTCCGACATGGATGAAACCACGAGCCCGCTGGTTTCGGGCTTGAGCTGGACCGTGGCGATGTCGGATGAGCGCAATTTTATCGGTCGCCAGGCGCTTGAGGCGGAAAAGGCAGCAGGTGTTCAGCAAAGCTTCGTCGGTCTGTTACTATTAGACAAGGGTGTGTTGCGCAATCATTTGAAAGTGTTGACCGCGCAAGGTGAGGGCGAGATTACTTCGGGTAGTTATTCACCGACCCTGCAGCAGTCGATAGCCATGGCCAGGGTACCTGTGGGCGCAAGCGGGCAGGTGGAAGTCGAGGCTCGAAACCGGTTATTGAAGGCTGAAATTGTTAAACTTCCCTTTGTGCGCGAGGGAAAATCCATGTTAACCGAAGGGGGGTAACAATAAATGAGTGAAGTGCCAGTAGAACTGAAATTTTTGTCTTCACACGAGTGGGTCCTGGTTGAAGAAAATGTCGCAACCATAGGTGTGTCCGATCATGCCCAGGAGCTGCTGGGTGATCTTGTCTACGTTGAATTACCCGAGCAGGGCAGTACCATCGCCGCGGGCGACTCGGTCGGGGTAATCGAATCGGTCAAGGCCGCCTCCGACATATATGCGCCGGTTTCTGGAGAGGTCATCGAAGTCAACGACGAGCTTGACGGAGCACCGGAAAGAATCAATCATGATGCCTATGGCGATGGCTGGATGTACAAGGTCGCGATGGAAGATCCGGAGGAGGTCGAATCATTGCTCGATGCCGAAGCCTACACGGGGGTCATAGCAGACGAGGAATAGTCAACGGCGCTTATTGTCACGGTTACCCGGCATTTAGTAAGCCATACATCATGTTCACGCCAGACTCGAGCTCGATACTCGCACTGACCTCAAAACCGCACCTGTGCCAGCATGCAAACGCTTTATCGGGGAGATGGCATGGCCTATAGCGGCAACAAGGGCTTCGCGCGACTCGTAAAGGCGACCGGTTATTCCTGGCAGGGATTACGTGCCGCCTATCGCCACGAGGCCGCGTTTCGCCAGGAAACCTGGCTGTGTATCGTAATGGTTCCCCTCGGACTTTATCTCGGCGAAAACGGTGTCGAAAAAGCCCTGCTGGTGTCGAGCGTGCTGTTGTTGCCGCTGGTCGAGATCCTGAATTCCGCGCTCGAAGCGGTTGTCGATCGTTTCGGCGACGAGCATCACGAACTCTCGGGCCGGGCCAAGGATATGGCTTCCGCCGCGGTGGCACTGGCCATCATTCTAATGGTTGCGGTCTGGTTCCTGGTTCTGTTCGTCGATTAACTGGATTAACCTGTCAGTATCATGCACGGGTCGACGACAAGCAAAGCCTTCACAAATCTATGAACTAACCGCCAGGTCGCTCGTTTTCTGCGCAATCTACCTTGCGGACTCGATTCACTGGCAAGTGCTTTCGACATGTTTGTACATTCCGCATTGTTTCCGTGCGATAATAATACCCTGATCAGGCATACCCATGAGTTTGAATCAGAACTACCCGCAATGATTGCTTTCCCTTCGATTGATCCCGTCGCAATATCTCTAGGTCCCGTTAAAGTGCACTGGTATGGACTCATGTACCTGCTCGCTTTTGCCAGTGCCTGGTGGCTCGGCAAGTACCGTGCCCGGCAGGATCGATCCCTGGTTAAACCCGAACAGATAGACGACCTCATTTTTTACGGTGCGCTGGGCGCTGTGCTCGGCGGGCGCATTGGTTCGGTCATTTTTTACAACTTCGACAGTTTCCTGCAAAACCCGCTGTACCTGTTCAAGATCTGGGAGGGCGGCATGTCTTTTCATGGCGGATTTCTAGGGGTGCTGGTAGCGATGGAGATTTATCGGCGCAAGCTTGGATGCAGATTCTGGGAGTTAACCGATTTTATCGCGCCATTGGTGCCGCTCGGACTCGCTGCCGGCAGGTTTGGAAATTTTATCAATGCCGAGCTCTGGGGCGCACCCGGCAAGGTGCCCTGGGCAATGAAACTGTCCTGCGAACAATTTCCGCCTGACCGCTATATCGACTTTGCAGGACCGTTATGTTTCAGTGCGCGCCACCCGACGCAGCTTTATGAAATGTTGCTCGAAGGCATTCTGTTGTTTGCGGCGTTGTGGTTTATATCGTCAAAACCACGCGCGGTAATGACCCTATCCGGGTACTTTCTTTTGTTGTACGGGCTGGCTCGTACCAGTGTTGAATTCATTCGATTGCCGGACGCGCATATCGGTTATCTGTTTAATACTGAATGGCTTACCAGGGGCATTGTATTATCGATTCCAATGATTATAGTTGGCCTTATTCTGTTAACACTCGCAAAAAGGGAAAGCAACAATGCGGCAATATCTTGACCTGATGCAACACGTGCTCGAGTATGGTGCCGAAAAAACGGATCGCACCGGCACCGGTACCCGATCGGTTTTCGGTTACCAGATGCGCTTCGACCTGGGCCAGGGATTTCCGCTTATCACTACCAAGAAGCTGCATCTGCATTCCATCATCCACGAGCTGTTATGGTTTCTGCAAGGCGACACCAATATCAGCTATCTCAAGCAGAACAAGGTGCGGATCTGGGATGAATGGGCCGATGAAAATGGTGACCTGGGACCTGTATACGGTGCGCAATGGCGTTCCTGGCGGGCTGCAGATGGACACGTGGTCGATCAGATTCAACAGGTGGTCAACGATATCAAGACCAGTCCGGACTCGCGTCGCCTGATTGTCAGTGCCTGGAATGTCGGTGAAATTGAAAACATGGCGTTACCGCCCTGTCACGCTTTTTTCCAGTTTTACGTCGCTGAAGGGCGCCTTTCCTGCCAGCTCTATCAGCGCAGTGCCGATGTGTTCCTCGGCGTGCCGTTTAATATCGCATCCTACGCGCTATTGTTAATGATGGTGGCCCAGGTGACCGGTCTCGAAGCGGGAGACTTTGTGCATACGCTTGGCGACGCGCACCTTTACACCAATCATTTGCCGCAAGCAGGTCTGCAGCTCCAACGGGCGCCTTTTGCCCTGCCCCAGATGAAACTGAACCCGGAAGTAACTGACTTGTTGGCGTTTCGTTTCGAGGATTTTGAACTGGAGAACTACCAGTGCCACGAACACATCAAGGCAGCGGTCGCGGTATAATGCAAAGTAAAATGATCAACGGGAAACCAGATTAGATGAATGAGCCAGACTTAAATAATATCAAGGTCGACGTCGAAACCCGATATATCGAGGATCAGTCAAATCCCGAGCAGAACTACTACGTTTTCGCCTACACGATTACGATCCAGAACGAGGGCCAGCAAAGTGCGCAACTTATGACCCGGCACTGGGTCATTACCGATTCCAATCAAAAGGTCCAGGAAGTACGTGGGGATGGTGTTGTCGGTGAACAGCCTTTGCTGAAGCCAGGCGAGCAGTTTGTCTATACCTCCGGAACCATGCTGGAAACCGCAGTCGGCACCATGAAAGGCAGTTACCAGATGGTTGCCGATGACGGCTCCCATTTCGATGCGCCCATCGAGGAGTTTGTGTTGTCCACTCCCCGGGTACTGCATTAGTTATCCAGTGGCGATATACGCGATAGGTGATATTCAGGGCTGCTATAGCGAGCTCTGTCGTTTACTCGAGAAAATCAATTTCGATTCTGCCGAGGATACGCTCTGGTTTTGTGGCGACCTGGTAAACCGCGGTCCGGAATCATTGCAGACCTTGCGTCTTGTTAAATCTCTGGGCGACAGCGCGCTTACCGTGCTGGGGAATCATGACCTGCATTTGCTCGCGCTGTATCACGGCATCAAGAAAATTCGCGTTTCCAGGGATTTGCGCAAGATACTCAACAGCCCCGATTGTGGCGAGCTGATGGACTGGTTGAAATCGCAACCCCTGTTGCATTATGACAAGGAACACGGTGCCGTCGTGGTGCATGCCGGCATTCATCCTGCCTGGGGTCTGAGCAAGGCGAGAAAACTCGCCCGTGAAGTAGAGGCTGTACTCCATAGTGAAGATGCTGCCTGGTTTTTCAAAAAAATGTATGGCAACAAGCCCACGGCCTGGTCGGATGATCTCGAGGGTGGGAAGCGTTTGCGTTTTATCACCAATGTGTTTACGCGCATGCGATATTTTGATCACGAGCTGAATCTGGACTTCACGGTCAACCGCACGCCGCGTCGTTACATACGCAGCGGACTTATTCCCTGGTTTCAGTGGGAAGCAACACTCAGGGACGATGTTCGCGTGATGTTCGGTCACTGGTCGACGCTCCCGGTAGGATGTTATGGGCGTTACTTCGCACTGGACGGCGGCTGTGTCTGGGGCGGGCACCTGGTGGCGTTGCGGGTCGATTTTGACGCCGAGGAATGGTTCTTTGTCGATTCATACATGAAGAAACACGAACAATTGATAAAAACCAGCTAACTTGTCCCGAACGTCGCCGAAAATGAGCTTAATTGTCGCGAAATCAATAATTTCTTTGAGTCCCAATCAGTTTGCAAAGCGGTATTTAGCTGCCCGTAATTGCAGGTAAATTAGTTCACATTTGGTCACCTGATAGCGTTTCAAGACGACGTTTTTCGTCATTATTGGTCGGTTTACAACTATAGTTTGTCTATACCAGCGTTAGTTTTAATACCAACGCTTTCATACGTGTGCCGTTGTTTAACAATGCGGAAACTTACGGGTTTATCGAGGTAAACAACAATATGTCCAGTGATCGGTTTGATGATAACGAGCTCGCAATTTTACGGGCCACCACAGGTCTTGTTAGCCATGCGTTGCAACAAGCGGAAGATATAACCTTGATGGAAGGTGATGAATCTTGAACAGGAATCTAGTCCTCACCCTGCTGCTACTGCTTTTGTCGAATGCCTTTTATCAACCGGTGGTAAATGCAGCTGACGTGGAACTGGTTCCATCGTCGCGTGTCATTCTGAAAATTTCCGAAGACATGTCGATCGACGATATCATTCGACGAATTTATCCCAAGGACAAGGATCTCTGGCCGCAGATCAAGGCGAAGTTGATCGAAACTAATCCGTACTCATTTGTTCAATATTCTGATCGCTTGATCCCCGGCTTGCGTTTGAAATTGGTGGATATTAAACGAGTCTACGAGCAGGAAGAGTTGACGCCAAAAAGCAAGGTGGGTTATGTCGCGCAACTAATCGGCCGGGCTACATCCAGGGGCGTCGATAGCAAGGTACATCAATTGCAAATCAACTCCCAGATTTTTGAAGGCGATCGCCTGGAGACAGAAGTTGGCGCCCGCCTGTATATCTTGATGGACGACGGCGCAGAGGTTCACTTAAAAGAAGACTCGGCACTGAAGATTAGCGAATACGTGATCAGCGCCGGCTACGGTAAGGAAAGTAGTAGCATTTTAGATCTCATTCGCGGGGGACTACGAAAAATAACCGGTTCCATCGGTGCAAGTTCGCATGCCAACTACCAGGTTCAAACTGGGTTCGCTACCATCGGTATTCGCGGTACCGAATATATTGTCAAGCTGTGTAAACAGGATGACTGCACCCAGAACGTCAGTCGTAACGATCCTGATGCAAAGTTACATGCCGTGGTACTCAACGGGGCGATTTCGGTGTCTACGGATGACGATGTTCGAATCCTGATGGCCATGGGTGAATATGGAACGGCAACACCAGGGGTACTGGTGCTTGAAGATGAGACCCCGGTACCTGCAGGGTTCCTAGACGCGGATGAAGTGCAAAGCTTTAATAAAGTCGAAGTACCAAAGTCCCAAGCGGAGGAGCAGTCATCTAGTTCTCCATGGATCTGGATAGTAGGACTGTTACTGCTTGCTGTCGGAATATAGCCCGGGCTGATTTATGGGACAGGACCGTAGTTACCTGACTTGTGTTTGCCCGCCTGGTATCAGGACAATCGCGGAGTAAATGAGACCTTAAGAGTCGTCGTATTGCGCCGCAAAAGCCCCGGCAATTTCCAGCAACCCTTGAATCGTATACTGGCGATTACCCAATACTATAGGCTGATGTATCTGCACATAGCCCTCGTGGAAAGGTACCAGCCGATTGTTCTTTATCAGGAAGGTGCCGTTGGTCGAACCGAGGTCGCGCAGGTATACTTCGCCCTTGACGACCTGTATTTCAGCGTGTTGCTTACTGACGGTCGGGTCATTGATATAGATATGACCTTCTCTGCCGATAATATAAGTGCGGCTTTCCATGCGCTGCAATTCCTCGTGTGGATCTTTGCCCATTCAGGTTGTCCCTCCTACATCCGGGCGAATCAGTCTACCTTAAATTAGTTCAAAATTCCCGTACATATTTAATAAACGAATACGCATACTGGTTGCTGTGATCTGCTTCAAAGTCTTCACGATTTTGTTCTTTCCATTCGCCCAGATTGATTTCCGGAAACCAGGTATCACCCTCGAAACTGTGATGGATTCGAGTAATGTAGAGTTGCGTTGCCCGGGCTAAGGCTTGTTGATACAAACTCGCGCCACCGATCAGCATAACTTCGTCATCTTCCCTGGTCAGTACCATCGCGGCCTCGATACTGCCGGCGACCACACAACCCGGGGCGCTGAAGGCAGTATCCCTGGTAATGATAATGTTACGGCGACCTGGTAGTGGTTTGCCGATTGATTGGAAAGTTTTACGTCCCATGACGATTGGCTTGCCCATAGTCGTGCGCTTGAAGAATGCGAGATCGGCCGGCAGGTGCCAGGGCAATTTGTTTTTATTTCCGATCAGGCGGTTATCGTCCATTGCGACGATCAGGGAAAGTCTGGTCATGCTGTAAAGGCTCTGCTGAGTTTGGCGAAATCTGAAATTGCAAGGTTCTCGGCTCGCAACCCCGGGTCGATCTCGCAGGCAATAATTGTTTCACGATCCAGTATTGATTTCAGCGAATTTGAAATAGTCTTTCTGCGTTGGCCAAAAGCCGATTGCACAATCCTGGAAAAATTCCTGTAGTCGCCAACATCCTGCAGGGGTTCGCTGAAAGGTACCAGGCGAATGACCGCGGAATCGACCTTGGGGGGCGGTTTAAAACAGGATGGAGCAACGTCTAACAGGTACTGGCAATCGCATCGATACTGCAGCATCACTGAAAGGCGGCCGTAGTTGGCTTCCCCGGGATGGGCAACGATTCGTAACGCCACTTCCTTTTGCACCATGAAATGCATGTCCCGAATGTTTTGTGCCGACTCGAGCAAGTGAAACATGAGCGGGGTAGAAATGTTGTATGGAAGATTACCCACCAGGCGAAAGTCTTCCCCGTGCGGGATACCTGATAGTTCGAATTCAAGTATGTCGGCATTGATTACTTCCAGCGTGCCGAAGCGAGATGCCTGTTGCTTTAAAATTGACACCAGGTCCCGGTCCAGCTCGATCGCAGTCAGGGTTTCGCAGCGCTGTAGCAAGGGGTAAGTTAAGGCACCGCGCCCGGGACCAATCTCGATTATATTTTCACCAGGCTGTGGATCGAGCGCACGCAGAATGGATTCGATAATGCTCTGGTCATGCAGGAAATGCTGCCCGAAGCGTTTACGTGCCTGGGGCATTCTGCTGCTTGTTATGTGCTTGTAATATTGCTGAATTGATTGCCGCGAACAGGCTATCGGGCCTGGCTGCTGTTGTTCCTGCCAGGTCGAGCGCGGTTCCGTGGTCAACCGAGGTTCGAATGATCGGTAATCCCAGGGTGGTATTAACCGCGTTATGAAAACCGACATGTTTCAGTACCGGTAATCCCTGGTCGTGATACATCGCCACCACCGCGTCGGCATCCGCCAACATGTGGGGTGTAAATAAAGTGTCGGCGGGATAGGGCCCGCCCAGGTTGATGCCTTCGGACTTCAGCTTATCGAGAACGGGAATAATTATTTCGATTTCTTCGCGTCCAAGGTACCCGTTTTCACCGGCATGGGGATTGAGGCCGGCCACCTTGATATGCGGATTCCGGATTCCAAAGTGGTTGCGTAAATCAAGGTCGAGAATTTCGATTACCTGTCTGATCGACTGCTCGTCGATTGCATCGGCAACCTGGCGTAGCGGTAAATGTGTCGTTACCAGTGCGACTTTAAGCTTTTCGGCAATAAGCAGCATTACCGGTCGGGGCGATTTGCAGATGTCGGCCAGGTATTCGGTGTGCCCGGAGAAAGATATTCCGGCGCGATTAATGACCTCCTTTTGGACCGGAGCCGTTACCATGGCGTCGAACCGATTGTCGAGACAGGCCTTGCAGGCGGTTTCGAGGAGTGTCAGCACGTATTTTGCGTTGGCGCTATCAAGTTTTCCTGGTACACAGGGTTGCTCGAGAGGCTGATGGATAATCTCGATAGAATCGGCAGGGTTCGTAGCCGCATCAAAGTCGACGAATCTAAATTTTGATCCCAGCGAATCGGCTCTTGAATGCATCATTTCGCGATCACCGATAACAACCAGCCGCGCATCGAAACTGGCGGGATTAAGACTTGCAATAATGTCCGGGCCGATACCCGCGGGTTCACCAGAGGTAATTATGATCCTGACTTCATGCATCAGGTTTTTGGGGAAAGACGACATAGGCTTCGTCCCTTAAGCGACGTTTCCACAGATCAAACACCTCACGTTGCTTCTGTTCGAGTAACTGCGAATATATTTTTTTGCGCTTGTTCTGCTCGGTCTCGTCAACCTCGCGGCGGCCGGTAACTTCAATCAGGTGCCAGCCAAATTGACTGCGGACGGGCTGGCTGAGTTCACCCTCTTTAAGTTGATTCGCCGCGGTCTCGTATTCCTTGACGGTGGCACCGGGATCCATCCATCCGATATCGCCCCCATCCGACCCGGAGTTGTAATCTACCGAATAAAGTTTAGCCAGCCTCGCGAAGTCTTCCCCGGCCTCGATTCTGCTGCGGAATTCAAGCAGTCGTTTGCGCGCTTCGTCATCGGAAATCAATTCATTGGGTTTGATTAATATATGCCGCGTGCGAGTCTGCCGGGATATGGTTTGTTCGAGATTACGGCGTTCCTTGAGATGCACAATGTGAAACCCGCTGGCACTGCGAATCGGACCGGCATGGTCACCCGGTTCCATTGCCAGTATCTGGGTTGTGAACAGGCTTGGAATTCCGGCTTTCTTACGCCAACCCAGGTCGCCTCCCTGCAACGCCGTTTCACCGGCCGAGTAAGTATTGGCGAGTTGGTCGAATTGGGCACCCTGATCGAGTTCTGTCAAAATTTCGCTGACGAATTGCTGTGCCTCGCTAACCTGCTCGGGAGTGGCGGCATCGGGCAAGGCGATAAGAATATGTGACAGACGGTATTCGTAATTAGCTTCATCCTCACCACTTAGCTTCATGAAATCATCAATTTCGCTATCGCTAATAGTCGCGTTGCGCAGGCTATACTGACGGCTCAAGGCACTAATGGTTAGCTCTCGACGAACAGTTTCGCGATAGGTGTCATAATCCTGTCCATCGGCAATGACGGCGTCACGAAATTCTGACAGGTTCATTTTATTTTGGCGCGCTAATCGCTGCATTGTCTGGTTGAGTTGGCCGTCGGTAATCTTGACCCCGCGACGCCTGGCTTCCTGCAATAACAGTGAGTCGTTGATCAGGGCTTCAAGCACCTGTCGCTCTAACACATCGGCTCTGGGCAAGCTTCGGTTTGACTGCTGGAATTCGGCCTTAAACAACTTGATTCGATCGCTTAGCTCACGCCTGGTAATGACGCTTTCATCGACGATCGCGACGATTGAGTCGAGTGATATCTGTGCTGCAACGGCAGGCTGCAGCAGCAACAGCGTGCCAACAAGAGTGAGTACTAAGCGGAATTTGTTCATTAGTTTGCCTACTTTACATCAGAAACCAGGTCTATAGCCGGGAATCGCGCCGCCTAGCTGCTGGTCAATATCCCGGCCCAGCTGGCTTAAACCTTTGAAGGTTATCTCGAAATAAATACTTTTTTCTGGTTCGATGAAATCTTCGTCTTCATCTGCGGATTCACGGGCCAGTATTTTAAGGCCCCAGCAACAGGATTCATAGTTAATCCCTAACAATTTCTCTATCGGCCGATCAAATAGCAATGAGCGCTGGTACTTGCCTATCAAAGTCCAACGTTCGTTTACCGGATACACCATCGAAACCAGGGCTTGTTCAAGGTCTCCTTCGCTAAAATAATAACCCAGGTTTGCCGCCAAACCATTGCCACTGTAATTCACTGACAGTTCCTTATCGGATAGTTCGCTCTGATCCTGGTCGTACACTGTGCGTGCCGCAATTTTCGTTCTGGAATTAGGCCAGACATCGAGTTCAGCGATTGCATCGGATTTGGTTTCCTCATCCAGACTGCCATCGAGACTCACACGTCGGTCCTTGAAGTAGAAAGCTTGCCCGATACGTGCATTTAGCAGTTCGGCACCACTATCATTATCAAATATACGACTCGCCAGGCCAAAGGTGACCTGGTTTGCATCTCCGATTCGGTCAGCACCGGTGAAACGATTGTTTTTGAATAAATTATTATAAGTGCTGGAGCTCAACGAAGTATCAAAGTCAGGAATGTCATCCTGATCCTCGAAAGGTGTATGCAGGAAATAGAGGCGCGGTTCCAGGGTTTGTAGCCATTGATTTCTTGATCCGGTAAGGCGTTCAAAAATGAGTCCAGTGTCGATGCTTAAGGTAGGTAAGCCTCTGTATATCGAGTTATCACCCGGATTGTCGTCGAGTTGATAATCGGTGAAAGCGAGCTGTAATTCAGGTTCAAAGAAGTACCAGCTATCTGCAGCATTCCAAAGTAGCGAAGTTATGACATGGGTACGGTTGCCGGTAACGCTTTCATCTCGATCAAAACTGGTAATCTCCAAGTACATGGGTGTTTGCAGATCTCCTATCCACGGTTCGGGTTGAGCATCCAGGGTAATGCTCGGCAATCGGCTGTAAGGGCGACTTGTAATTGACGAACTTTCATCGAGGGTCTGGTAATCTTGCCACAGCAGCTTGCTATTCCAGATCTCGCCACTGCGAGTGAAACTCAGATGTCGCTCGAGGTGGCGGATATCGTTATACCTGGGAGCGACGCTTTCGAAGTCGTCAAAAAAGTCACGGTCTGAGACTTCGGCCAGTAGCAGGTCACCGTTGACGTCATAAGCAAACGATGTTCTATGATGCCATTGCTTAAACCAGCGCAATTCCTCCAGATTTTCATCATCGAGATAGGATAAATCCAGTTCCCCCTGATGGGATTCGAACAGGTAGCGGTTTTCAGTATTGAGCTGCAAACCGAGCTTTCCCAACGAGGCCGGGGTAATGGTCATGTCATAATTTGGTGCAATATTCCAGTAAACCGGAACCACAAGGCTGGCGCCATTTGTTTCGTCGTAGCCGATTGTCGGCGCAAGCATACCCGACATTCGACGATCATCTACCGGAAACTGGAAATAGGGCAGGTAAAGAAATGGGACTTCCTGAAAGTAAATCGTGGTGTGCTTTGCGCTACCGCGACCGCTTTCATCGTCGATCTCGAGTTCGGCCGCTCGCAGGTGCCAGTCCCTGTCGTCCGGATCACAGGAAGTGTAGGTAAGTTCGCTGAATCGACTGCGATACTGGTCGAGCTTCTCTATTTTCTGGGCTTCGCCGCGCGCATGTCGGCCCGACAATTCGAATACAGGTTGTTCGAAAATCGCGCTATCGTTTTGATTATCGATCTGCACGCTCGGACTTTGCAAGCGGTAGTTAGGATCTGCAAACTCCACCTTTCCCGTGGCGCTGATGGACTCGGTCGATTTGTTAAAGTGGATGTCGTCGGCGAATATTTTCTGCTGTGCCCGGGTTAGGTTGACATCACCTGTCAGGTGGATTGACTCGCTGTCTTCACCGACAACGGTCTGCGCTTCGATTATTGTTTCGTCGGATGCGGAAGTTTCTGCTTGCAGAAAATTAAACGATGGAATACGGCACAGATTCCAGTCTTCCGCTGCTAAGCCGGGCTGGGCGAAAAGCGCAGGTATCAGACCTGCAAATAGAAGATAACGTTTGCGCAGCAAGTTGAACCAGAAAATGATTACATTCTGTCACATTATCCGGTTGCGGTTAATCCCAGCTTAACAATATTGTGTCCTGTCGCCTTATGTGCCCGATCCCTTGAAGATTTCGGTATCGGGGTGGAATGCGAACCACGCAAACCAGAAGCCCTGAATGCTCGCAACTTCCTGGCCCCCGGTATCGGTGATGGTGATACTGCGGTTTTCGGTATCCCATGCAAAGTCAAAACGGGTGCCGTTTACA
The DNA here is from genome assembly GCA_029862125.1 of Gammaproteobacteria bacterium. Lineage (GTDB taxonomy): Bacteria > Pseudomonadota > Gammaproteobacteria. Next base: position 39,786 of record JAOTXY010000008.1, on the reverse strand, counting down.
TTGTCGCTGAACTGGTTCTTGCCCTGCTTGTCGAGCTCGATAAACGGGTAGGCCTTGTAGACTCCGTCAACTTCCAGTCCTACCACGATTTCCTTGGGATGATAGGTATCAGGCGCTTCATTATTAACCGCGAAATAGGTGTGCCTGGACTCCTCGTAACCGGCATAGGGATCACGTTGATAATCACGAGAATGCCCGGTATCGTCGGATAGCACCATCGTATCGGGATGCTGTTCGAGCCAGCCCCGCCAGGTCGTATGGCTGATGGGTATGGGGGTTAACTTTTGACCGACCCGTTTTCCCGACACGGATTCGCTTAAGATCTGTGACCATAGCGATTCGGTATCTCGGTCGTAGAGCAGGACATCGCTGTTATAGAGTAGCCCTGATACACCAAAATCGGTGGGTCTGCCATCGATGGTCGCATCGAATGCAACCGCGGTTCCACAAAGCGGGCAGTAGGTGACCGCGAATCTTTGCCCGCCAATTTCATCGTTAACGATTTCATGCCAGTTGAGGATGGCAATTGGATATGCCCGGGACTGGTCTTTAAGGGTAACTCCGACAACCCGGTCAGTGGGTTTAAGGTATTCCGCATCCACCGCGGCAATCAGCTTCGGGTTGGATAATGCGGGGATACCATCACGCGGTGGTCCGCCATGCAAGATCTCTTCGCGTGGCAGGGTGGCATTGGACAGATCGAAACCGTTTGAAGGTCCGGCAGAAATGGCAAACTTGTACACCAGGACCCCGAACAATATTCCGACGAGTGCCAGTATCCTGGTCTTCTTTGACGGCATTAGGCGCATATCAGCCTCCTGGTACGGGTGGATAGGAATTCGAGTCAGGATTTCCCAAATAATTCAATTATTTTACCGGAAACGGGCAGATTAGTAGCGGCTTGACTAGCCCCGGCATTGTAATTAGTCTGCGATCAATAACCCTATAAAACCTCAGGAGCAACCATGAAATCAACAGCCGCGGTCGCGTGGGAACCGAAAAAACCCCTTGAAATTGAAGAAGTTGAAGTCGAAGGCCCGCGCGAGGGTGAGGTCTTGCTCAAGGTGCACGCCAGTGGTGTCTGCCACACCGATGCGTTCACGCTATCGGGTGAGGACCCGGAAGGTGCGTTTCCGGCAATCCTGGGGCATGAAGGTGGCTGCGAGGTCGTGGAATGTGGGTCAGGCGTTAACAGTCTCGATGTCGGTGATCATGTCATTCCGCTTTATATCCCCGAATGTGGTGAACCCAGTTGTGTGTACTGCAGCTCGGATAAGACCAACCTGTGCCAGTCGATTGCTGGTACGGTGTGGACCGGTTTCATGCCAGACGGTAGCCGTCGCTTTTCACATAATGGCAAGGATTTATATCACTACATGGGCTGCTCGACTTTTTCGGAATACACCGTGGTGCCCGAAATTGCACTCGCCAGGATCAACAAGGCAGCACCGCTCGATAAGGCCTGCCTGCTGGGTTGTGGTGTAACCACCGGTATCGGTGCGGTCTTGAACACCGCCAGGGTCCAGCCCGGCTCATCGGTTGCGGTGTTTGGCCTCGGCACGGTAGGCCTGTCAGCAGTCATGGGCGCGGTAATGGCAAAGGCCGAACGCATCATCGCGGTCGATATCAATCCCGGTAAATGGGAAATGGCAAAATCTCTCGGCGCCACTGATTTTGTTAATCCCAAAGAGGTCGATGGCTCTTTACCGGAATACATCCAGGAAATGACCGGCGGTGGGGTCGATTACTCGTTCGAATGTATCGGCAATGTTAATGTCATGCGCGACGCACTCGAATGTACCCACATGGGGTGGGGAACCTCGACCATTATCGGCGTCGCCGGTGCGGGTGAAGAAATCAAGACGCGTCCTTTCAACCTGGTTGTCGGCCGGCGCTGGATCGGCACCGCGTTCGGTGGTGTCAAGGGGCGCACCGAGCTGCCGGGCATGGTCGATCAATACCTGGATGGAACCATCGAACTCGACAGCCTGGTAACCCATACCATGCCCCTGGAAGAGATCAATACCGCCTTCGACTTGATGCATGAAGGCAAAAGTATTAAATCTGTAATCATGTTCTAGCGCCATCGACATGAAAGAGATTGAAAGCATCAAGGAAAACGGCGGTTACCTGAACCGCTATACCCACGAATCGACTACTTGCCAGTGCGAGATGACATTCTCGGTTTACCTGCCGCCAGAATCGAGAGATGCAAAGGTACCGGCGCTCTACTGGCTATCGGGATTAACCTGCAACGACGACAATGCCCGCACCAAGGGTGGTTTTCAGCGCTTTGCCGCGCAACACGGCATTGCCATCGTGTTTCCTGACACCAGCCCGCGCGGCAATGATGTCGCCGATGAACCAGAGCGTTACGACCTGGGGCAGGCCGCGGGTTTTTATGTCAACGCGACGCAGAGCCCGTGGACCCCGCACTACCAGATGTTTGACTACGTGACGCGTGAATTGCCCGCTTTGATCGAAGCCAATTTGCCATTGATCCCCGGCGTTAAATCGGTTACCGGGCACTCCATGGGTGGGCATGGTGCGCTGATCTGCGCATTAAAAAACCCGGGTGAGTTTCGTTCGGTGTCGGCCTTTGCACCGATTGCAAACCCGGTCAACTGCGGCTGGGGTCAGGGTTGTTTCGGAGCCTACCTGGGTGACGATACTTCCGCCTGGGAAGCATACGATGCGACCTGCCTGGTACAAGGCGGTGCGCGGGTTAACGATATCCTGATTGACCAGGGGGACGCCGATGAATTCTTGCACGACGGGCAACTGTTACCGGATAATTTCCAGGCTGCCTGTGATGCCGTGGGGCAGTCGGTAAACATTCGCATGCAGCCCGGCTATGATCATAGCTATCACTTCATCGCCAGCTTCATCGAAGATCACTTCGACTACCACGCCGGTTTTCTGAAGTAAGTGTCATCCCGCCGCTCGACCATCGGGATCCAGGAAGAATGGAACTGCGCTATTGAGACATCCGACGACAAATATATTGCGCCAGTTGCGTAATCCCCGGGGGAATTTCTGACCGATCAGCATGGCAATGAATAACATGACGACAGCGCCCAGCGAAACCCGCCAGGTGGCGATACTTACCGGTCCAAAATCGTTGAGCGCAATGGTAACGAATATGAAGGCACCTCCCCCGATGGCACCGACAAAAATCAACTTTGCGACATCGCTAAGGGTGGGGCGTCTGATAGCTGGTAACATCGGCGCAGTGTAATTGCAAAACGTTTTCAGGACGATCGATCCAGGGCGATTTATATCCAAAATTTATCTAGCTGATATTCGAGTTCAGATTAAGTAAACTGGCGTTTATGGCCACTGATAGCAAACCGGCACCGGGCTTCGATGCCAGCAAAGTCGCTGAAATTCATCAGCACCTGCATAGCCACCTGCCGTCCGAATCAGCGTTACGCGTCAAGGCGCTGGAGACGCTGCTGGTAGACAAGGGGCTGGTCAATCCAAAAACCATCGATGCCTGGATCGAAGCCTATACCGAGGAAATCGGTCCCAAGCGTGGCGCCATGGTGGTCGCAAAAGCCTGGTGTGATCCTGAATACAAATCCAGACTGTTGCGCGATGCACCGGCCGCCATCGATGAGCTGGGTTTTCTCGGCAAGGCAACCGCGCATCTCAAGGTGGTTGAAAATACCGACGAGGTACACAACCTGGTGGTTTGCACGCTGTGCTCCTGTTACCCATTTTCGATCCTGGGCATTGCACCCCCCTGGTACAAGGCGGCCGCCTATCGCTCGCGCGCGGTACGCGACCCGCGCGGTGTACTGGCAGAGTTTGGTCTCGACCTCGATGTCGATATCGAGGTACACGTATGGGACAGTACCGCGGAGTTGCGCTACCTGGTGCTGCCGCAGCGACCTGAGGGTACCGAGGATATGAGCGAGGAGGAATTGGCCGGGCTGGTGTCGCGTAATTCGATGATCGGCACCGACCGCGACCTCGGTGAAAACATCGAGGCTGATGGCTGATGGATGGAATTCACGATCTCGGCGGTAAGCAAGGTTATGGCCCGATCGAAGTCGACGAAGGCGAAAGCCCGTTTCACGAGGACTGGGAAGGTCGTGAATGGGGAATTGCACAATGTGCACGCGCCCCCGGGATCACCATCGACTGGTGGCGTCATTGCCGTGAACTGATCATGCCCGGGGATTACCTCGGTCGCCCTTATTTCGATTCCTGGGCACAAACCGATTTTTCGATATACGCCGAGGCGGGCTATTTTTCCGAGGAGGAAATAAGCACCGGCAAATCGCCATCGAAAAAAACCGATTATGGTAAACCTGCGGTCGCGATGACGCTGAAACAGGTGCTGCAGGAAGATCACGATAATGCCGTTCGCTTTGATGGTGAAATTGAAACGCCACCGGTATTTGCGGTAGGGCAGCAGGTGAAGACGTCTCGCCATGGAAACAGCGGCCATACGCGCTTGCCGCAGTATGCCAGGGATAGAACGGGTACGGTGCACGCCTATCATGGCGCGCACGTGTTCCCGGACCTGTCAGCGCAAGGCGTGGAAATTCATCAACACTGCTATAGCATCATGTTCGAAGCTGCGGAGCTGTGGCCGGAAGCGAAGTGGAGCCAGGACAAGGTCTACCTTGATCTGTTTGAAACTTACCTGGCCGAGGTATGACCATGGATGAGCCGAATTCGAAGTCACTCAAACCCCTTGCCAGTGTCGACGGTCAACCGGCTTTCGATGAACCCTGGCAGGCCGAGGTGCTGGCGATCGCCGATACCCTGGTACAAAACGGCATGTTCAGTGCGAGCGCCTGGTCCGACGCACTCGGTGAAGCCCTGAAACAGGCACAATCCAGTGGCGCCAGCGACAACCAGGAAACCTATTATCAATGTGTTTTAAAGGCGCTGGAAGGACTGGTAGCCAACCATAGTGACATCGATCGACAGGCAATGGCCGGTAAACGCAAGGACTGGGAACAGGCCTACCTGTCGACACCCCACGGGCAACCGGTAAATCTCAAAACCGGGTCACAGGTCTAACTGGAAACGGCTTGTAACAACGGGCCTTCTAAATGTTCAAGAGTCAGATAGAGTCCGGCCCCTGCGACCATCGCACCCGCCAGGCGGGGCTGTATTGCGCTCGCCTGCGAAGCCTTCCATAGCGTCGTGCAAACCAGGCCCGCGGCCAGTGCAATCGTAAACTGGGTGACGCCCAGACCCAGCAGGTAACCCGCTAACACATGGATACCGAAAGCGGCCTCCTGCGTCGCAAGTGACTGGCCAAAGGCCGCGCCGTGAAATAATCCGAAACCGGCAAAGGCGAACAGGATAGTCGGTAAACTGAATCGATGTCCGCTGAGCAACATTGAACCAAGCACCAGTAGCGATAGCGCAATCATTAGCTCGGTTGCCGGCACCGTGGTCCACAGCAAGGTGACCAGGCAACCGCTAAGCATGGCTATGATATAGGCCAGCGGTGCAAGAATTCGGTGGCGCGTGAAAATGGCGATAATGCCTACCGAGGTGACAAAAAATAAATGATCGAAGCCGAGTATCGGATGCCCGAAACCGGACATCAGGCCCTGGACGAAGGTTGTCACCGGCATACCCGCGAGCGGGTGGTGCGCAAGCGCAGGACCGGCAAGCAGCGACAGCAGCACTGCGATGATTATGTTTTGCATTTTAATTCCTCCCCCGGGATTTAATGAATCCTGGTTTGACTATTGTTGGGTTCGCAAACGCGAATTCTGGATCAACACAACGGTCAGCAGCGGCGCCGCGACGCCGATCGTTGCGACGGTAATCAACAGCCAGCCCAGTTCGCTGTAATCGGCCGTGGTTTGAATCACGTCCGTTACGCGGTCGCGAACTTCACGAGTGACGGTATAAATTTCGTTCATGTACTTGGTGCCGAGGCTTGCCGCCGAAAGCGCCAGGTTGGTGAACGACGCCATGACCGCGAAAAACGTGGCCTTCAAATGCGCCGGTGCGTTCTTGGCGATCCAGGCCAACATCGGGATCATCGCGATCTGACCCAGCGGTGATTCAATAGCGGTGTCGATAATCGCAATAAAGCGCGCATCGACGACACCCCCGGTATGTGGCGCGGTCCATTCGTGCAAGCCATAGTAGAGACCGATATTGGGTAACGACAGGATCCCAGCGGCGATGGTCAGCAGCACGACGACAAATGCGATCGAGCGCTTCGCCATCATCGGGCGCAGCACTACCATGCCGACGAGCGTGAGCATGGAAGCGATCAAAGACAATACAGAAAAGAACTGCTGATCAAAATCGAGCACATCGATTTCGAACCAGCCAGCGCCCGGGCCGGGTAGCGGTACCGCGCGGAACACGAAGATGATAACCGCGGTACCCACCAGCATGTTGCGCTGCTCTGGCTTTAGTTCAAGCAGCAATCGATACATCAGGAACAAGATAATGGTCATTGAACCGAGGAAAATTATTTCCTGCGCCAACGGTACATCGCTGACGCCCATGGTTACGGTGAACACGGCAAAAACCAGGCTGCCACCGAGTATCCACCAGTTCGGCCTGGTTTCGCCGGTGGGGGCGAACAACAGCTTGTCGATGCTGCTGTGATCATGGCCCTGTGCTTCCAGCTGCCGCGCGCGTCGGCGTAACAGAATGCCGCCGAGGATGACGCCCATGATCGAAACCAGTGGGATGATCAGCGCCAGCAGGTAGATGTCGGCATAGATCGCAACCTTCATTTCTTCGGACATGTTCTCTACGCCTTCGAACATGGTGATATTGAGCGCTGCGACGGCGACCAGGCCACCGATGATCGCAACCCGTCCCAGGGTTTGCATCGTGGTATGCATGGTCTTGATATCGCTTTCCGGGTAAGGGTTGCCATCTTCGTCGATGGTCGGCACTGCTTCCACCGTCATTGCATCCGCGACCACGTCCTGCACCACGTAGCCGGTTGGCGCCAGGATGGTGGAAATCACGAACCAGGCTTCAACCTTCATGATCTCGGCCATCATGGCGGTATGCGCGATAATGCCGTACATGATCAAGATACTGAGTGCTATCAGGCTGGCGCCGATGTAAACCAGCAGCGCCTTGCGCCGCCAGATCAGGTCAACCAGGTGACCGATGGGCATCTTTAATGTCCAGGGAATGCCCGCCCAGAAAGCCAGGCCGGCGAGAAAGGCCGCGGATAGATCGAGATACTCCTTGATAAAGAAGGTGCCGACAATCGAGGTCAGACCCGACACCCCGGCAGCCAGGTACACCATCAGCGGCGGCAGGTAGGACCAGCGGAATTGTCTTCCCAGGTCGAGAAAGGTGTCGTCGAACCAGCGCCAAACTGGATTATCAGTCATAAAACTCTGTACTTTGAGACAAGGCCGAAACCTATTATCACATGCTCAAAACCCGACGCAAATCAATTAAACCATTTGAAATAGCCTTAGAGTTAAAAGGAAGAATCGATGGATTTAAGCCATGTTTGGTCCTTTCATTCATGATATCGATCCCATATTCGCCGAGTTTGGAGGTTTTTACCTCTGGTGGTACGGGGCGAGTTATACCTTTGGCTTCCTGGCCGGATTTTTCTGGCTGCGCGCCAACCGGACGAGCCTGGCTTTTGATACAGATGCTGTATACAAGCTGATAATCTACATTGCCATCGGTGTTCTCCTCGGCGGTCGCGCGGTCGAAGTCATTTTTTACGAATGGTCTTACTACGGTTCGCATCTTGCATATATCCCGGCAATCTGGTTGGGCGGGATGTCGACCCACGGTATATTGCTCGGCTCGACCATCGCCGTGGTCCTGTTCTGTAAACTGAATCATCACAGTTTTCTCGAGGTCGCCGACGTGCTCGCGATTGCGGCGGCCTTTATCATGGCATGCGGACGCATCGGCAACTTCATCGACGGACAAATCGTTGGCAGCCTCACCGACATGTCCTGGGGGGTCAAGTTTCCCGACCTCGAAGGGTTTCGGCACCCGGTCGTACTCTATGACGGGCTTAAAAACCTGTTACTGGTGCCGTTGCTGTTGCTGATTAAAAGAACAGGTCCCCCTCGTGGTGTGTTGGTCGCCCACTTTATCTTGTGGTACGGCTTTCTCCGTATATTTATCGATTTCTTTCGTGAATACCGCTCCAGTTTCTACGGTCTCCCTCCAGGGCAGGAATTCAATGTCCTGATGACTTTGATTGGAATCGGCCTGTTAATCTGGTGCTACCGCAGGAAAACGGAGCCAGGGGAATCGACCGATCTGCCAATCGAAATGCAAGCAGCCAGGGTTGAACCCCCGGGCGGTCTCTGGATAAAAAGACTGGTTCTCGCAGTGCTACTGATCCTGCCGACCATTATTCCCAGCGACTGGACCCAGGACGTACCGGCGCGATACGGAGAACGCCACCCAGAGTTGACTCATTCAGCCATTTATCCAGAGATAACAGCCACCCTGGAAGAATAGGCTCACGAGATCGGCGTTCTTCAAATTGAGCAGGGCAGGCGCATCTGCGGGCAGTGGATCGGGCGCCGGGCCTGTTTCCACCACAGGGGATTGCTGGCCTGGGCGACAACGTCATTGTGGTCATGATATTGCTGCTGCTGGATAAACCCCCAGGCCTTGGCTTTGGGGGCATGGATGAACAGGCTCCAGCATTCAGTACCAGGGGTTATATTTACGCGGTGAAAAACATCACCGGATATAAAGTTAAGATCACCCGCCCGCAGCCAGCGATTGTGCAACGTGTTATCGGCTCGCGCATCGAGCATGCGTGTCTCCTCGTAAGCGCCACACAGCACTAGCGAAAGTGCGTGCCTCCACGGGTGATTGTGCAAACCCCGACCGGGATCGCTGGCAACAAAGCGATGCAGGTAAATCCGGTAGCCAAACGGCAGGCGCAGCAGGTGGTAACGTTCGAGATAGGGTTGATGATCAGGCCCGTTAATAACGCGGCAACGGCAAAAGGCGGATAGCTTGTAAAGCAATGATTTGGTCCAGGACATTTCGTTCCCCTTCATCTTGATCGTGCTATTATCCCGGAGCATGTGGCTCACAAGATGAGCTATAACAGGAGAATACTTTATTTATGGACCGAACCGAGCGTTTTCACCTGATCGACCAGATGCTGTGCAACCAGCGCGTGGTCACCCGGGCCCAGTTTCTCGATGCGCTCGAGGTATCGCCGGCGACCTTCAAGCGCGACCTCGAGTACCTGCGTGACCGACTCGCGGCGCCGATTGTCTGGGATCGTGAACGTCGCGGTTATTGCTACGAACAGGGCGAGGATGGTGAACAGTTCCAGCTGCCCGGACTCTGGTTTAACACCAGCGAAATCCAGGCCTTGCTGAGCATGGATGCACTGCTGGAAAACCTGCAGCCCGGCGTGTTATCGAATCATATCGAACCACTGCGTTCGCGTATCCGCATGCTGCTCGACGATGGTGACCATAGCGTCGATGAGATCGCACACCGGATTCGAATCATCCCGCTGGCTGCGAAGGCTTATTCCAGTGAATATTTCCAGGATCTTTGCCAGGCATTGCTATCCAGGAAATGCGTCGATATGACTTATTACAGTCGCCCGACGGACAGTAGCAGCGAGCGTCGGGTATCACCGCAACGGCTGATCTACTATCGTGATAACTGGTACCTGGATGCCTGGTGTCATTTGCGCAAGGCGTTGCGCAGTTTTTCAATCGATGCGATCAAGGCACTCGATATTACCAGCGAAGCAGCCATTGAAGTTGACGCGCAAGAGCTGAATCGCGAGCTCGAAAGTGGCTACGGTATTTTTTCCGGTGCCGAGACGCGTAAAGCGGTGCTGCGCTTCAGTCCGGAGATCGCGCGCTGGGTATCGCGCGAAACCTGGCACCCGGACCAGCAGAGCGAATATGACGACCAGGGTTACTATGTTCTACGCGTACCCTATAGCCAGGATACCGAGCTTGTCATGGATATTCTCAAGCACGGCTCCGGGGTCGAGGTACTGCAACCGTCCGAGTTACGTGAGCGGGTCAGGCAGCGCATCGAGGCGATGCAGGATTTATACGCAACAAGCTGAAGCGCTTACCAGAGCGAAATCTCGATGTTGTCGAGCAGCCGCGTCTGCTCGATAGCCGCGGTAACCAGGATCACGAGGTCGCGGTCTTCGGTTGTTGCGGGCAATAGGTTTTCGGCGTTACAGATGCAGAAATAATCGGTTTTAAAACCGGCTTCCTGCAGCTCTCCGGTGGCACGCGCCTGCAGCATTTCGAAGTCGCGCTCGCCCTTGTCAATATGCTGTGCGGTTCGCTGCAGAACCTGGTAAATCAGCGCGGCCTGCTCCTTTTGCGCATCATCGAGGTACTGGTTTCGTGAACTGGTGGCAAGACCCGATGCCTCGCGCGTGGTTTCCTGGCCGATAATCTGCACATCGAGGTTGAAGTCTTCAACCATTTTGCTGATGACACGGTACTGCTGATAATCCTTCTTGCCGAACACCGATACATCCGGTTTGACGATGTTGAACAGCTTCAATACCACGGTCGCGACCCCGGTAAAATGCCCGGGCCGGTGTGCCCCTTCGTAGTGATCGGTCAAATCGGTAACCTGCACATGGCTGATCCGCTCCAGGCCTTCGGGGTAGAGTTCGGATGCCGATGGCAGGTAGACCAGGTCGCAGCCGTTCGCCTCGAGCAGCGCGATGTCTTTGTCCAGTGTGCGCGGATAGTGGTCCCAATCCTCGTTGGGTCCGAACTGCATCGGGTTGACGAAAATGCTGCAGATAGTGCGATCGGACAGTGACTGGCCTTTTTCGATCAGCGATATGTGTCCGGCATGCAGGTTACCCATGGTCGGGATGAAGGCAATCGACTGAGCATGATCTTTCCAGTGTTGCACGTACTGACGCAGTTCGGTGACGCTGGTGGCCTGGTACATGGTTCAGGCCTCAGGAAAAACTATGTGATTTGTCGGGGAACTTGCCACGCTTTACTTCCTGCACGTAGCGGCTGATCGCACTCTGAATGCTCGGCTGCCCCGACAGAAAGTTCTTGGAGAACTTCGGTTTCTTGCCCGCGGTAATGTTCAACACGTCGTGCAGAACCAGGATTTGTCCGTCGACGTCGACTCCCGCGCCGATGCCGATCACCGGAATTTCGAGTTCAGCGGTGATCTTCGCCGCCAGGCTTGCCGGTACGCATTCGAGCAGCAGAATGTCGGCACCGGCACCCTGCAGATCGATTGCGGTTGCCAGCATTCGCTCGGCAGCGTTTTTTGCCTTGCCCTGCACGCTGTAACCGCCCATCTTGTGCACCATTTGCGGCTGCAGACCGAGGTGAGCACAGGTTGCAATACCGAAATGCGCTAGGGTTTCCACGGTCTGGAGCTGCGATTCCCAGCCTTCGAGTTTCACTACCTGGGCCTCGGTTTGCTTGATCAGTTCACTCGCATTGTCGAGAGCCTGTTGCGGCGAATTCACCGAGCCGAAAGGCATGTCGAGCATCAGCATCGCATTTTCCAGGCCCGCGGCGACGGCCTTGCCATGATAGCGAATGTCATCGAGTGTTACCGGGATGGTGGTGTCGCGGCCCTGGATGACCATGCCCAGCGAATCTCCGACCAGCACTATCTCGACGCCACATTCCTCGACCAGCCGTGCAAAGCTATAGTCATAGGCGGTCAGGCAGGCGAACTTTTCACCCTGCTGTTTCAGCTTCTTCAGGTGCGGGATGGTGATCTTGTCTTCGAGTGGTTTGGGGATATACATGATGCCGGGGCCCGTCAGAGGGCGAATGATGACTGATTGAAATAGTGACGTCCAGAATGGATATTACTGATTTTTTCCAGTATTGCGCTGTAATCTTCGGCATTATTGATCAGGTCGGTCGACTGGGTATTGACGGTAAGCAGCGCTCCGTCATCGTAGTCGTAGAAAAACCGGGTATAGGATTCTGACAGCCGCAGCAGGTAATCGTCGCGAATTTGTTGCTCGTAATCGATACCACGGCGCGTGATGCGCTCGCGCAGCGTCTCGATCGGCGCCTGCAGGTATATCACCAGGTCAGGCTTTGGTGCGTCCAGCGTCAGGTGCGTATAAATTTGTTCGTACAGCGCGAGTTCATCCTTATTCAATGTCATCTGTGCAAACAGGCGGTCCTTGTCGACCATGAAGTCGGCGATATAGGAACCATAGAACATGTCTGCCTGACGAAAGTCCTGAACCTGTTGCGCACGCTGCAGCAGGAAATGCAATTGCGCTGACAGCGCGTATTGCCGTGGGTTCTGGTAGAAGTTGGCGAGAAACGGATTCTCCTCGGCCTTCTCCAACAGTAACTCGCTACCGAATTCATCGGCCAGCTTGCTGGCAAGACTGGTTTTTCCGACCCCGATCGGGCCTTCAATCACGATGTAACGAAATTGCTCATTCATTGGGTCAGGACAACTTCTCCAGCGAGATTGCGGGTGCATTATCGATAAGATAACGCAGACTTCCGTATCCGGGAATAAAACGATCACCACCGATTTCAAACATCGGTTCGAGGACAAATAAGCGCTGCGCAAATTCCGGGTGTGGGATGATCAGGTGGCTGTCATTGAAGCTGCGGTCGCCAAACAGGATGATATCGAGATCCAGGGTACGCGGTGCCCAACGTTCTTCCTGCTCACGGCGCCGGTAATAGGCATGTTCGATTGCCTGCAATTCGAGCAGCAATGCCGTCGGCTCTAAACTGCAATCCAGCAGGGCAACAGCGTTGATGTAGTCATCCTGCGGAATATCGCCGATTGCTTCGCTGCGATACAGCGACGAACTCCCACGCAAACGGGTCTGGCTGATATTGCCGAGTGCGGCCAGGGCCTCCCCAATGATGGTTTGCGAATCACCGATATTGCCACCGAGCGCAACAAAAACCTCTTCAACTGGCATTGCGTCTTGGCCGCCGCCGCGGTCGCTGTTTTCTTTTCCGGGCTGGCTCGGGCGTAACCTCGTGTTGGCTTTGAAAGTCGGTCCACCAGTGGCTCAGTTTGTGCGGGAATAAACCCACCATCGACTGTATCAGCATGAAGTCATAGGCCGCCCGGAATACCGGGTACCCTATCATGCGCAGTGGTTGCTTGCCCTGGGTGCGGTAGAAGCGAGGCTGCGAAGTCCAGATATCACGCGCCATCTGGCTGAAGCGTCGCGGGATCGAGACATGGCGCACCTGGCGCTTCATCACGGTTTCGCCGACCTGGGCCAATGCAGGAATCAATTTCTGTTTATCAGGTTGTAACCGGCTTGCCTGTTCCTGTACCGCCGGCCACAGCAGCACTGCAAAAATAAATGCCGGTGATACCGGTTGACCGGTGTTGACCCGGTTATCGGTATTGACCAGCGCCTGGTCGATAAAATCGAGCATCATTTCGTTGGGTTCATGTTGCACCCATTCGTCGAGCTCCGGCACCAGGTACTTTAGCAGTCGGTATTCGCGCAATAACTCGAACACGCGCACGGCATTGCCCGAGTGAAACAGCTTGATCACTTCATCGAACATGCGTGCCGGTGGTATCACCGCCAGCAGGTGGCCATATTCATGGATCGCGCTGGCGGAGGAGGCTTCGATTGAAAAATCGAGTTTGGCGGCAAATCGTACCGCGCGCAGCATGCGCACCGGGTCTTCCTGGTAGCGTGTTGCCGCGTCACCGATCAGGCGTAACTGTCGCTTGTCGATATCTTCCAGTCCACCGACGTAGTCGAGCACTGCGTAGTCATGGATGTCGTAGTAGAGCGCATTGACGGTGAAATCACGGCGTATCGCGTCTTCCTCGATTTCACCAAAGGTGTTATCGCGCAATATGCGTCCGTGGGTATCGAGCTCGGTTTTCGGCGAATCCTCGTCATGAGCGCGAAAGGTGGCGACTTCGATGATGTCTCTTCCGAAACGGATATGAACCAGGCGGAATCGACGTCCGATAATGCGGCTGTTTTTAAACAGGCCACGTACTTCTTCCGGCGTGGCATCGGTAGCCACGTCAAAATCCTTGGGTTGTATCTTGAGCAGTAAGTCGCGAACACCCCCACCAACCAGGCAGGCCCTGTGGCCTGATTTGGACAGCCGATATAACACTTTGAGCGCAGAATCGGATATCGATTTTCTTGAGATAGTGTGCTGGTTTCGGGATAAAACGATTAACTTATCTGAACTCGCCTCTCTGTTTTTCACTCGGTTATTTGATCCTGTAGAATGTCGGCATCATAGCATTTCAGGCCGCGAAAGTAGTGTTAGTTTCAATGAAACCCGCCAACCTTAAGGTGAAGGCCTGTCTGCAACAGGCTGGACTGAAATGCGAGATCAGGATTCTGCCTGCCGCGGTGCGGACCGCGCAGTTGGCCGCCGATGCACTCGGCTGCGAGGTCGGCCAGATTGCCAATTCGCTGATATTCCGGGACCTCGCGAGTGACGAGGCGGTGCTTGTTATGTGTGCCGGGGATCGCCGTGTCGATCTGCAAAAAGTGCAATTTGAAACCGGGATCGAGCTCGGCAAAGCCGATGCCGATTTTGTCAGGCGACAAACCGGGTTTGCGATTGGCGGGGTGCCACCAGTGGCACATGCCAATGCTTTAACCACGCTGCTGGATCGGTCGCTGTTGCGTCAACGTAAAATCTGGGCTGCGGCTGGCACCCCGGAATCGATTTTTTGTATGAATCCCGAGCAGTTGCAGCAAATCACCGACGGTGAGTGGCTGGATATCTCCCGGAGCTGAGACAATTCGATTTTATAATTCAAATTGCCGTGGCGGCCAATGCGGACTATGGTCTCATCAACAAGATTCGAATTCACCACTATTTTGCATAATGGCGATTAACAGACCAGCGCGCCGATCCGTTCTGCCTGGCTCCAAAACCTGGGAGTAAAAATGAGTTGTATCGAGTCCCGTTGTAACTGGTTGGTCAGACTAACCATCGGTATCGTGATGACGCTGCTGTTGCCGTCAGCGGGCAGCGCCGCTGCGCAACCTGCTTTTGCCGAAAAATTCGTGATCCGGCTTTCGTCCTACGCAATACGGGATGCGGATACGGATTTGACGGTTTTGTCGAGCGACCAGATCGGTACAGGATTTAGTTTTGTCGACGACCTGGGGGGCGATGACCAGGTGACTGTTCCCAGGCTTGACGGCTATTTTCGATTCAAGGATGTGCACAGGATCGAAATTTCCAAACTTCGCATCGAACGCGACGGCAGGAATCTGCTGGCGATCGACCTTGATATCGGCGATCAGACTTATGCTGTTGGCGACACCGTGGTATCGAATATTAGCTACGAAGTACTCAAGCTTGGTTACGCTTACTCGTTTTACCATTCGCCGCAAGTAGAGCTCGCCTTGACCGCCGGGATAAACATGACGGATTACGAATTCGAATATGAGCGCGTCGATGGCTCCTCCGCGGATACGTCCAAAGCCAGTGGTCCGCTGCCGATGTTCGGCGTTCGTATGTCCTATGCGATCAATCGACACTGGTCGTTACATTACCTGTCCGAGGTATTGTTTATCGACACCAGTGATGCCGAGGGTTCGTTTACCAATTACGAGCTCGATATCCGTTACCGTTTCAATAAAAGGTTTATGCTGGGCGCGGGGCTGACACGATTCAGTTTCGATATAACCTCGGAAGATCCCGACTGGCGGGGGCGTATTGCCGATACTCACCGCGGAATTTTGATTTCCGCCGGCTACTACCTGGAATAATTGCGTCGGCAGATCCGGACCGGGCGGCACGGACCCGGAATTAGCCGTCTTCCAGCTCCTCCCAGCGCTGATACATTGCCTGCAACTCGGATTCCAGCGTTTTCAACTGTTGTTGATCGGCGCGAATCGTCTCCTGATCCTGCTGGTAGTAGTTATCGGTGGCAAATTTTGACTGCAGGGCTTCAATTGATTGCTCAATTTTTTCGATCTTGCCGGGCAGGGCGCGCAATTCCTTTTGTTCGGGGCCGTGTTTGTCGGTTCTATGTACGGGCTTTTGTTTGGCCATCGATTTCTCGATCGCAGTTCCCCGGGGTGCACGTTGACGTATCCAGTCCTGGTACCCACCAACGTATTCGTTGACCAGGCCGTGACCTTCAAACACGAGGGTACTGGTTACCGTGTTGTCGATGAATTCGCGGTCGTGGCTGACCAGCAGCAGGGTACCGCTGTAGTCGATGATTAGCGTCTCGAGCAATTCGAGGGTTTCGATATCGAGATCGTTGGTCGGCTCGTCCATGACCAGTAGATTGAAGGAACGGGTGAACAGGCGCGCCAGCAGCAGGCGATTGCGTTCGCCGCCCGACAATGCCTTGACCGGCATATGGATCGATTTCTCGCTAAACAGGAAATCCTTCAGGTAACCGACAACATGCCGCGAGCGACCGTTGATCGTAACCTGGTCGCCCGCCGCCGCGAGATTGTCGCGTACCGATTTCTGTGGATCCAGGGTTTCACGGTGCTGATCGAAATAGGCAACCTCGAGCCGGGTACCGGTTTTGATCCAGCCGGTTTGCGGTTTCAGCTGACCGAGTAAAAGTTGGATCAGGGTCGATTTTCCACAACCGTTGGGACCGAGGATGCCGATCTTTTCACCACGCAGGATCTTGCAGCTGAAATTGCTGACGATCGGCTTGTCATCCCAGCTGAAGCCGAGGTTTTCTGCCTCGATCACGATCTTGCCCGAGGCGTCGGCCTGTTGTGCGGTCAACCTGGCGCTACCACTGCGTTCACGACGTTGTGCCCGTTGCGCGCGCATTTTTTCCAGTGCCCGCACGCGGCCCTCGTTGCGGGTGCGACGTGCCTTGATCCCCTGCCGGATCCAGCTTTCTTCCTGTGCCAGTTTTTTGTCGAACAGCGCATTATGTCGAGCCTCGGTTTCGAGTTGGGCTGCGTAAGACTCGAGGTACTTGTGATAGTCACCGGGCCAGCTCGTCAGCTGACCGCGATCGAGATCGATGATGCGAGTGGCAAGACGCTGCAGGAAGTCGCGATCGTGGGTGATAAATACCAGCGTGCCATCGAATCCCAGCAACAGGTTTTCGAGCCACAGAATCGAATCGATATCGAGGTGATTGGTGGGTTCATCGAGTAACAGTAAATCGGGTTCAGCCACCAGCGCCTGGCCGAGCAGAACCCGGCGCTTCATGCCGCCGGACAATTCGTCGAATGGCTGGTCAGCGGGCAGCGACAGACGCGAAATGGTGCTCGAAATACGGGTTTCCAGGTTCCAGGCGTTGTGTGCTTCGATTTGATCCTGGTAGTTCTGCATGCGCACCAGTGCACCGGGATCGGTGGCTGATTCTACAGCCGCATGGTGCCAGCTGGTGATCACGCCCGCGAGTTCGCCGATACCCTCGGCGACCCAGTCGTAGACGCTGCCGGCAAAGTTTTTCGGTACGTCCTGGCGGAGCTCGGCGATGCGCAACTCGGCGGCATGGATGATTTCACCCTCGTCGACCTTGATATCACCCGCGATAATTTTCAACAGGGTCGATTTACCACTGCCGTTGCGCCCAACCAGGCATACCCGCTCGCCTGCTTCCAGGGCCAGGTTGACGTTATCAAGCAGTGGTTGGTCACCAAAGCTGTGGTGAAGATTTTGAGCCTGCAGCAGCGACATCTGTTTAGGTTGAATGAAACTGCGCTATTATGCGGCTTTCGTGTGGATTTGAAAGTTGATTCGGGGGCAATATGTGTGGACGGTTTTTCCTGGACGCCAAGGCGGGCGATATCATCGAGCATTACAATGTACCACCTCCTGACCTGTTTACGGTGCGTTACAACATTGCCCCGACAATCCCGGTGCTGGCGCTAAGCGATTCCAGCTTCAACCTGTATCGGTGGGGTCTGATCCCGTCCTGGTCAAAGGATGTCACCATGGGCAACCGCATGTTCAACGCGCGTGCTGAAACCGTCGCCGAAAAACCCTCTTTTCGCAATGCCTACAAACGCCGGCGATGCCTGGTGCCGGCCAACGGATTCTACGAATGGCGGCTCGAGAACGGGCGTAAGCAGCCCTATTGTTGCCATGTCGATCACCAGTTGTTCTCGATGGCTGGTATCTGGGAGCATTGGCAGGACGCCGAGGGTAATGAAATTCAATCCTGCGCGGTACTGACGACCGAAGCCAGGGGGGCAATGCAGGAATTACATCAACGTATGCCGGTTTATATCGCGCCGCAGGATTACACGACCTGGCTTGACTGCAGCTCGGATGAAACCGGTGCCGCGGACCAGCTGTTGCTGGATACTGCCCCCGACTACCAGTATTACGCCGTCGGCACCGCCGTGAGCAATTCACGCAATGAAGGCCCCGACCTGATTAAACCAATGGAATAACGAGGAGGCGCACTGCGTGCGGGATTATTGAACTGGATTCCGGCTTGCGCCGGAATGACACTAATAACTGTCATCCCGCGGCTTGAGCTTATGCGATCCAGTTATTCTGACCCTGTTAACGTGCTGACACTAGTTACAGCGCGCGGAATACTTTTTTGCTCGCCAAAAAAGTTTTGCGCGCGCCTATGCAATAATAATCAGCCTTCGTTGCCACCGTTGCTTATCAGGGTTTCGAGACGCGCGTCGTCGAAGTCGTGTTCGAGTTTTGCGGCGGCTTCATCGACCGCTGCCTGTAAGTCCTTGCCACAGTTAACGACCTCGCGTCGCCACTGCTCCAGGTAGGCGTCGGTGCCGGCCATTTTTGCGCGCATTGCGGCCTTGTCGATTGCTTCGGCGAAGCGTTCGGTGAGCACGATTTTGGCCGTGTCGCGACGTTCCTTGGCGATAACCTGGGCCGGAATATCGCGCCAGTATACGGTTGTGAGTTTAGCCATCAGACAGGTCTCGATTAATGAATAAGGATTTCAACGCAGCGCGAGTATAAAGATGCTCGGGGTGCAAATCCAGCATCATGTTTCGCGATTGCGTGGTGCGAAAAATATTGTTTACCGCGACTTGGATTGAGGCGTAGAATTTCGCGCAGTCTTGAACCGGGATCGGAGTGAAATTAAATGCTTAAAGTGGGTTTTATTGGTCTTGGAAATGTTGGCGGCAAGCTTGCCGGCAGCCTGTTACGAAATGGTGTCAGGCTGACGGTCAGGGACCTGGATGCCGACATTGCACAACCTTTTCTCGACGGCGGCGCCGAATGGGCGGATAGCCCACGCGAAATGGCGAAAAACGTCGATATCCTGATCACCTGTCTGCCGAGCCCGGCTGCCAGCGCGATGGTGATGGAAGCTGAAGATGGCGCCCTGGCAGGGCTTGGTCCGGGCAAGATCTGGGCTGAAATGAGTACCACTGACAAGGACGAGGTGCTGCGCCTCGGTGAAAAGGTCAGGGCGGTTGGCGCCGAGCCGGTTGATTGCCCGGTTTCCGGTGGCTGTCACCGTGCTGCGACCGGTAATATAGCCATCTTCGCCGGCTGCGAACGCGCGACCTTCGAAGCCATGCTGCCGCTGCTAACAAAGATGGGACGGCGAATTCTGCATACCGGGGAACTCGGTTCGGCCTCGGTGTTAAAAGTTGTCACTAATTATCTGGCGACGGCGAACCTGTTAAGCCTGTGCGAAGCGCTGGTTACCTCTAAAGTCGCCGGTATGGACTTGAACACGACCTACGAGGCGATTCGAATTTCCTCGGGTAACTCTTTCGTGCATGAAACTGAAAGCCAGGTGATCCTGAATGGCAGTCGCGACATCAGTTTTACCATGGACCTGGTATGCAAGGATATCGGCCTGTTCAACGATGTCGCCAAACGGGGTGGCCTGGAGCTCGAACTGGCCTCGATGATGCAGCGGATTTTCGAGGAAGGCCAGGAGCGTTACGGGTCGCGCGAGTTGTCACCCAATATCATCAAGCGGCTCGAAGAAGTTGCAGAAGTCGAAGTGCTTGCACCCGGATTTCCGCCGGAGATGGTCGATGACGAACCCGAGGAAGCCGGCTACGAAGTCCAGGTAAAGGGTCGTTAAAATATTTCTTTAGCTGGCCTGCATGCCTCGGCAGCAGCAGGATGACTTGATTTCGATATCGGACTGCCGCGTCAGTTCGTCGAGACGTGGTTTGACGGCTGCGGCTTCATCCAGGTGCCCGAGCCGGGTCAGGCATTCATGGTAACCGTGCATGCCCCAGATATTGTCGGGATGTTGGGCGCAGCGCGGCAGCCGGTTTTGGATACCGAGGTCGTCTTCGTAATGAAGCAGTGCTTCATCGACCCGACCTTGCTCAAGCAACAGTGCACCGAGCGCATGACGGGGTGGATGCATCCAGGGCCAGGGCTCCGAGTACTCGAGGTGATCGCACAGCACGATCGCTTCACGTAAATAGCGAAACCCGAGTTCGTGATTGCCGGCGTGGTACTCGACTTCACCATTCATCATCGCCTGCGCGACCGCGAGAATGTCGCGGCTCGGGTTGTTAGCCATGACATGCCATTCAGGAACCTGTCGATAGAGCTCATAAAACTGGTGTTGGTAGGCTCGGCCCGTTTCCAGGTCACCCAGGGCTGCGTGTGCGATTGCCTTGGCGTACACCAGAAAAATCGTCGTAATCGGCACCTCGTCGGGCTTATAGGGCATATCTTCATCACAAATTTGCTGCCAGCGTCCGAAGCGTACCAGTACATGCGCACGCCCGGCGTAGTAGCCGTCCAGGGTGGAAGCCAGGTACCACTTGTCCCCCAGGTTCCTTTTGTCCCGAACCAGGTCGCAAATGTTGTCAGCGCTTTCCAGGGCCTTGCGATATTGACCCAGAAACATCGACGCCCAGATGTTGAAATCGTGGTTGTGCACCACCGAGATCATGTAAAACTCTTTTCTGCCGCGCAGTTCGACATATTTCTTGTCAACCTTGATCGCGCGGCGATTGGCATCGGCGGCATCCTGCCAATGTCCGCAAAGGCTATCGATGTGACTCGCCATGTGGACCAGGTGCCCGGCCTCGGGGCATAGATTGCGCAATTGATTCGCGCAGGCCAGGGCTTTTTCGGGGGTCGGCGACATTTCGTAAACGTGAATATAAAAATGCAGAATGCCGGGATGTGGCTCGAGCCCGTCGCGTTCGACGATCTGCAGGCCATGTTCGAGAATAGCGATCGCCTCTTCGGTGCAGGCATCTGTCGCCGGGACGCCGTGCTGCAAATCCCACAGCTTCCAGGGTGTCAGGTTCATGACTGCCTCGGCGCAGAGGCAGACAACATCCAGGTCATCGCCAAATTCATCGTGCACCTGGCGCATTGCATCCGCGTAATCCTGTGTCCAGTTTTCCAGCTCGGCAAAGTCCTTCGCATGAGCGGCGGGGTGCTTGGCACAGAGCGCGTCGATCAGCGCCTGCTCAACCGGGCTTGTACCCTGCTTTAGTTGGAAGGCCCTGGACGCGTATTCATGGCAGCGGGCAATTGCCCGATCACGCTCCTTTAAGCCGTACCAGGCCCAGGGCTTGTTGTAAAATGGGCCCTCGGCATAGGCGATGCCCCAGTAGCCCATTGCACACTTCGGATCGAGCTCGACGACTTTCTCGAAACAGCGCACCGCTTCTTCCTGGTTAAAGCCATAGCACCAGATCAGGCCGCGCACAAACCACGAGTTTGCCCCGGCCACCGTGGTGGTTATCGTGCGTTTATATTTTCCGAGATCGAAGTATTCGCCCATAGGGTAAGTCTAGTAAAAACACAGTGATTATATTGATTTCGCTACCGGGTCGAATTGATGAAAGTCACAAGCCCATTTTTTTAATTATCATCCCGGTTACGCCACGATATGCGACAATCCGGCGGATTACAATAATGATTTAAGCGATTAAGATGGGAGGACTACAGAGTGCCTGATCTAAGTTATTTAACCCGGTTGTATCCCGATCGCTTCGAGCCGGGTCGCGGTCAGAAAACCATGAAAGCAGTAGTGACTACCGGCAACGGTGATTATGACCGGCTCGAGTATCGTGATGTGCCGATTCCGCTTGCGGGGCCCGGCGAGCTGTTGCTGAAGGTACTTGCCGCCGGGGTTAACAATACCGAGATCAATACCCGACTGGGTTGGTACTCATCCTCGGTCACCGGCGGTACCGAGCAATTCGCCAGTAGCGATGATGACAAGGGTCAGCTCGCTGACGGCGGCTGGAATGCCGGCACACCCTTTCCATTCATCCAGGGCACGGATTGCTGTGGTGAGGTGGTAGACCAGGCTGACGATGTCGATTCTTCATGGTCAGGGCAACGCGTTCTGGTGCGGGCCTGCATGCGCCTGAACGGATTCGACTCGCTCGAAAATATCTGGATGGCCTCCGATTTTGACGGTGCCTTTGCGCAGTATGTCAGGGTACCGGCGAGCGAGGTTTTCAGGGTTGACTGTAACTGGAGCGATGTCGAACTCGCGACTATCCCATGTGCCTATGGAACCGCTGAAAACATGGTCCATCGTGCCGGCGTTGGTGCGAGCGATCGCGTGCTGGTAACCGGGGCCTCGGGCGGGGTAGGCTCGGCCGTGGTGCAACTGGCTAAACGCAGGGGCGCGCGGGTAACCGCGGTCGTTGGAAAATCCAAGATGGACGCGGTTGCACAGCTCGACATCGACCGGATAGTCGAGCGCGACGCCGATTTGATTGCCGAACTGGGTGAATCCAGCGTCGACGTGGTTATCGACAATGTTGCCGGTGGCGGGTTTACGCCATTGCTGAAGCTTCTCAGCCGGGGCGGTCGCTATGCATCGTCCGGTGCCATTGCGGGGCCCATGGTCAGCATGGACATGCGCGATTTTTATCTCAAGGATTTAAGGCTCATCGGCTGTACCTCCTGGGATGAACCGGTGTTTCCCAACCTGGTCGGTTATATCGAGCGCGATGAAATTATCCCGTTGGTCGCAAAAACCTTTGCGCTGGAAGATATCGCAATCGCACAGCGGGAGTTCCTCAAGAAACAGCATTTCGGTAATTTCGTCCTGATTCCGCCGCAATGACGATTCTAAAGCTGTTCGGCAATATAAATGAACAGTGGCAGGGTAAAGAAGGCGACAAAGACCTGGAAGGTTACGATACTCGACATCAACTCCGCGTTGCCGCCCATTTTGCGCGCCATGACATAAGCCGAGGCCGCGGTCGGTACCGCGCCGGCGATGATAGCGACGGTACGTGCTATCCCGTCGAGGCCGACCAACCATGACATTGCAATGACGATCGCCGGCATGCCGATCAGGCGGGTAAGAACGCCGACCGTGAGCAGCATCTTGTGCTGTGCCGCCTGGCCGAAGTTCATGCCCGCCCCGACCGCGAGCAATGCCAGGCCAAGACCCCCGGCGCCGATGATATCGATTGCGTCGAACAGGATGTCAGGTACGCCAAGCCAGTTGAAAAGCAGTCCCACGATGCAGGCGATGATTAGCGGATTGGTGACAATTTTTTTGACAACCGCGATTACCTGGGGTCGGGTATCGCTGTGCCCGTAGACCGATAAAACAACGACCGAAATAACGTTCAGCAAAGGCACCATGATGGCCAGCGCCAACGCCGCCAGGGTTACCCCGGTATCGCCGTAGAGTGGACCGATGACGGCGATCGCTACGAAACCGTGAAATCGGGTTGCGCCCTGGAATATGCTGCTGAAACTGGGCCCACTTTGCGGGAAGCGTTTCCAGATAAATGCCTGGATCAGGATTAGCAATGCCGACATACCGAGGATGGCAACCACGATGACAGCCATGAAATCGAACACCGGTACGCTGCCGAGATTGGCGCGACTCAGTGTGCGGATAATCAGAAACGGGAACAGCAGGTAGAAACAGATGTGCTCGATCGCGGACCAGACCGACTCATCGACGATCCGGGTTCTGAAAAGCAGGTAACCGGTAGCAATGATCAGGAAGATCGGGGCGATGGCATTGAGGGTCGTGATCAACGGGTGTTATGCCTTGCCCTGCAGTTCACCTTCATAGCTACAGGGAACAGAGCGTGGTTGTAGCGCAGCCTCCGAGACCACCGATTCAAAAGTCGAAACTTCCTTGCTGTGCACATCATAACGACCGACGCGGATCAGAATACCGTCGGTCTTGAGGCCCAGCACGATGGCCGCGAATTTTATCGGGGTGCCATTCTTATCGGTGTACAGGTAGTACACCTTGTCATCGATATTCATACCGTCAAGACTAACATTTTTAAAAATTAAGGTGTGAATTCCTGTGATGGTGGAGACCTGAAGCCCAGATCTGAATAGTGCCCGGGTTTTTCTACCTGAATACAGTGGTCAGAGTGAGCTAATTCATGCGGCGTAACCTTCATCCACGACACTACTATTGTCTGCCACCATTCGGGATTAGCAACAATGGTGCGAGGCGTTACTTATGGTCCGTTCGGCAGGTGCCCGAAAACATCTTTGCCGTTATGGAACCAGTGTTCGCCGTTCTTAATACGGCAGCGGCTATTGAGGCCAGCAACAATTGATGCGCACTTATCACCAAAATGTATGGCTCCCATTCATTTCAATTCGCTGTAGTATAAACGACTGCAACTCGAATCGGTGGATAGTTACCGGGACTGTTTTGGCTCTGAACTAATATAAAATGAAGTCGCAGCTATTACATTACATAAAGAAACATTGGCAGGGTGGGTTTTCGTTAACCCGGGCCTTTTGGATTAATTTCGTTCTGTTGTTTTTTGCACTTGGCTTGCTGGAGAGATTAATATTTCCACCCTTTATTGTCGATGAATTAGCCGTTACGACCGCAGTACTGGTTTACTTCGTCGTCGTAAAGCTGGTCATTTATCCCTGGCAGGTGGTTGGCGTTTTACGCACCTGCGCTACGCGTATCAGATTGAACACCGGCCGGATGCCGGCGATTGCAGCACAATTTGCGGTGGCCGTGAGTTTGGCGGTAATTTTACTTTCAACGGTAGAGACTTATCAGTCCTTGCAAATTTATAAACACAAGCTGGCGCTCGAGGGAATCAGTCCGCCCATACCTGAATACACGCTTGACCTGATCAAACAAGATACCCTCATCCACTTGCGTGGCCCGTTTGAAATTGGCATCACGAATAATGTCTCGGATTTAATTGATCGGTATCCGCAGGTTACCGGAATAATCCTTGATAGTGTGGGTGGCCAGATATATGAAGGCAGGGGATTGGCAAGAATAATCAGGGAAAACAAGCTGCAAACTATCTCCCTGGAACAATGCCTGTCGTCTTGCACAACTGCGTTTGTCGCCGGCGTTACCCGCTCACTGGGAACGAACGCAAGACTGGGATTTCACCAGTACAAGACCTACAGCCTTATTCCCTCGATCAATGTTGACAACGAGCAAGCCAGGGACATGGCAATATTCGTAAAACAGGGAATTGCGCCGGGGTTTATCGACAAAATATTCATGCACCCCCCGGAGAGTATGTGGTGGCCTGAAGTTGACGAACTGGTAGCCGCCGGGGTTGTCCACCAGACGGGATTTTCGCTCGGCGATTAACGAGGGCGATTAGTGGGGGGTAATACCGCGTAAACGTTCGGTGCGCCGGCGCATCAGTTCCAGAAATACCAATAACGTGACTGATATCATAATCAATATGGTAGCAACTGCCATAATGGTAGGGCTGATCTGCTCCCTGATTCCCGAAAACATTTGCCAGGGTATGGTTCTCTGGTTGTAACTGCCAACGAATAACACCACCACGACTTCATCGAACGAGGTGATAAACGCGAACAGCCCTCCGGAGATGACACCGGGTATAATCAGCGGCACGGTGACATGGAAGAAAGTATGGGTAGGCGAAGAACCCAGGCTGGCGGCGGCGCGAGTCAGGCTGTGATCAAAGCCGGTGAGGGTGGCGGTAACCGTGATCACCACAAAGGGGGTTGCCAGGGCCGCGTGTGCCAATATGACACCGACATGCGTACCCTGCAATCCGATTCTCGAGTAAAAGAAAAACATCCCCGCGGCGGAAATGATCAGCGGCACCACCATGGGCGAAATCAGTAGGCCCATAATCGTGGTTTTAAACGGGAAATCGGGCCGACTCAGTCCCAGTGCAGCCAGGGTACCCAGAAAAGTTGATATGATCGTTGAGAAAAAAGCGATGATGAAACTGTTTTTAACAGCACCCTGCCAGTTGCGGCTGGTTAAAAATTCCTCGTACCACTTGGTGGTAAAGGCTTCGGGCTGGAGCTGAAGCATTTCCGAAGTAAAGGAGAAAAATGGCTGCGCGTTGAACGATAGCGGTAAAATAATCAGGATCGGAAATATCAGGAATGCGAAGATTAATACGCAGATGGTCAAAAAGCAGTAATGCCAGATGCGTTCGCCCAGTGTGGCGTGAATTGGTAAGGCCATCGTCTACCCCAGTTTCATATTATTGATGCCGACGACTTTGTCGTACAGAATATACAAGGCTAATACCAGCAGCAGCAGTATGGTTCCAAGCGCGGCGGCCAGGCCCCAGTTCAGAGACGTTGAAACATGATAGGCAATAAAGTTGCTGATCAAGGTGCCCTTAGTGCCGCCTACCAGTGCCGGCGTGATGTAATATCCGATCGCCAGTATAAACACCAGAATACCGCCCGCGCCGATCCCTGCGACGGTATTTGGCAGGTAAATGCGCACAAACGCCGTAAAAGGGGTTGCCCCCATCGATCGTGCCGCTCGCACCCAACTTGGCGGAATGGTTTTCATCACGCTGAATAGCGGCAAAACCATGAACGGCAGCAGGATATGGGTCATCGCGATAACGGTGCCGGCTTCGTTATGTATCATCGCCAGTCGATTATCGTCACCTAGTAATCCGAGACCAACCAGGATGTCGTTAATCACCCCTTCTTTTTGTAATAACGCGATCCAGGACGAGGTTCTGACCAGCAGCGAGGTCCAGAATGGCAGCAACACCAGGATAATTAACATATTGCTGGTCTTGGTTTTTACGGTCGATAACAGGTAGGCGATCGGGTAGCCTAAAATAATAGTCAGAAAGGTTATCGTGAAACTTAACCTGATGGTTCGCCAAAATAAGTTAAGGTAGACTTGTTGTTCCTCGCTTTTCATCGAAAACGAGCCGTCGCTATTCTTTTTGGCATCGAATGCGGCGAGGTAGTAGGAACTGGAGTATTTACCACTTTCTCGTTTGATCAGTCTCCAGGTTTCGATGTTGCCCCATTTCTTGTCGATGGCAATCATTGCTGCTGTTGCAGATTCCGGGCTTTCCAGTTTTTTAATCTTGCGTGCGGTTTTTCTAAATAAGCCGGACATGCCCGACTTTTCATAGTTCAGGCGCCTGCCCAGGCGACTAATGGTTTTTTCCTTGGCGCCAACTTTGAAATCTTGTATCAGCGCCTGAAATGTAGCCTCGTCGGGCAACTCGGTGGAATCGAGCGCCCAGTCGCTTAATTCTACGACCACTCCAGGGAATTGCTCGCCAGCAATTGAATTATCAACGCTGCGAATGAGCATGTCGAAGATAGGAATAAGGAAGGTAATCAGGACGAACAAAAACAGTGGCGCCACCAGCAGCAATGCTGTTTTTTTGCGTTGCCAAAGCGCCTTCTTCAGACTTTCCTTCAACGGAACGCCATCGGCGGTCGTAATCACTTCATTATTTTCAGCTTCGGCAGTAGCCATTTTATGTTGTTCCGTTTCGTTAGTTTAATCCGGGGCCCTCATCGGAGCCCCGGATTAATTTTTGCCAGAGTCTCTTTAACAGCCTCTATTTAGCCAGCCATGCTTCAAAACGTTCGGCCAGATCGTCCTTGTTATCCGCCCACCATTCGAAATCATAGAAAATGGCTCCTTTCATATTCTCGGGTGCCGTTGGCATATGTGGGGCCATATCTATGCCGAGGTCTGCGTGTTTACCAACCATCGGTGCCGACGAGGCGCGCAACGGGCCATAAGAAATGAATTTTGCCTGGTCTGCAAGCCGTTGAGTGTCGGTTGCAAAACGCAGGTATTTCATTACTTCGTCCTTATTAGGTGCACCCTTGGGAACCACCCAGCCGTCTAACTGAATTGCTTGTGCATCCCAGAGCATCTTAATCGGCTGCTTGTTGACTTCGATTGCCTCGAACAACCGGCCGTTGTAGGCGGAACCAAACGCCACCTCTCCATCGGCGAGTAACTGCATCGGCTGGGAGCCCTTGGTCCACCAGACAACCTGGTCCTTGATGGTGTCCAGTTTTGCGAAAGCTCTGGCGACTCCTTCCTCGGTATCCAGCACTTTATAAACATCTGCAGGTGGGACGCCGTCGGCAATCAGGGCCCATTCCAGATTCGGATCGGGACGTTTCTCGAGGGAACGCTTGCCGGGGAATTTTTTCAGATCGAAGACATCCGCCATTTTGGTGGGCGCGACATCAAAAATATCGGAACGATAGCCAAGTGTGGTCGAATAGGCGATCTGCGGAATAAAGCAGTCTGATACGAGTGCCTTGCCGAAATCTACACTGGCCGGGGTTCCATCGGGTGCCGGAGCCAAATCCTTGTCGAAATCAATTTCTTCGACCAGGCCTTCGTCGCATAACGTTATGGCATTTGGCGCTTCAGCGTCGAGTAAGTCCCAGGTAACATTGCCCGCTTCCACTTGTGCCCTCAGTTTTGAGGCTCCTTCCGAAGCGGAATCGTCGTTAACTATGGTTACGCCCGGATTATTAGCCATATAGGGTTCGTGATAAGCCCGTTGTTGGCTTTTAGTATAGGCACCACCCCAGGAAACCACGACCATCGTAATATCCGCGTGGGCGATCGAGACCACTCCAGCTGCTACTGTCGCCAGCAGGGTCTTTGTTAAAATCTTGTTCATCAAAATTGCTCCTCTTTACTTGTATCTAGTTATAAATAAACGAAAAATTCGTCGAATGGCCTATTACTCCGGAAACTAATCCGATGGGTCCAGTGCTCGACAGTCTTCCGCGGTCCAGCCGATATTAGCCGTGCCACCTTCTTCAAGTTGCGCGTGATTGGCTGAATTTGGAATCTTTACAATAAAATCGTCATGCCCCAATACCGTGAAACGGGTACGGATGTGGTCTCCGAGGTAGATCAACTCTTCGGCAACGCCGTTGAAAATATTGGGTAATGAGCCCGGTTCCGGGTTAACCGTGACGCGCTCGGGCCTCAGTGATAATGTGCTTCTATCACCCACTCCACCAACGTTAACTTTTTTGGCAATGACGGTGCCGGCGTTGTTGTCGATCTCAACCTTGACCGTATCACCGTTATCTTCTGAAACCTTGCCCAGAAAGCGGTTATTTTCACCGATAAAATTGGCGCAGAAAGCGTTTTCAGGTTTTTCGTATAATACTTCGGGTGGTGCGCATTGCTGGATGATGCCATCATCAAATACCGCGATGCGGTTTGACATGGTCAGTGCTTCGCTTTGATCGTGGGTAACATAGACTACAGTCAATCCGAGGTTTTCGCTGATGTGCTTGATTTCATATTGCATCTGCTCACGCAGATTTTTATCCAGCGCGCCGAGCGGTTCGTCCATAAGCACCAGGTCGGGGTCGAAAACCAGCGATCGTGCGACCGCGACACGTTGCTGTTGTCCACCAGAAAGTTGTGCCGGGCGCCGATCACCAAAGGGGCCCAGTTGCACCATATCCAGTGCGCGGTCGACGCGTTGCTTCTGTTCGGACTTATCCATGTCGCGAACCTGGAGTGGGAAGGCAAGGTTTTCTGCCACGGTCATATGCGGGAAAAGCGCATAATTCTGGAACACCATGCCGATTCCGCGTTTGTGGGGTGGAACTCGATTTATCGGGTTATCCTTGAGGTATATTTCACCGTGGGTGGCCGGTTCAAATCCGGCGAGCATCATCAGGCAAGTTGTTTTTCCGGAACCCGATGGCCCGAGCATGGTTAGGAACTCTCCATGGGCAACATCAAGATTGAGGCTTTTTACAACCAGCGATACGCCGTCGTAACTTTTTTGTATATCGACGAATCGTACAAGGGAATTATCACTCGACATGGTAGGAATTTCTCGGCTGTTTATCGTGACTCTAGTTTTAGTTATTGGCCGGGATCTTATTATATTTTCGATGTCCGCAACCTTCGGTATCGCAACACCTTAGCGGTCTTATCCCGCAAAATCAACAGTTTTTCGGCTGCGCTGCCAGGCCTGTACAAGTCTAGCGGTTATCAATGAACCAAAGCTGAACGAGTTAAATGGTTTCCAACCTTTACCTCGGTGTTTGTTTTGAGTCCCCGCCTCGGGATTGAGGCTTTACAAGCAGGGAGTTGATAGCTAATGAACTCTGTTAAAAGATATGTGGTTTTGAGATTGATATCCGCCTTAACCGGCATTAACGGCAGCCGTTGTAAAAAAGCGAGAATGATTCTCATCGGCGCGGTATAGGGCTTTGCATCGGATAGCGACAGCTCTCCAGCTAGCGCCTGACTGACAACGTCTCCGGGAAGGCGTATTCTTAGTGCTGGAGGTCATTACTATGTACAGATACAAATATGCGTCAATAACGGCGCTGATTTTGACTTGGTTGTGCGCAGCACCACTGCATGCAGCACTATCAAACAACCCTGATCAGGCCGCGATACCCCAACCCGAGGTGGGCCTTGAACCCCAGGATGTCGTAAGCATTGTGATTAACGCGCTCGCCAATAACGACAGGCCATTCGTCGATGCTGGCATTGCCACCACCTTTGCATTTGCCTCGCCGGCCAACAAGGTTAACACTGGTCCACTGGACAAGTTTACGCAAATGGTTAAAAACGATGTTTACGGGATCATGGTTGATCACGCCGAGAGCAATTTCAGTAAAGTCGTCTATGACGATAACAATGCTTACCAATTGGTGCAGTTGAAGGGGAAAAATGGCATCGAGATCGTGTTTGCGTTTCGCCTGAGCAAACAAATTGATGGAGAATTCGACGGTATGTGGATGACCGATGCGGTATGGCCGGTTGGTGACGCCATGGTTCCGCAGCAGAGTTTTTAAGCCAGGAATTGATCCCCGTCCTCTACCCGGGGTGACTAAGGTATATGCAAATCGCGAGTGCAGTTCACGGTTCAAGTCGGTAATGGATGAACGCGATGGTTGAAAACAACAACAGCGCTGAGAATAAACTCAATGCGCCTGCTTCGCTGGAAATTCTGACCGGACCAGCGCGTGGCACCGCGTCCTGGTTGAGCGGCAGCGCGCTCGATATATCGCTGAACGAGGAAGACATGATTCGCGTCGCCGAGGCGGGCAGCGAACCGCTTCGGGATGGCGTTGTCGCGCGCTTGCATCGATCCGGTGATGGTTACGAGATCGAGGCGCGCGAACAAAATCCACTCTGGATAAATGGTGAACGCGTCAACTCGAAACAGCTGGAACAGCGCGACCTGATAGAATTTGGTGATAAGGGTCCACTATCGCGCTACCGTCTCCACCACCAGGGTGACCGGGTCAGACGTTCACTCGGCGATATGCTCGACGATGTCATCGATTACACCCGCGTCAGCCGTCAGCCCCGATTTGCGCGCCTGCAAAAAGCGTTTCGAGA
This sequence comes from Gammaproteobacteria bacterium, assembly GCA_029862125.1. Taxonomy (GTDB): domain Bacteria; phylum Pseudomonadota; class Gammaproteobacteria. Next base: position 8,340 of record JAOTXY010000008.1, on the reverse strand, counting down.
TTTATGCGTGGACTTTGCGCTCAAGACAACAATTTTATTTCGCGCCAGCGTGATTCTCGCACTGGTGGCACTCGCAGTGATTGTCTACCAGCAGTACCGCTCCGGCCTCCTGTTACAGCAACAGGCCGAGACTAGTGCGCATAAGCTCGAAGATTTCGCCCGCGCTTTGACACGCACCAACCGCGAAGCCCTGCGCCCGTCTGATCTCAATCAATTGCGCCAGGAATTGGGCCACTCGCTGAGCGCCGCCGCCGAAAGACTCGAGTTGTTGGAACAGCGCTCCGCGGCAAGCACCCGCATCATTGCCGAGGCAACCCGTGCGATCGTGTTTTTACAGGGTGCTTATGGCTTTCGTGATAACGAAACCGATCGCATGCTGCGTTACCAGGTCGATGCGGAAGGCAACACATTGTTCACGTTACGCGGTCAACCGCTGCTGACCCTGGAAGGCGAGGGCGGCATCGCTGAACGACGATTCACCGGTACCGGTTTCATAATCAATAAGAGTGGGGCGCTATTAAGCAACCGACATGTCGCTTTGCCGTGGGAAGAGGATACCAGTGACGAAGCGTTGATTGCAGCCGGAATGGAACCGGTATTGATCAAGTTCGTGGGTTACCTGCCCGGCATCGAGGCCGCGTTTCCGGTTGAATTACTCAAGGCCAGCGACGAGGCCGACCTCGCGGTCCTGCAATGCAGTGAAGTCGTCGATGGCCTGCCGTACCTGGATTTCAGCACTCGACTACCCGCGCCCGGGGACGAGGTTATCGTCATGGGATATCCAACCGGCATGCGTTCGATGCTGGCGCAAACAGGGGATGATTTCCTGGCTGAATTACAGGCCGATGAGAGTCTCGATTCATGGGAGGTCGCCGAACGCCTGTCGCGGGCACAGTTTATTCGTCCGCTCGCGAGCCGGGGTATTGTCGGTCAGCGTTCTGAATCAACCGTGGTTTACGATGCTGACACCACGCATGGCGGTAGTGGTGGGCCGGTACTCGATATTGACGGCAATACAATCGCGATTAACACCGCGATTATTCCTGAATATGGCGGTTCCAATTTTGGTGTCCCGGTCGAATATGCGCGCCGGTTGCTGGCAGATGCAGGGATTACGGTCGACTAGTAAAAACTTCATTTAAAAGTAATCCGATAGCAGTTACTGGTATTCTTTCGGCAAGCGCCTCTAAACAACAGCAATAAACGGAGAGTTTCAGCAACGCGGTTTCACTAACATAGTGATCATATTCAACTATTGAGAGTATGATTAATGCGATGTCACAGCAACACGATAAAACGATTAGCAAGTTCATTGAGTTGGCACGCTACATTGCCGCCAACGCGGACGAATCACTAACCCTGGAAACGCTAGCCGCGCGAGTGCACCTTTCGCCATCGAGGATGCAGCGTGTATTTAACTCGATCTTCGGCGTGTCACCGAAGAAATTCCAGCAAGCGGCTCGCAGCGAGCGCTTTAAATCCCTGTTGCGTTCCGGCATCGATATCACCGACGCTATTTACGAGGCAGGTTACGGATCGACGAGTCGTGTTTATGGCCAGACCATGCATAATATCGGCATGACACCGGCGCGCTACCGCGCCGGCGGCAAAGGTGAAATTCTGACCTGGGCCTGCCGTGACACCGTGCTGGGGCCAATCCTGATGGCCGCGACTGATCGCGGGGTTTGCTTCGCCCAGTTCGGTGACAGCTGCGACAAGTTGTTGCAGCAATTGCAACGAGAATTCCCACAGGCCGAGCTACGCCAATTCACCGATGATTCTTCGACGCAACTCGGGCAATGGATTGACGCGCTTAACGCCTACATCCAGAATAAGCAACCGCGCCCGGAGGTACCGCTCGATTTACAGGGCACCGCATTTCAAATCAAGGTCTGGGAATTCCTGCTGAGTCTTCGGGATGGCGACGTGCTCAGTTATTCCGAATTGGCACAGGCGATCGAGAGGCCCAAAGCCGCGCGGGCCGCGGCATCGGCCTGCGGGGCGAACCGCGTAGCGGTGCTGGTACCATGTCATCGAATTCTGCGCGGAGATGGAGGACTTGGCGGTTATCGCTGGGGCCTGGAACGCAAACGCGCCTTGCTCGATGCCGAACGAGCGCGTAAAAGACAGGTTCAATAACAATATAAAGCAGGCACTTTAATGCTTCATTCCCACCCCCGGTATGCACTCACGAAGTGCCAGCGGACTTGTCGAACTGGAACCCTGAGTGCTGGTTGAAATCCTCGACATCGTAGCCCCGGTTTTTCTCGTCGTCGGCGCGGGTTACCTGGCGGTCAGGGGCGGCATCATCGCTGACGAGCCGATCGACCACCTGATGAAGTTTGCGATCCAGTTCGCGATTCCCTGCCTGCTGTTTCGCGCAACCTCGACCATCGACCTGGCTGCCGCATTCGACTGGCGTATGATGTTCGCTTACTACGCCGCTGCAATCGCCAGCTTCACAGTTACTTTTTTCGTGGTTAAAAATTTTTTCAAACGCCGCCCCGGGGAAGCGGTAGGCGTTGCATTTGCAGCCTTGTTTTCAAACCTGGTGCTGCTGGGCCTGCCGATTTCGGAGCGAGCCTGGGGTGCGGACAGCATGGCGCCGAACTTTGCCCTGGTCTCGGTAAACGCGCCGATTTGCTACTTGATCGGAATCACCGCGATGGAACTGTTGCGCGCCGATGGCCGCGGTGCTGCAGAGACCACGCGCATCGTACTCAAGGCAATGTTTCGCAATAGCCTGATGATCGGTATCGGACTAGGATTTATTGTCAACCTGGGCGGGATTGGCTTGCCCGGGCCCTTGATAGCAGCGGTCGATTTGCTGGCACGGGCATCGCTGCCCGTGGCGCTGTTTGCGCTAGGGGGGGTATTAACGCGCTACACCCTTTCCAAATCGATAGGGGAGGCCGGATTCATCTCGCTGCTGTCCCTGGTGGTGCAACCCGCGCTTACGCTTTTTCTCGGTATGCAACTGCAGTTGCCCGAAACGACCATCAAGTCGATCGTGCTGATGTCGGCGATGGCACCCGGATTGAATGCCTATCTATTCGCCAGCATGTATAACCGGGGTCTCGACGCGGCGGCGAGTACGGTTTTGCTGTCCACAATTATTTCAGTGTTTACGGTAAGCGCATGGCTCGTATTTCTATAATGCGGATTTTTAAATGGCGCTGATTGCCCGATGGAAAAGTTGACCACAATGGTTACCGGGAACAATGCGGTAATGCGCAAGGCGATGTTGGACGCGCTTTCGCTACCAGCCTTTATCCTGTTCTTTACGATGATGGGATTCGGATCGCTTGCGCGTGGCGCGGGCTTCAGCGCGGAAATGTCCGCTTTGTCGTCGTTACTGATCTGGGGTCTGCCCGGCCAGCTCGCCATGGTCGAGCTGACTGCGACCGGGCAGGGCATTATCGCGATTGTATTCGCCTGCTCACTCGCCAACGCGCGCTTCCTGCCGATGGTGGTGTCTTTCGTGCCGGCCATGTCGCGCGGTCGCTCGGGCCTCGGCGGCATGCTGCTCGACGCGCAGTTGCTGTCGATTAATTCCTGGGCGGTTTGCCTGCGCGAGTTTCCCGGCATCGAGTCGGAATTTCGGCATCGCTACTATTTGACTTTTGCGAGTTCGATCCTACTCGCGGCGGTGATCGGTACCCTGGTAGGCTACCACGGTTCCGTGCTGCTGCCGGCGGTGATGATGCTCGGCTTGATTTTTATCAGCCCACTTTTTTTTGCGCTGGTGCTGTTGGGGGTGGCTGGGCGGGCGGAACGGTTTTCGATGATCCTCGGCTGCGCTACGATTTCGATCGCACACACCCTGTTCCCCTCGGTCGACCTGCTGATTGCCGGGATCGTCGGGGGAAGCGTTGGATTCGCCGTGGGACGATCGTGGAAGAGTGGCCATGGGCGCTGAGACTTTCTGGATCATAGTGCTCGGTTGTGCCGCGGCGACCTTCATCTGGCGTGCGCTCGGTGTTGTCGTAGTCAAGCGAATCGATTCCAGCGGCGCTTTTTTCCAGTGGGTTACCTGTGTTTCCTACGCCATGGTGGCGGGCCTTGTGTTTCGCATGATCATACTGCCGGAAAGCCAGCTGGCCGCGGTGTCGATCGAGATTCGCGTGGCCTCGGTAATTATTGCCTTCGCGGCGTACTTCCTGTTCCGTCGTCGACTGGTCGCGGGCGTGGTCGCCGGGGGCGTCAGCCTGTCCGGGCTGGTCGCCTGGCTCGGTTAACAAAGGGACGGAGGTGACGTCAGGCGGTCGAATCGACTGAGGCTTTTTTATGCTTTTTGAAAAACGCGCCGTAGATGCTGCCGCACAGCGTCAGGAAGCCGGCAATCAGCAGGCCCAGCGCGATCCAGCGATCAAGGAACCCGCTCCATTCGAAATGCAGCATCTGCATGGCCTGGGCAAAAGTCTGTTCGCCGATCTTGCCGAGAATCAGGCCGAGCACGATGCCGGCAACCGAGTAGCCGGAACGGCGCAGGAAAAAGCCGATCACGCCGGCAAGAAACATGACCACGACATCGATGGTCAGGCCGCGCACCGCGTAGGCGCCAACGGTTGCCAGCAACAGTATCATCGGCGCCAGGAACTGGAATGGAATGCGCAACAGGTTGATGATGGTCTTGGTTTCGAGAAAGCCGATGACGATGATCGACAAATTGGCGAAAAACATGGCGGCGAACACGACCCAGACCAGGTCCGCGCTGTTGATGAACACCAGCGGACCGGGCTCCATGTCGTGCATCTGGAACACGCCGACCATCATCGCGGTGAGCGCGCCGCCCGGTAATCCGAGCGCCAGCAGCGGGATCATTGCCGCGCCGGTGGCGGCATTGTTGGCGGTTTCTGACGAAATTACGCCCTCGAGCTTACCCTTGCCGAACTCTTCCGGTGTTTTCGACCAACGCACCGCCTCGTTGTATCCCATGAATGCGGCCAGCGTCGCGCCGATGCCTGGCAAAATACCGCAGAAGAATCCGATTACGATCGAGCGGATCACGGCAAACTTGTGTGCGATCAATTCTTTCATGGTCGGGAACTCAACCCCCATCTTGGGGGCTTCGTACGAACCACGAACTTTTTTCTCGGCCTGCACGAAAATTTCCGAGACCGCGAAAAAGCCGAGGATGGTCGGAATAAAATGAATGCCGGCGAGCAAGTAAGGCATTTCGAAGTCATAACGCTCGATACCACCGACCGGGTCCAGTCCGACGACCGCTACCATCAGTCCGATCAGGATCGATAGCCAGCCTTTCCAGAAGGTCTTTGCGCCGACCGAGGCCGCGACCGCCAGGCCAAAGAATACCAGTGCAAAAATTTCAGGTGGACCGAAAGCGGAAATCGCCCAGTCGGCGATCGCCGCGGTCGCCGCCATCATGATGATACAGGAGACGACACCGCCGATTGCGGAGCACATCACCGCGGCGCCGACTGCCTTGCCGGCCTGGCCGTTTTGCGTCATCGGGTAGCCGTCGAAAGCGGTCGGAGCGTTCTCCGGTGCGCCCGGGATATTGAACAGGATAGCGGTAATCGCGCCGCCGTAGACGCCGGTACAGTAAATGACCGAAAACAGCATGATGCCGTGCTCGGGCGACAGGTGCGCGGTAAACGGCAACAGGATCGCGGCAAGGGTCAGCATGCTGACGCCCGGAATTGCGCCGAACAGCATGCCGCCGATGACGCCGCCGAAGAAAATCAGGATGCCGATCGGGTCGCTGAATAGCGTGACTGTGCCTTGCAGAAAATTATCGAATGTTTCCATCGTCAATTCCTATTGCAGCACCGTTACGACCCAGCTGCCGATGTCGTAAAAGGGCTTGATGTTGCCGACGGGCAGGCCGACGAACAGGATATTGACGAACAGCAGCAGCAACAGGCCGTAAATCAACGCCATCACCAAGGCCATCGGCTTCGGTCGGCGTTCACCGAACAGGTACATGATGCCGATGATGAAAAATGGTGCCAGCGTGTAGAACCCGAAGTCCTCCAGCAGTGCGGCGAAAAACAACGGCAGCATCAGCGCGACGCGAACCCGGTGATGGCGGATGAAATAAACCACGATCGCAATCAGGATTGCGGCGACGACGATGCGGATAAGATGCAGTCCACTGTCTTCGGCGCTGACCGCGGCCGCGATCCAGTCCGGCACACGCATGTAGATGAACGGGATGGTCAACAGCGCGAGGGTCGACAGGTACCATTTGAGGCCTTCGTGGTGTGCCTCGTGCGCGGCTTCCTCTGAACCATCGTCGACCGCGGCACTGATCATGTCCGACGAGGATTCATCTCCTTTGACCCAGTGGTGCGCCAATTGTCCGATCGCGGCGATGGCCATCAGCAGGATGATGGTTCGCGGCCAGGCGCTGGCACCAAACTTGTAAATTTCGATATCCTGGTCGAACTCGAACGAATAGATGTAGAGCACCAGGCACAGCGACAACCACAGTCCGGCTTCTACCAGGTGCCCGGTTCTCAGCTTACCCATGACGCATTGGATCCCGGGCGATGAAATCAAAACGCCCGGGCAGGTACCCGGGCGTTGTTTGACGGTGAGGCTTCATTTCGAAGTTACTTAACTTCGAGGCCCATTTTCTTGTAGACGTCGCGGTACTGGCCGACAGTCGTTTTGATCAGTTCCTTTGAACCGGCAGTGTCACGATAGCTTTCGATCAGCGTCATGTACTTGCTTTCGTTAAATTTCTGGTAGCTGTCCTGGCAGTAAGCCTTTTGGAAGGCCCACTGCAACCATTCCACGCGATCGGCGGGTGTAGCCTTGTGCACGTAGAAACCGCGGAAACGGTACAACGGATCGAAATCCAGACCGGCGTCGGTCAGGCTCGGTACGTCGGCAAACGCCGCAGGACGATCTTTCAGAATGGTCAGGATCGGCTTGAACTTGCCAGCGTCGAGGAACTTGCGCACGTCGCCTGGCTGCTCGAACAACGCATCGACCTGTCCGCCAGCGAGCGCGCCATAACGCGGGGCGCCCTTGTCGAACGAGATTTGCTGAATTTTCATGCCGGTAGCGTCGGTGATAAATTTCATCGTGACGCGTTCCATCGAGCCTTCCTTGGAGACGTTGGCGATTGTGGCCTTGCCGTCTTGCGCCTTGACCCACTTGACGAAGGAATCCCAGTCGTTGAAGCGGTCTTCATTGGTACGAATGTAGATTTGCGAGAAGGTGATCTGCGACGTGACCAGCGGGATAAGATCTTCGGCCGGATTGGGGCGACCCGAATCTAGCGCGTGCGCGCTTGACGCATCGTCGATATGCTCCATTACAGAATAACCGTCCGCGGGTAATGCCATGTACGCGGTCATGCCCACGGTACCCGAACCACCAGACTTGTGATCGCGGTTGATCGAGACGCTTGTGAGATCGCTCACTGCCTGCGCCATGGCCTGGGCCACCTGGCCCGAACCACCGGCCGGACCGTAAGGTACCACCATGGTCAGTGCGCGCTCCGGAAAGCCGCTGGGTTTGCTTTTCGATGATGCAAGGCCGTCGGTTGCGCAGGCGGCATAGGCTGTGTTGGCGCTCAGCGCCATAGTGGCCAGGGCGAAGGCGCTACCAGCCAGGTATTTTCTGAGTTTCATTGTGCTCCTCCAGATACAGGTTGTTTTATATTTATGGGTACTACTAATTTCTTAGAGTAAACAGCCGGATATTATACAAGCGTGTAAAATCTGTCTAGCTTGCCTCCATAATCTCACCGTCATCCCCGCGAAAGCGGCGGTCCGACGTATCGGGATCTTGCAATGGTGGCTTGTTATAAGATTCCCGCTTGCGCGGGAATGACGCGTTAAACCGTCATGCCGGCCCCCGAGCCGGCATCCATTCTAGGCACGAGAGTCACGATCACTTTTCTTCGCTTTCATATTTTTAGCGGCACTGGTAAATCCACCGTTGCTGCCGTCGACGAAATGAAGGTGCTCACCCTTGTCGAGGTTGAAAACCAGGCAGGTCATCAGCGCTGAATCCGAACGGTGCAGGCCGTAATTCAGTTCTCCTCGTTGTGCGCGCTGCGCCAGCATTGCATCGATTGTGTCGGCCTGTGCCGCGCTGCAGTCAAGCAATATTCGCAGCGTATCGTCAAAGCGTCGGTAGTCGGTATTGTCGCGCAACTCGACCCGATACTGTTTACCCTGGTAACCGCCCGCGCTCAAATCGAACCGGTCCAGAAAAAATTGAATCAGGCTACTTAGATAAATCCGCAAGGCATACAGGCTTCGATTCCGGGTGCCGACGGTGGCGTCGATTTCGGCAGGCAAGCCACGCGGTGGCCAGCGAAATTTCATATTGGCGTCACAAACCGGTTTGCCGGTACTC
>JAOTXY010000146.1 GCA_029862125.1 Gammaproteobacteria bacterium | reverse complement strand
ACGAACAGTATGAACACGAACTGCTCAGCAGAATCGATAGCATGCACCTGGGTATGGACGACGAGGCTGCGCAGCAGAACGCTGATGATGTCAATGTTCAGATCTTTGTGGGTTCCACTGCCAGCCTTACCGTGGGTATTGTGAGCTGGGTTTTACGCGGTGGAGCGCTGCTGGCGAGTTTCATGTCCACGGTGCCATTACTCAACCGTTTCGATCCACTGCCGATACTTAAGAACAGGGAAGACGAGGAAAAGGTTGAACCTGTTGACGATGACGATGATAAGACGGTGGTCAGGGAGCATGCCAGGAAAGTGGATAACATGTTCTCGGGAAAAGGGGATTCGCAGCAATGAATTCGCAATCCGATAATTGGCTAAGGTTGGAGTGAGATTAGGATTTATTGATGAATAAATTACGTAAATCCGTAGGCCTCTTCCTTCCGGCGATGCGCATCAGTTTTGCGCTGGCGATGTTGACGGCCTGTATTCTGCTCGGTGCTGAAATGGTCGGATTTACCCCGGACGAAGACAAAATGCGACTGGAGACGCGCAAGCAAGTCAGTGAATCGCTGGCCATCCAGTTTGCCACTATGGATCCGACGCGTGAAATCAAAAGGCTGGAGCGCCTGGTGAACCTGGTGGCCAAGCGTAATCCCAACATCCTCTCAACCGGAATCCGTAAGGAATCGGGGCAGCTCGTTTTTAAATCTGCAAACCATGACAGGTTATGGGAAGGGTTTACAGGTAACAAGTCGACTTCGTCTCACGTATTGGTACCGTTGCTGCAAAAAGGCAAACTCTGGGGTAACGTCGAATTGCGCTTCGAGGCGCTTAACAGCGATTCACTGTTTGGTTTTGTCGAAAAAGGAATTTTCAAGCTGGTTGTCTTTTGCCTGCTGATCGGCTTCTTCGTTTACCTGGTGTTCATGCTGAGGACGCTGCGCCAGCTCGATCCATCGGCGGTTATCCCGGAACGCGTCAATGCTGCATTCGATACCCTTTCCGAGGGGGTCATGATCGTCGACGAAGACGAGCAGATCCTGCTCACCAACAAGGCTTTCAGCGATAAAATCGGTCGCGACCCATTTTCATTGCTTGGCGGCAAGGCCTCCGAGTTGAACTGGGAGCGCGTTTCGAAAAAGAAATCGGGGACAGAGCTGCCCTGGCTCGATGTGCTCAAATCCGGCAAGGCGTCTATCGGCGCCCAATTTAATCTGAAATCTGAAGACGGCAGCACCTTCAAGTTCGCGATCAATGCCTCTCCGATCCTGAGCCCGGAAGGGAAAGCGCAGGGCGTACTGATTACTCTCGATGACATCACCGAAATCGAGGAACGCAATGTCGAGCTACAGTCAATGGTGCAACGCCTGGAGAAATCACAGGCTCAGGTTAACGAACAAAACAAGGAACTGTCATATCTTGCAACCCGGGATTCGCTCACCGGGTGCCTGAACCGGCGCGCATTTTCGGAAGAATTCGAATTACTGTTTAACGCATCTCTCGCGGATGGCTCCGAGCTTTGCTGCATCATGGTCGACCTCGATCACTTCAAGCTGGTCAACGATAACTTCGGGCATGCCACCGGTGACGAAGTGATCAAGATGCTCGCCGAAATTCTGAAGGCGAATACTCGCAAGGATGATCTCGTCGCGCGTTACGGTGGTGAGGAATTTTGCGTGGTGTTGCCGGGCATGCCGGTCGATATGGCGATAAAAGTGGCCGAGCGCATACGTCTGCGCGTAAAAGACGAATCGACCAAGCGCTACAAAGACGGACCACGTGTCACTGCAAGTCTCGGAGTTGCCAGCATGCATGACAATCCGACGGATCAGGGCAATTTGAATCATCTCGCCGACGAAGCACTTTATGCTGCCAAGCAAACCGGGCGTAACCGCGTGGTCAGCTGGGCTTCGATGACTGCCGATGAAGATCAAACTGAAATGATGGCTGCCAAAAATCGGCAGGAACCCGAGGCCGGGTCCAGCGTCGCGAGCCTGCAACACCGCATTGCCGAACTTGAAAACATGGCGTCCGAGTTTTCATCGGAACTTGAATACAGTAAAAGCTATGACAGCCTGACCGGGTTACCCAACCAGGTACTGTTTTACGACCGGATTCACCAGGCGATCGAGCGTGGTTGCCGTCACGATCAGCTCGCCGCGGTACTGATTATCGATATCGATATGTTCAGCCAGATCAACGCGACCCTGGGGAGATCAGGAGGCGACGAGTTGCTCAAGAATGTCGCTTACCGGTTGAACTCGATCGTGCGTAAGACCGACGGGGTATCCCGACTAAGCGTTTCACGTTTCGCTGGTGATGAATTCGCAGTGCTGTTTACCGATCTCCCCGAAAAGGAACAGGTGACCTGGGCCGTTAAAAGGGTGATGGATATCATCAACGAGGCGGTCGAGATCGATGGCAATACCATATACCCCACCAGCAACATCGGTGTCAGCCTGTACCCGACCGACGCGGATAGTGTTGAAGAATTGCTCAACCATGCAATGAGTGCCAAGCAATACAGCAAAAAACACAAGTCAGAGATTGGGTACCAGTTCTATGACCAGCATGTGCAGGAGCTTTCGGTTAAGCATCTGCAACTCGAAGTCGATATGCGCCGGGCAATCGAAAATGAGGAGTGGTTACTGCAGTATCAGCCAAAAATGGATTTAAAAGAGCAGAAGATAATCGGTGTCGAGGCGCTGATCCGCTGGAACCATCCCGAGCGTGGGATGGTTTCTCCCTACGAGTTTATCGAATTTGCGGAGCAGCGTGGGCTCATTTTGCAGATTGGCGACTGGGTTATCCGGGAGGCTTGTCGGCAGTTGCGCAGCTGGCTCGATCTCGGCATTCAGGATTGCAAGATCGCTATAAACCTGTCGAGCAAACAGCTGGTCCAGGCCGATATCGTACCGATAATCTTTCAATATCTGGAAGAAAGCAAGGTGCCTCCAAGGATGCTTGAGATCGAAATCACCGAGACCATCCTCATGGAAAATGTACAAAAAGCGATCGAGTCGCTGGAACGGTTGAATGTGCGGGGTATTTCGATCGCGATCGATGATTTTGGCACCGGCTATTCCTCGTTGAGCTACCTGAAGACGCTACCAATTAACAGCTTGAAAGTAGATCGTGGATTTATCCGTGATATTTGCACGGACGAAAATGATCAGAAAATAGTGCAGACGTTGATATCGATGGCACATTCGATGAATATGAAAGTGGTCGCTGAGGGTGTCGAAGATAATGCTCAATTTGACCTGCTGGGCGAGTATGCGGTGGATGAGATACAGGGTTACCTGTTGAGTAAACCAGTCGATGCTGCATCGATTGAGGCGTTGATTCAAAGCCCGCTACCACAGCTGGGATCCTCCGCCAACGTAGTGCAACTCCGCCCCTGATTGCTGCGCCCTGACTCAAGCACCGGTTTGAAAACCTAGCTGCTGTAATACTTCATCCGGCACGTCTGTGTTTTGCTGTTGCACGATAAAACGTTCGTACTCGAGTCGATCGGGGTAGATGCGACGTAACGCGTCGAAATGCCGAGCAAAAGATGCGTCGTCGAGATCGCTTCCTGCGACAAAGGCTTCGTGATCACGCCAGATGTCGAAATGTTGACGAAACAGGTCATGCCACGCTGATACGCTCGAGTCCGATGCCTGCAATACCAGGTCTTGGCCTGGTGGAAACTGTTGCGTCATGTGCCAGCTTGATTTCAGACCGAAATGTTTGCATGTCGCGTCGAGCACCATTTGTGTGCCCCGCATGCGCCCCTCGACGCTGTAGCCGGCGATATGCGGCGTGGCGAGGTCGGCTCGCAACAACAGCTCACGCAACGGGGTCGGTTCATTTTCCCAGGTATCGAGAAAAACGAGCAAATCGTCTCGTCTTCGTAACTCATCCAGCAAAGCTTGATTGTCGACAACCTCACCGCGTGCTGCGTTAACCAGCAGACAGCCGGCAGCCAGGCGCTGTAGCCGTTCGGCATCGAGCAGGTGGAAGGTCGGGTGTCTGCCAGCATTTGTTAACGGTACGTGCAGCGAGATAAAATTGCATTCTCGGAGAATGGTATCGAGGTCGACAAAGGCCTGGCCCGATGTACCAGCCTTTTGCAGCGGGGGATCACAAACCAGGCATTCGATGCCGAGGGTGTCGAGCTTCTGATAGAGGCGAGAGCCGACATTACCGAAACCGACAATTCCAGCTTTTAGTTTTAACGGATCGAATTCCTTGCGTTGCGCCAGCGCGAATAGGCCACTGACCACGTACTCCGACGCGGCTTCAGCATTGCAGCCGGCTGCATTGCTGCAGCCGATATTCGATTTAGCCAGGTAATCCAGATTGATGTGATCGGTGCCGATGGTGGCAGTGCCGACGAATTCGACCGGGGTATCATCGAGCAAGGCCGCATCAACACGAGTTACCGTCCTGATAATCAGGCACTGGCAATCGCTGAGATGTTCGCGTTTGATTTCGCGCCCGGGCATCAGTGTTACCTCGCCAAGATCCCGGAATGCGTCGGCGACACAGGGGATGTTCTGATCGGCCAGTATCTTCACGTCATGCAGAAACGGTCGATCAGGTCCTCGAGCATTTTTATTGTCGGGTCGATGTGCGCCAGCGGCAGGAATTCGTCGGGCTGGTGTGCCTGGTTGATCGAACCGGGCCCGATGACGATAGTTTCGGTTTGCATCGAGTTGTAGTAGGGCGCCTCGGTGCCGAAAGCCACGCTGCCGGTCTTTTTACCGGTGATGTGGGTCAGGTACTGCGCGATTTCGCTGGCCTCGGGAGTATCCATCGCGGGCAGGCCGGAGCCGAGGATCTGGGTGGCGACCTCGAGGCTGCGCTTGTCGGCCACCTCGAACGCCAGTTGCTCGAGGTCGGTATGCAGTGTTTCGAACGACATCGCGGGTAAAAAGCGGATATCGATCAGCAACGTGCACGCACCGCAAATTCGATTGGAATTGTCACCGCCGTGAATATGCCCCAGGTTCATCGTCGGCGTCGGAATGGTAAAGGCCGGGTCATTGTATTGCTGCTGGATTTTATCGCGGTAGGCATACAGGGCGGTCATGAACTGGTGCATGCCGTCAAGCGCATTGTTGCCGAGTCCCGGATCGCTGGCGTGCCCGGATTGACCGACGAACTCGACCGACATGGTCAGGTTGCCCTTATGCTGTCTAATAGGGGACAGACCCGTCGGTTCACCGATGACGCAGAAGCGCCCCAGTTTCTTGCCATTGTCGGCGATCAGCCTGGCGCCGCTCATGGTGGTTTCTTCATCAGCGGTTGCCACCAGGGTGAGAGGTTTTTTGAGATCTTTAAAATTAATCCCGCTACTTGCCTTGAGCGCGAGTGCGAGA
>JAOTXY010000061.1 GCA_029862125.1 Gammaproteobacteria bacterium | reverse complement strand
TCAATTGACAGGATTTTCGATTTCGCCTGGCGCGTTAGTGAGCCTTGTCGCCAATCCTGATAGATGGTTGCCGTCAATTCGCACTTGGCCCGGTAATCCGGCTCCAGCAGAGCATTCTCAAGTTGCCGGAATAGCTCAGCCATCAAGCCCTCGTGCCAGGTCGGCGACTATATCGTCGATACTTTCCAGCCCAACCGCAACTCGGATCAAACCCTCGCCAATGCCGGTCCTGGCTTTTAACTCATCGCTGACGCGTCCATGAGTTGTGGTCGCGGGATGCGTTATCGTCGTCTTGACGTCGCCGAGATTGGCGGTAATGGAAAGCAACTCGGTCGAATCGATTATCTTCCAGGCACTCTCACGCCCGCCGCCAACGACAAAGGAAACCACGCCGCCGAATCCGTACTGTTGTGATTTCGCCAGCTCGTACTGGGGGTTGGTTTCAAGCCCTGGATGGAACACCCTCTCCACTCTTGGGTGTTGCTCCAGAAATCTGGCCAGTTGAATGGCGTTTTGCGAGTGTGCATACATACGCAAATTGAGTGTCTCAAGCCCCTTTAAGGCAACCCAGGCGTTAAACGGGCTCATACTGGGACCGGTACTACGGATTACGCCAAATATATCTTCATTAACCAACGGGTTGGGACCCACAATCGCACCCCCGACAATACGACCCTGCCCGTCCAGGTACTTGGTCGCTGAATGCACGATGATATCTGCACCCAGTTCAAGCGGCCGCTGCAACGCGGGCGTGCAAAAACAATTATCGACCACCAGCATGCAGTTATTTTCGTGCGCCAGATCTGCCAGCTGCCTGATATCGGCAATTTCGGAAAGTGGATTCGATGGTGTCTCCAGGAACAACAATCGCGTATTAGCGCGAATCGATTGTTTCCAGTCATCCAGGTCCGTTAGGTCAACAAAGCTGGTTTCGATGCCAAAGCGCGGCAGGTACTTGTCGAACAGGGTTGTCGTGGTGCCAAATATCGAGCGCGAGCTGACGATATGATCGCCTGCGCTCAGCATGGCAATACACAGGCTCGTGATTGCCGCCATTCCCGACGCGGTTGCGATACAGGCCTCACCCCCTTCCATGGCAGCCAGACGCCTTTCAAAGGCCTGCGTGGTCGGATTGGTAAAGCGCGAATAAATATTTCCAGGCTCGTCTCCGGCAAATCGCGCCGCAGCCTGGGCAGCATTTTCAAACACAAAACTGGAAGTCGTGAATATGGCTTCGTTGTGTTCGAGTTCGGAACTACGTCGCTGACCGCTTCTTATGGCGAGCGTGTCAAAACCATAACTATCATGTTTCACGGAGTTTCTCCAAAAAAGAAAAAACTCGGGAGGGGACGGGTTCGGAAATAATTCAGGACCACCCTCTTTAGCAAATTTTTAAATCCGAATCTTTACTGATTCGCGGGCGCCTGCAAGCCGAGTAACAAATTAGCGCCAGTCCCGCACCATATGACGATGATTCCGGGTTGTCAAGATTCGTATCCGCTCATAATCTGCGGATTGATGGTTTAATATTTTGAGTGTTTTTATGAAACCAGTAGCCCCCGATATTGCTCACAGCGGGGAACACTGACCCAGGCTGCGGCGATCTACGCGATTAAAACCAGGTCATTCACCATAACTTCGTCAAATAGTTCTATGACATCGTCATTTTTCATGCGGATACAGCCACCTGAAACCGCTTTGCCGATACGTTTTTCGTCAGAAGTGCCATGAATGTAAATATAACGGGCACAGGTATCATAAACCCCGTTAAGATTGATACCGTCCTCCAGCCCATCCAGCCATAATATGCGTGAGGTAATTTCGTCCCGTTCCCTGTTATCGAGGTCGTCGACAATCCTTCCGGTTGGCTCGCGCGCTTCAAAAACCATCCCCCAGGGTTGACCTCCACCGACTTTTTGGCGAATGCGATGAATTCCAAAAGGGGTCATCAGAGAATCCAGGCGATTGCCAATACCACACTCTGCCGTCGACACCGGATAGCTGCGATTATGCTCTTCTTCAATATCAATCAAGTGCAACTGTTGCTGCTGAGAATCGATATATATAAATGGACGCTCATCCCCCAGCGCCGAATTGCCGCCCAGTTTCGCGACCACCTCGTCCTTAATATCCTGCCAGCGCATCAGGCGTTGTTGTGCAGTTCTATGCCTACCACGTTGAGCTGCTCCTCGCTGGCTTCCTTGGCCGAATCGTTGCGCAGGGATCGCACCTTGTCGAGATAGTCAACACCGACGGTATTGGTAACATACTTGCCATCAAAACATGAACAATCAAACTTTTTAATGCGGCGATTTCCTTTCTGTACTGCATCGATTAAATCGTCCAGCTCCTGGTATATGAGCCAGTCCGCTCCAATGTATTCCGCTACTTCAGCTTCGCTGCGCTCATGCGCTACCAGTTCATTGGCCGCGGGCATGTCGATGCCATAGACGTTGGGATAGCGCACCGGTGGCGCCGCGGATGCGATATAAACCTTTTTCGCCCCTGCCTCGCGCGCCATCTGAATTATCTGCTTCGATGTGGTTCCGCGCACGATGGAATCATCAACCAGCAGTACGTTCTTGCCCTTGAATTCAATATCGATGGGATTGAGTTTTCGGCGCACGGATTTCTTGCGCATCTGTTGCCCGGGCATGATAAAGGTTCGGCCTATATAGCGATTCTTAATGAAGCCTTCCCGAAACTTGACTCCCAGGTGATAAGCAAGTTCGATCGCTGACGGACGGCTGGTATCGGGAATCGGTATTACCACGTCGATATCGTGCTTGGGCATCTGCTTTAAAATCTTACGTGCCAGTTTTACACCCATGCGCAGACGCGCCTTATAAACATAAATATCGTCGATTATCGAGTCAGGTCGTGCGAGATAGACATATTCAAAAATACAGGGGTTGAGTTTGGGTGACGTGGTGCATTGTTGACGATGAATGGTGCCCGCAACGTCGATAAATACCGCTTCCCCGGGTTTTAAATCGGCTATCAGCTCAAACCCGGAGGTCTGCAGGGCCACACTCTCTGATGCGATCATGTACTCAGCGCCGTCAGCGGTTTCACGTTTTCCATAGACAACTGGTCGAATACCACGCGGGTCACGGAAGCCAACAATCCCCTTGCCCGTCAGCATCGCGACCACGGCGTATGCACCCTCGATACGCTTATGGGTTTCGGTCACAGCGGTGAAGATTTCATCAGCGTTAATATTCAGGCTACCGCAACTTTGCAACTCGTGCGCAAACACGTTGAGCAGTACCTCGGAATCAGACTCGGTATTAATGTGGCGTAAATCGGACTGATACAGTTCCGCTTTCAGTTTCTCGACATTGGTCAAATTACCGTTATGCGCCAGGGTAATACCATACGGTGAATTGACGTAAAATGGCTGTGCCTCGGCAGATGAGGAACAACCCGCCGTGGGATAGCGCACATGCCCGATACCCAGGGTACCGGTTAGCTCAAGCATATGTCGGGTGTGAAATACATCGCTAACCTGACCATTGCCCTTACGCAGGTTCAACTTGTTTTTGTCACTGACCACGATGCCAGCCGAATCCTGCCCGCGATGCTGCAACACCAGCAATGAATCGTATATAACCTGTGCAACTGGTTGGTGGCTGACTATCCCGACTATTCCACACATATCTCGTTACCTACACTGCCGCCGCGTGACTAGAAACTGAAACTATCAACTGCATCCTCCGGGATAATTCCTTTAACCCATTCCGCCAATTCCTGAAAAAAACCAACCATTGCCGAATCCTGCCACCACTGTGCCTCTGGCATGGGGGTAAGACTTGCAAGCAATACAATCATGGTGACAATCAGGACACCACGGGCTCCGCCGAATACAACGCCAAGAGCCTTGTCGGTACCACTTAAACCGGTTTTCGAAACCAGCTGGCTCATTATAAAATTGATGATAGCGCCTATGATTAAAGTGCTGATAAAGAGAATAGCAAACGCTGCCATGCTACGAATCGTTGGATCTGCCAGGTAGGGCTCGAGCAATGCCGCCATCGGTGAAAAATACCGAAAAGCGACAATGCCTGCGACAATCCAGCTTAGCAAGGAAATTGATTCCTTAACGAAACCGCGGATCAGGCTGATTAAAGCCGATAACGCGATAACGCCGAGAATTAGCAGATCAAGCCAACTCATGGCGTCCCTCGCCTGGTCGGCATGAATGCTGTCGAGTAATAGGTATAGTCGTTAACAATCAAAGCGTCAATCAGCCCTGGATGCATGATTATCTTTCATACTTCATGATTATGCCATCGATGTTGTGCTTGGCTTTTATCTTGTTCTGCGCCACCCTGGTTTGATCCCGATTGACAAATGGCCCCAGTCGAACCCGGAAACTGGGCTTGTTATCGACCTTGAATTGCTCGATAAAAACGGCAGAGATATTAGATTTGCGTATCTTGTCCCGCTGCACCAAAGCCTTGTCGCGGTCCTTGAAGCTACCGACCTGCAACACCCAGCTATCGCCGCCCTCCTTAACCTTCGGCGCAACATCAGCCTTTGCTTTTATCTTTTTTACCTGGGTTCCAGGTTGGGCTTTTGTATCTGCCCCGGATTTCGAGTCGGCTTTGGCAACATCCACGCGCTCGATCTGATTTTTGGTAGAGTTTTCATCGATGAAGCGAGGCTCGAGGTCAGGCAACTCGTCAGCCCTGGAATTCAGTTCGATGATCTTCGACTCAAACTCGGGATTGGCACTGACCAGGGGTTGTGCCGGAATCACGACTTCGAGCTTATCTTTGCGCACCCCGGAACCATCCAGAATCATGGGTAGAAAAATTACGGCAAGAGCAAAAATCACGCTGATGCCAACAAGACGATTTTTAATGTTTTGATCCATACTAGTTTTGCTGGCCTGAATAGGAAACTGCGCGTAGCAAATACTCGACAGTTACGAAGGAACCGGTAACCAGCATTATATCCTGATTACCCAAAGATGACAGCGCATGATCCAGGGCATCGGCAATGTTTGCAAAATGCCTTTCCGGTGCCACTTGCGACTCGATGCGGGAAGCCAACTGCGCGGCATCAAGGCCGCGATCTGCATCCAGCGTCAACAGCCACCAGCAGTCGACTACCGGCTTCAGGGCCTCTACGAATAGTTCCGGCTCCTTGTCCGCAAGCATGCCCAGTAGCACCACGACTTTCGCAGACGGTCGTTTCATGGTCGCAATACTGGCTGCCAGGGCCCGTGCTGCATCCTGATTATGCCCGACATCGACATATAACTGGCACGCATGCGGGCTTTCAACAAGTTGCAAACGACCGGCAAGCCGGGTGCCGTGAAAAAATTGTCGTACCTGGTCTGGCTCATAATTGTTGAGCAGTGATAATTGTGACAGTCCCGCAACGACACCCGCGAGATTTTGGGCCTGATGCGAGCCCGACAGAACATTATCGAGACGCAGCTCAATATCCCGACAACGCCACAGCAGATGACTGTCATCTAAATGGGTTACCTCAAAATCGCGACCTAACTGCAAACAGTTGCAGCCAAGCCGATTGATTTCTTCGCTTACCGAACTTGGTGGATCGGGGTCATTGAGAACCACCGCTATCCCGGCACGAAGTACTCCAGCCTTTTCGAAGCCAATCTGCTCTCGATCATCCCCAAGCCAGGCCTGGTGATCGAGCCCTATCGGAGTCAGATGGACAAGATCGGCATCTATAATATTGACAGCATCGAGCCGACCACCGAGGCCGACCTCCAGGATCGCATAGTCCGGCTGCCACCTCTGTATCAGGAAAAGCGCGGCCAGCGTCCCGAATTCGAAATAGGTTAAGGCGACACCCTGACGCGCCGATTCTACCGCCTCAAATGCGCTGCACAATTCAGCATCACTAACCGGTTCCAGGTTACGTTTAATGCGTTCGTTGTAGGATAAAAGATGCGGCGAAGTGTAGCTTGCGACCGCGAACCCCGCCTGGTACAGCCAGTTTTCGTAGGCAGCGACGCTGGAACCCTTGCCATTGGTTCCCGCAACAGTGATGACCTGGCGCGCGATCTCGGCGATACCAAGCCGCTCACCGACCTGGTCGACCCGATCCAGACCCAGTTCGATGGTTTTATCATGTAAAACCATCTGCCATTCCAACCACTGGTCAAGAGACTCAAAACGCATGCTAATTCGCTGGAATTGAAACAGATAGTATCTAGGGGGCGGCTTGTGCCATCAACATGGCACACAGCGAGCTTATCTTGTCGCGCAACTGTCGACGATCGACGATCATATCAAGTGCGCCATGTTCAAGCAGGAACTCGCTTCGCTGAAACCCTTCAGGCAGGGTTTCGCGCACTGTTTGCTCGATTACCCGGGGGCCCGCGAATCCAATCAAGGCGTTTGGCTCAGCAATATGAATATCACCGAGCATGGCGAAGCTGGCCGAAACGCCGCCCATGGTGGGATCAGTCAGTACACAGATATAAGGCAGTCCCCTCCTGGAGAGTTGGGTCAGGGCGGCACTGGTCTTGGCCATTTGCAGTAACGAGAACAATGCTTCCTGCATGCGAGCACCACCGCTCGCAGTAAAACAGATCAGCGGGATATTATGCTCGATGCAGGTATTCACCGAACGCACGAATTTTTCGCCGACTACCGAGCCCATGGATCCTCCCATAAACTGGAACTCGAACGCTACAGCCACCATTTCAACTGATTTTACGCTGCCACGCATCGCTACCAGTGCATCCCTCTCGCCCGTTTGTTTCTGCGCCTGGCTCAAGCGATCCCGGTATTTCTTATCATCCCTGAACTTCAGGACATCGTCGGCTTCAAGTTCAGGCGCAATTTCATGGCGGCCCTCTTCGTCGAAAAAAGCTTGCAGTCGATGCCGTGCACCGATGCGCATGTGATAATCACATTTGGTGCAAACTTCCTGGTTACGATCCAGCTCGGCGCGATAAATAATAGAATCGCACTGATCACATTTCGCCCACAATCCCTCGGGTACGTTCTTTTTGTCATTGCCACCCGAGGTGCGGATTTTGGATGGTATTAAATTCTCAAACCAGTTCATGCAACACTCCGAATAAGCCGGTCAATCATCGAGGTTCATTTGGTTCGACACAGCCGTCGCCGCGTTGAACCTCGTTAAAAAAGTGGTCCATAAGATCGGCGCTTTTAATACCCTTGGAAACCTCAACACCGGTACTTACGTCCACTCCCCACGGCCTCACCCGAACAATAGCGTCGGCAACGTTTGATGCATTGATACCGCCAGCCAACAACAGCGGAAATTCAAACGAGGCGGGAATCTTTGACCAGTCAAATGTATCACCTGAGCCGCCCAGTCGTCCAGCGACGTTGCTGTCAAGCAAGAAACCCTGCGCAGACCCATAGAGTCGCGCATAAGATTCCGGTGCCTCGATACTGCCCATGGGTATCGATTTAATATAGGGAACCCCCCAGCCTTCACAGAACTCGACCGATTCGCTGCCATGGAATTGCAGACAATCGGGTCGAAGCTGGTGGACCACTTCAGCTATCCAGTCCTCACTCTCGTCCAGGAAAAGGGCTGTCAGGGTGACAAATGGAGGTATCGCCTGGCGAATCTCGCGGGCTTTTTCAATTGCAAGCGATCGTGGACTAGGTGGATGAAAAACAAGCCCGATCGAATCGGCGCCCCTGTGCGCCGCGTGAAGCGCATCCTGCACTCGCGTTATGCCACAAATCTTGATTCGGGTTCTATAATTCATATCAGAATAATACGGGTTTTTTGCTGATCGTGGGGAGCTTAAATTGCTCATCATAAAACGCCTGCAGGAAATACAAGCCGGCGGCAGGAGCCGTTACCTCGGCCAGGTTACGGTCTCGGGACATAAAAACCTCGGAGAACCAGGCACTGTCCCGCTCCCCCTTTCCGACGCTGATCAGGCTGCCTGCAATATTACGTACCATATGATACAGAAAAGCATTCGCCCTGATATCAAGGTAGATCATTTCGCCTTGTCGACTAACTGAAACTTGATGAACATTCCGCTTTGAAGATTTAGCCTGGCAACCAACGGCACGAAAACTGCTGAAATCGTGTTCACCAAGAATATTCTGTGCGCAGTCATGCATGACAACATGGTCTAGCGGTCGAAACTCCCAGCTGGTGCGATCATGGAAGATTGCGCTCGGCATATCGGAATTAAATATGATATAGCGATAAGCACGGGATTTTGCACTGTATCGGGCATGAAAGTCATCCGCAACGGGCAGCACCCATTTTATCCGTATATCGCGTGGCAAACGGCAATTTGCGCCTAACGCCCATGCGCGTTCGGTACGCTCCACGTTGGCATTAAAATGAGCGACCTGCTCAATAGCATGGACACCGCTGTCGGTGCGCCCGGCACATACCAGTTCGACCGGGTGGTCCGCGACGAATGCGAGCGCAGCTTCGAGATGCTGCTGCACCGACTCGCAATGTGGCTGGCGCTGCCAACCGCAATAGGCAGTCCCCGAATACTCGACACCGAGCGCGTATTTCACTTGCTAAACCAAAATCACTTGTGAGGCCCTTATCATATCTTTGATCCAGACCTATGACACTATCTGTGACGGCCCGGATGACTGGATTTAACAACCCGGCAGCAAGGGCCAGGGGGTACAGCGCGAAATCTAGCTGTTCAAGCAAAAACCGATCGGCATTTTCCAGCTTTTAATTCTGTCGGCCCCACGGTTGATACACAAAAAAAAGCCTGCTGTTTTCACGGCAGGCCCTCTAACTTGGTGCTGAAAAACTCTAGTTATTATTAGATTAAATCTGGTCAAGCAGCGATTTTGCTTCAGCCTTCTGGTCTTCGTTGCCCTCGGCAATAACCTCTTCAAGACTGCCACGAGCACCTTCGTTGTCACCCATATCGATAAACGCACGGGCAAGATCAAGTTTGGTCGACACTTCGTCAACGTCATCGGGCAACATCAATTCACCGATATCATCAATATCCGAAATAGAATCAACGGCTGCGGTTGGCTCTTCGAAGTCACCTGGTGCAAAAGTTCCTGTTTGTACGTCATCATCGTCCCCGAAATCAGCGTCGTCCACATCCACGGATTCAACAATATCGGTAGGTTCGACGAAATCCTCTCCACCGAAGTCGATGATCGAAATATCCTCGTCATCATCGCCTTCCTCGTCATCGGGCAGATCCAGTTCGCCGGTATCAAGATTCAGCTCGGCGGTTTCAAGATTTACTTCGGCGGTTTCAAGATTCAGGTCCCCTGTATCGAAGGAAGTTTCATCGAGATCGATCAC
This sequence comes from Gammaproteobacteria bacterium, assembly GCA_029862125.1. Taxonomy (GTDB): domain Bacteria; phylum Pseudomonadota; class Gammaproteobacteria. The sequence goes on along the minus strand of JAOTXY010000061.1, from coordinate 10,564 downwards.
CGCGGTTTCATCCATACCAAAATCGATGGCTTCATCATCGTTGTCACCGGCACCACTTTTTAGATCGGGGACAACCTCGGTATCTTCGTAATTCGGCGTGATAATTGCCGTCTCGGTATAGCCTTCCTCGTCTAAAGACTCGGCGTCAAGCTCGACTGCATCATCGTCGACTTCGACTTCAGCAGACGCGGATTCATCAAGATTCAGCTCATCAGACTCTTCGAGAGATGCATCAAATTCGGTTCCGAAGTCGACTTCGGATATATCTTCTGACACGGCTTCTTCCTCGCCGATATCAAACTCCATGGCCATCTCGTCCAGATCGACTTCTTCTGCCGCTGCAGGCTCGGCAGACTCTTGTCCTGCTCCATCATCCATTGAAAATTCGAGTTCCTCACCCACGTCATCAGGGAGTTCCAGGTCAACCTCGGCCTCGGGCTCGGCGCGTAAATTTGTATCGTCTTCATCACCGAAATCAGATATCTCGTCAAGCTTGGGGATTACCTGCGTGGAGGCAATCTGCCCCGCTTCACCCGTCGAATCTGTATCGCTAAAATCACCACCGGTGTCGTCTTCACCAAGATTAAAGTCTGTAGTCGAAAAATTTGTCGTATCGTCATCAGACGCACCCAGGTCAAAATCCGCTTCCTGGGGTTTGGATATCTCGAGATCGGCAGCGCTCAGATCGCTATCCTTGGCATCTGAAAACAAGGCGTTATCGGGTGCGAGTTCGTAGCCCATAATCTGCACCCGATCCCAGTAACCAGCTGCTGAATCGCCCATGGATTTGAGGTTTTCAGCTTCCTTGACGAAGGCCTCTGAATTTTTAGTCGCAAAATAAGTGTCAAGCAGCTTGGAACGATAATCGGCGCGCTCAGGATTTTCAGTTATACTGTTGCTTAAAAGCTCTTCGGCATTATCATAAAGCCCGTAAGCCAGGTATACGTCGACCTCGTTTAATACGTCATCCTGCTCGGCGGTAGATGCTGCGGGAGCTTCCGCCTCTGCTTCAGGCGCTTCAACTGCTTCAACTACCGCGGTCTGTTCGATATCTGCCTGGGGTTCGGCTGCGAATTCGGTATCGGCAACAGGTTCTTCGACCGGTTGCTCCTGAACTATTTCTTCTCCAGGCGGGGCATGCAAATCGGTTTCTTCGGCTTCAGTGCCATCTGCGAGGTGAATCGGGGTTAATTCATCCTCGTCATCTCCGGCAAACAAGTCTTCATTGTCACCGGCGATAATCGCTGATTCTTCGTCAGATGATCCTTTCCTGCGTTTAAGAAATAACAGGATAAGCAGCAGTAAGAGAACACCTCCAACCGCGGCAAGAATAATCGGATCACCGATAATACTGTCCATCGACGGAATCATGTCGACTACTTCCGGAGGTAACAGGCCGTCAAAAATTGAAGGTGCCCGGGTAGCCGTTTCAGTTACGACTACCGGAGCTGGCGGAGGAACCACCTCATCAGATTCCGCTTCTTCTGCGACCATTCCATCGGTCCCAGTCTCCGCGGTTACGGTCTCCTCAGACATGCTATCGTCAGACATCTCATCGTCTGTCATCATGTCGTCGTCAGAGGCCGCTTGCTCGGTTACAGCTTCATCAATAACGGCCTGCTCCTGTGCCTGGGCTTCGGCCTCCTCGGCGAGCAATTCTTCAAGCAATGCTTCCTCGTCGGCCTCGATCGCCTCGGTTACCGCTTCTGTAGCTGCCTGTTCCTCGACTGGCTCAACCATTTCTTCAGCTTGCTCTGATTGCTGCGCCTGGTCGGCCTGCAACTCGGCGAGACTGTCGTCTTCGATCTCGACCATTCTCTGCAGCTCTTCAAGCTTGGCGAGCCTGGCCTGAAGTTCGGATATACGAGATTCGAGTTCCTGGTTTTCGATGCGAGATGCTTCAAGTTCTTCTTCGGCCAGGGCCAGCTTTGTGCGCAAGCTATCTACATCACCAGTATCCCCCGTGCCCGTCGATTCACTCTCACCTTCTGTCGGCAACAACAGGCTGAGTTCACCATCGGCGGCCTCGGCTTCACTTTCCTGGGCCACCGCTTCGGAGCTGCCGTCTTCGATTGCAACCGCAGGTGACACTCCGGTTACGCGGGCAACGTACTCATCCCAGAGTCCATTTTGCACCAGTACTTCGGCATACGATTCCTGCTTGCCAAGCGCATCGAGTTCTTCGGCGCCTGGAGCGCGCAGCACCACACCGGCTTTCATGTGGTTTATGTTACCGTCGACAAAGGCTTCCGGATTAGCGCGCTGAAACGCCAGCATTACCTGCGACATACTATGATCATCATCCTTGTAGCGAGACGCGATGCTCCATAATGTATCTCCCTTAACGACCGAAACGTCACCCTGGGTGACGCTTCTGATTTCATCTGATACATATTCTTCTGTAAGGGGTTCGGGCTCTGGGATGGTCGCAGAGGAGGTGTCTTCTGACAACGCAATCGGCTCAGTTATGCTTTCACCTGTTTCGGCAGGCTCAGTGGTATCGACCGAGGTAGTTACACCCGATTGTTCTACGATTTCACTAACACTGGCCTCTTCAACACTGGCCTCTTCGCTTACCGGTTGTTCAACTGGCTCTGCGACCGGTTCGGCCGGCGCGGGTTGATTCGCGTAAAATGGAGGATCGAGAAGTATCGTAAATTCGCGCAGTACCCGACCCTTGGACCAGTCGGCTTCAATCAGAAAATTCAGGAAAGGTTCTTTGACCGCCGTCTTGGTTGAGACAATGATGACGGCCTCATCTCCTTCCTCATTTTTCTTGACCGAGAATCTGAGGTTGGAAAGATGGCGAGGGCGCGCTAACCCGGCACGGGTAAAAGCTTCACTCGATGCCAGGCTGACAAGAAGATCGTCGATCTCGCCGGGGCGTGCGGAAATAACTTCGATTTCAGCATTAAGCGGTTGATTCAGGAAGGAATTGACTTCGATCTCGCCCAGGCCTAAGGCAAGACTGCTCGTTGGCAAAAGAGTTGCCAACCAAAATGCTACAATTAGTCCCAGATTACGCACGTTTAGTCTCCCAGTTCCCCAACCTGAATTCTTATATAAAAGTGCCTAAATCCATGCACCTATGATTGCAGCTAGAGAATTTACTTTAAAGAAAACACTTTCACAAGCAGATGTAACTATAGATTACAAAAAAGATTTTAGCAAAAAGTCTGTAACATTCACGTAATTATTAGCCAAACCATATCTCATGGGGTCAGAAATCACCCAGAATTGGACGCTTGAGGATTGCTGAAGCGGCTGTTCCAGGCCGCTTATAACACAGCTAAATGATTGATTACAATCAGTAATTGGGCTAGCAGGACCTTTTTTAACAATCACCTTTTCAAGGCCTTTCAGGCGACCCTGGCAGTCGTCAATATTGACACTGGATTCGAAGCGGAGCTGCAGCGCTGCGACTAGACCATGGAATACGGGCACATTAACGGATTGCAGTGCCATATTATATGAATTATTTCCCATAATTTGCCTCAGGTCCGACTCGATCAGGGGGTCAACAATATCGGGCAACAGGTTAAAGGCAATTTGCTGCTTAAAAACACTGGATTCGGCCGCCCTTGAGTTCAACAGATTAATGGTTTGAGAAGCCAGTTCGTCCACCCCCGCTTTACCATGAAATTCAGCGCTTCGTAGCAGCGTCACATTCAATTGCTCGATCGGACACAATCGATTCAGCTCGTTCAGTGCCGGCAGCAGACAGGAAAGCTCGGGCCCCGTCAGGCGTATACTTGTCTGGGTGTAGGAAAGCTCGGGGGTGGCAGTTTTATCAGCAATAAAAACTGGCGGGATGTCCGACTGGATGGCGTGGCTAACCAGCAGGCACCCGTGATGCAGCGCTGCTGATTCCAGTTCGACATCAGCTTCAGGCATCAACAACAAGGCGCAGCTCGACAGATCGAAGCTGCGTTGATCCTGCAGGCTTAGATTACCGCCGGCAAATGGCACGCGCTTGCCCAGGTTCGACTCATGGTCCAATAAAATCAACGAATCCTTTGTAACTCCGGCTTCGGGTAATTTTTCGAGGATGGCCTCGGCCGCGACTCCGCTGGCATGTGATAACGCGATACGATGATCCATGCTAACGTTCGTGTAAAATTTTCAACATACGCCGTAATGGTTCAGCGGCACCCCACAGTAATTGATCGCCGACGGTGAAGGCAGCCAGGTATTCGTCACCCATGCTCAACTTACGCAATCTTCCTACCGGCACATCCAGTTTGCCGGTTACTGCGGCCGGTGATAGTTCTTGCATAGAAACCTGCCGGTCATTCGGTAAAACTTTAATCCAGTCGTTCGACGCCGCAAGTGTCTGTTGAATTTCATCCAGCGGCAGGTTCTGCTTGAGCTTGACAGTTAGCGCCTGGGAATGGCATCGCATCGCTCCAACGCGGACGCACAATCCATCGATAGGAATCATGTCCATACCGCGACCCAGAATTTTATTAGCCTCGGCGCCGGCTTTCCATTCCTCGCGGCTCTGACCATTGTCTAGTTGCGCGTCGATCCACGGGATAAGACTACCGGCCAGGGGCACCTCGAATTCCTCGCATGGAAAACTGCTCGAACGCAATTGCCCGGTTACGCGGCTATCGATTTCCAGGATCGCCGACGCGGGATCGTCAAGCAAATCGACCACGCTCTGATGAAGGCTACCCATACCGGCTAAAAGCTCGCGCATGTGGCGGGCGCCTCCACCCGAGGCGGCCTGGTAAGTCATGACGCTGATCCAGTCAACCAGGTCATGTTCGAACAAGCCACCCATGGCCATCATCATCAGGCTTACCGTGCAATTACCACCGATAAAATCCCTGCATTCCGCGTCGAGTGCAGCATCGATGACACCGCGATTAACCGGATCAAGAATGATTATGCTGTGCTCCTGCATACGCAATGCCGAGGCTGCGTCAATCCAGTAACCTTGCCAGCCACTGCGACGTAATTCCGCGTGCACCTGTTTAGTATAATCGCCACCCTGGCAGGTGACGATGGCGTCCATCAATTTCAGCTGCTCGATATCAGTCGCATCCTGTAACGGCGGAATATCCCTGCCGATATCGGGCCCGGCCTGACCGGTCTGCGACGTTGTAAAAAACAACGGTTCGTCAATCCACTCAAAATCCTGCTCGGCGAGCATGCGCTGCATCAACACCGAACCAACCATGCCACGCCAGCCGACAAATCCCACTCTTTTCATAACCTTCTCCATTAAACCACTATCGAGCGAGCGCACGTAGCGCCGTCACCACTGCATCTCCCATCTCCGATGTGCTCGCACTTTGTGCAGCCCCGGCAATATCGGCAGTACGCAAGCCCTGGTCGAGGACATTACCCACGGCGATTTCGATCTGCTCCGCCAGGTTCGGCTGCTGCAGGCTGTAACGCAGCATCATCGCCACTGAAAGAATAGTCGCCAGTGGGTTCGCCAATCCCTTGCCGGCGATGTCCGGCGCAGAGCCATGGACCGGTTCATAAAGGCCCTTGCCATTCTCATCGAGTGAAGCCGACGGCAGCATGCCTATCGACCCCGTCAACATCGCAGCCGTATCCGACAGGATATCGCCAAACAGGTTAGTGGTAACGATAACGTCAAATTGCTTGGGAGCCCGCACCAGTTGCATCGAAGCATTATCAACATACATGTGGCTTATTTCGACGTCGGGGTATTCGCCGGCTACCCGGTTCAAAACCTCGCGCCAGAGCTCGGAGACTTCGAGCACATTGGCCTTGTCGACTGAACACAGTTTACGATCACGCAGCATCGCGATATCAAAGGCCGAACGCGCAATACGCTCGATTTCGTGTTCAGCGTACACCAGTGTGTTGAATCCCTGGCGTTCTCCATTTTCGAGTTCACGTATGCCCCGAGGCTGTCCAAAATAAATACCACCGGTAAGCTCGCGCACAATCATGATATCGAGACCAGCAACCAGGTCAGGCTTCAGGCTGGAAGCATCCGCGAGCTGGGGATAGAGAATTGCCGGGCGCAGGTTGGAAAACAGTGACAGCGACGAACGCAGGTTAAGTAAACCTTTTTCCGGACGTAACTCGCGCTCGAGCTCATCATATTGAGGGCCGCCTATGGCGCCGAACAGGACTGCATCCGCGCGCTCACATAGCGCAAGGGTTTCGTCGGGTAATGGCTTGCCCGACTGGTCATAACCGGCGCCACCGATTGCAGCAGCTTCCAACTCGGTGTCGAACCCAAACTCCTGTTGCAGACAGTGAATTATCTTGACCGCCTCGGCAACGATTTCAGGACCGATACCGTCGCCTGCCAGTAGCGCAATATTCTTAGTCATTTATTGGACTCCTATTTCAACCAGGGCAGCTTTTCGTAATACTGCTGCTCGAACGCCTTGATTGTTTCAGCGTGCTGCATTGTCAGCCCAATATCGTCGAGTCCGTTCAACAGGCAATACTTGCGAAACTCTTCGATTTCAAAGGCCATTTCAGTTCCGCTCGCATTGCGCACCACCTGGTTTTCGAGGTCTATGCTTAACTGACAATCCTCGTTGCTTTCAAGTTCGCTAAACAATTGGTCAACCAGTTCGCTGCCCAGTGCAATCGGTAGCAATCCATTCTTGAAAGAATTGTTATAGAAAATATCGGCAAAGCTCGGCGCAATGACGGCTTTAATTCCAAAATCCAAAAGTGCCCAGACCGCGTGTTCGCGCGAAGAACCGCAGGCAAAATTTTCCCGCGCCAATAAAATTTGCGCATCTTTAAATGGATCTTTATTAAGCACGAAATCAGGGTTGATACGACGCCTGGAGTGATCCTGCCCGGGCTCTCCAGGATCAAGGTAGCGCCAGGCATCAAACAGGTTCACGCCGAATCCCGAGCGCTTGATCGATTTCAGATATTGCTTCGGGATTATTGCGTCGGTATCGATGTTAGGACGATCGATCCCGGCGATAATTCCAGTAAACTTTTCAAACTTTTCCATAACGTCTCCTAGAGTTCTCGCACATCGGTAAAATGACCTTTCACCGCTGCTGCGGCCGCCATCGCCGGCGACACAAGGTGAGTACGTCCACCCTGCCCCTGGCGCCCCTCGAAATTACGATTCGAGGTTGAAGCACAACGTTCGCCCGACCCCAGCTGGTCGGCATTCATACCGAGGCACATTGAACATCCGGGTTCGCGCCATTCGAATCCAGCCTCGATAAATATCCGGTCGAGTCCCTCGTCTTCAGCCTGTTGCTTGATCAAGCCTGAACCGGGTACGACCATCGCCAACTTGACACTGTCAGCCACCTTGCGCCCTTTGACGACACTGGCCGCGGCACGCAAATCCTCGATTCGCGAATTGGTGCACGAACCGATAAAGATCTTGTCAACAAAAACCTGGTCCAACGGCGTATTGGCTTTCAGCCCCATGTAATCGAGGGCATTCTGCATTCCCCCTGCCTTGATCGGATCTGGCTCCTGGGCCGGGTCGGGTACCCTCTGGTGGACGGCGCAAACCATTTCCGGAGAAGTCCCCCAGGTGACCTGGGGCGCAATATCCTGCGCGTCGATTACCACTTCACGATCGAAAACAGCATCCGCGTCGGAATGTAAATCAGCCCAGCAGGTGATTGCCTGCTCCCAGGCTTCACCCTGAGGCGCAAATGGACGTCCCCTGACATAATCCAGCGTGGTCTGATCACAGGCGATGAGTCCGGCGCGGGCACCGGCTTCGATTGTCATATTGCATACCGTCATACGGCCTTCCATGGAAAGATTCGTGATCGCCTCACCGGCAAACTCGATAGTACAGCCGGTGCCACCGGCGGTACCGATTTCACCGATTATATGCAGCACGATATCCTTCGCGGTAATGCCTTCAGCCACCTTTCCGTCGACCGTTACGCGCATATTTTTCGATTTTTTCTGGATCAAGCACTGCGTTGCCATGACATGTTCGACCTCGGAGGTGCCGATGCCAAACGCGAGTGCGGCGAAAGCGCCGTGGGTTGACGTGTGCGAGTCGCCACAGACAACGGTCATACCCGGCAAGGTCGCCCCCTGCTCCGGACCAATAACATGCACGATGCCCTGGCGTACATCTCCCATCTTGAATTCGGTAAGCCCGTACTTGTCACAGTTTTGATTGAGTGTATCAACCTGCAACCGGGCTACCGGGTCGGTAATACCCAGTTCAAGCCCGGTGGTGGGCACATTGTGATCAGGCACCGCCAGAATAGAACGCTTGCGCCACAACGAACGCTGTGCGATCTCAAGACCTTCGAAGGCCTGCGGTGAAGTTACCTCGTGCACCAGGTGCCGATCAATATAAAGTAGCGCGGTACCGTCATCGTCACGACGTACCTCGTGCAGTTCCCAAATCTTGTCGTAAAGGGTTTTTCCAGCCATTTTTCGTTTACCCCATTTTTATCTACCCGAAAAAACTTGTTCGATTTTACGCTCCCGCCTACAATAACACTAATTCATAATTTTCATTAATTTGATTCCATTTAGGAATACATGTGCAAATAAATCAAATAAACGCCTTCCTCGCGGTTGCCGAACTCGAATCCTTTTCACTCGCGGCTGATAAACTGCATATCACCCAGCCCGCGGTCAGCAAACGCATCCGGCAACTGGAAATCAACATGAATGCTGAATTGTTCGATCGGGTCGGCAAACGCAGCATCCTGACGCCCAACGGAAAGGCTTTTAAACCTCATGCCGAACGTATTCTGCAGGAGCTGAAAACCTATCGATCAGGCCTGAGCCAGCAACAGGGCACGCCGTCGGGTAGTCTCAGCTTCGCTACCAGTCATCATATAGGTCTGCATCGCCTGCCGCAGGCCCTGCGGGACTTTAAAATCCGTTATCCACTGGTTGATCTGGACCTGCATTTCATGGACTCGGAAGACGCCTGTATCGCAATCGCTAATCATGAGCTTGAACTCGCAATAGTGACTCTACCGGAAATCGCCGACGATAAACTCGATTGCGAGCCGATTTGGGTAGATCGACTGGTTGTCGCCATGGCAGGCGACCACAGCCTCGCGAATCAACAGGAAATCGATCCCACGGATTTACTGGATCATGTCGCGATTATGCCTTCGACTGGAACCTTTACCCGCAAAATTATCAACAGCCTTTTCGCCGGCAACCAGGACCAGCTTAAAATCGTACTTGAAACCAATTACCTGGAGACGATCAAGGTCATGGTATCGGCCAACCTGGGCTGGAGTATCCTGCCGCAGAACATGGTCGATGACAGCCTCGTCTGTCATGGCTTGAAAGGACTCAACGTACACCGTCCGCTGGGCATCGTGACCCGCAGAAATCGTACCCTGTCGTTAAGTTCCAGCGCAATGATCGAGCTGCTGCGCAGCTACCGCCGCGAAGAGCCCCGGTGAAGCTCCGATACAGGTTTTAGCGACCCTGCAAATACGTAATATTGTTGCTATAGTCAGGGCAAACACAGTCAAGGAGACCTTCATGCGTCTTACAATGAAATCACTGATATTGCTTACTTCCCTGGGATTTGCCGGCAACAGCATGGCCGGAGAAGTGAGCCGCGCACTGTTCACCATTGGCGTCGACAACCACGAACCGGTTCTGATGGTCGATAGCATCGACAGCACTTCTTATACATCGATCTCGTTTTTCACCGAATTAAACGACCTGTCCGGCCACAACGTAATTCACCAGTGGACTCACAACGAACAGGTCATGTTTGAGAAAACCTTCGAGGTAAAGGGCTCCCGCTGGCGTGTCTGGACCAGCAAGACGCTGATACCCTCGTGGACAGGTACCTGGACCGTCAACGTACTTGATGATGATCGTACGCTGCTGGCCAGCAATTCTTTCGAATATCAATGAACCGAATTAGCAACTCTTCAAACCCCGCCATCGAGCGGGGTTTTTTATGCCAGTCAACCGGTGCCAGTTATAGTGAAGCCACTAGACACGCCACTGCAGCTCAACTAGAGTTCATTTCTTTCGCTGCTTTGTCTGCACCATGATCTGGTTTACGCGAATTTTCTTTGCGCTTGTCGCACTGGCAATAATCCAGGTCGCTTACTACTACCCACAGATGCCGGACACGCTCGCGTCACATTTTGACGGCCTGGGTGCGCCAAACGCCTGGGCTAGCAGGGAAGGATTTTTTGTATTGTACGTGGTTATATTGCTAATGCTGGTCGCAATTTTTGTATTCGTTCCTGGCTGGTCCGAAAAGCGCATCGGTTTCGGCATGAAAATCCCGCACCGTGAGCACTGGCTTGCACCTGAGCGGATCGAAGCAACCCGGCAGTTTTTCCGACGTCAAATGATACTGATGGGGATCGTGCATCTATCGCTGGCGATAGTCGTCATGCAACTCGCCATCCTGGCGAACTTCGAGCAGAAACCGCGCCTGCATGGCAGCATATATTGGGCCCTGGGTTTTTATTTCGTATTCTTGATAGCGTGGCTCATACATTTCTTTTTTCACTTCAAAAAACCATGAGAAGTAAAAATATCGTCCACATGATTTCCTGCCATGCCGAGGGTGAAGTCGGCAACGTAATTGTTGGCGGAGTCAGCCCTCCCCCGGGAG
>JAOTXY010000060.1 GCA_029862125.1 Gammaproteobacteria bacterium | reverse complement strand
CGATTGCGAAATGCTAACCGGTTGACGATCGGCTGCAATTACCCGGGGTTCGATGGTCGGCCTGTCGCTTTCTGCAGCAACAACAGCGGGTTTTAACTTTTCGCCACTGCCGGCAATAGTACCTGCATTCACCTGGTCATTGATCGTTGCACCCTGGGTATTGGAATGGATAGCGGGGCGCGCTGCAGTTGTCTTTGAGATCGATTCCGAAACAACGGGTTTGACGACTGTAACGGGATCAACTGACTTGTTGCCTGATTTATTTATTTGTCGCAGCAGGGCATTTATCTGGCGACTATTCGCGGCCGGTGCGGTGTTGATTTCTGCCTGGGGCTTCTCTGACCCCGTTATTACGGTCGGCGATATTTTCGCTGGCTTGGTGACGATTGAACTGGCCGGAATTTCAGGTTTTGAAACTGCACGGGCCGTGTCTGCAATGGGCAAGGCTTGTTTCAAAGCCGTGTGTGTTACCGGTCGTGATTCTGTAAGTGCGCTTTCACCCCTGGCTGGATTCTGGGCGAGGTTAGTTACCGGCACGGTCTTCGTTGCGGGAACGATTACCGCCTTGTTTACCAGGTTTAAGAGTTTAACCAGGCTCGCAGGACCTGGATCGGACTGGCGCGGTACCAATTGCTTGAGCAAGGCCTTGTAAATCATCTTTCGATCGACAGGGGTAATTTCTATGGTTGTTTTGGACTTGTTTTGCTTCAGGCTGATCAATTGATCCCGGGCGATGCCAGGTTGGCGTGGCAGGGTCAGGATTTGCTCGGCAAGCCTGATTTCGATGCGCTGGGCCACGATCCTGGTAACCACGGCAAGTACCGGCTGGTCAGACGGGAGCGCACGACTCAAGCGCAGGTTTTGATCGCTAGTCAGTGTCATTGGCCCCGTTTGTTTCGGGCTGGCCTTAAGCACCGGATTTTGTTCGCTGCCACCCAGGCGCAAGTTGAGTTGATCGCCAACCTTATAGTTCAGTGAATTGGAGGTGAGTATGTCACCGAGACGGCTGCTTAACAGCAGCTTGTCCTGCAAAACCTTGATTACTTCGGCCTCGATCGTTCCAGCTGCTTTAAGCTGTGCCAACAAATCGCCGTTTTGGAGAACGGGGGGCCGGCTGGTTAGTGAATCGCTGAGACTTTTAATGTCCATGCTGGCAATTTTTTTCCACCCCGGGTATGAAGCTGCCGTTTGATCGGTTGAAATCGGACCCAAAATGCCGGAATCGGCACCGGAACTCTTGGGGAAGCGTTATAAATACGCCATCTGGATCATTATTCGGCCGTTCTGGTAAGTACTTGAGGCAGTTTCACCGCGGAATTTTCCGTTTTGTCAGTAAAATTCGACAAAAAATTGCCATTTTCTCATATTCAAACTAACCAGACCTCTTAAGTCTTTGATTTTTAAATAGTTTGTAGATTGGCACGCATTTAGCATGTAATTACCCATATGAAGCAGTTAAGACATGTGGGAGCAATCCATGGCGCAGACAATTCAACTAGTTAATAGTGCTAAAACGGTGTCGCAGCCTCCAGCGCAAGTGGTCGCGTTGGACCCCCGGCCGGATGGCAAGGGGTCGAACGACAAAAAATATATCCGCGTATTGCAGATATCGGATCTGTTGTCGCGCCACCTCGAAATCCCCCAGATTATCGAAGCATTCACGGCTGAAATTGCCAGCGAGATTGATTTTTGCGGATATGAATTCAGTTGCGCCGATACTGCGACCAATATCGAATATGGCCAGAGAGCAGGTTTTGCCGCGTGTTACCGGCTCAATATGCAAAACCAGCTACTGGGTGAAATTACCATCTATAAGCGCACCAGTTTTAATAGCCACGAGCTTTGTGAGCTAGAAGATTTGCTGTGTTCATTGATTTACCCGATTAAAAACGCCCTGATGTACCAGGTTGCCCTCAAGTCGTCTTACCAGGACCCGTTGACCGGCTTGAACAATCGTACTTCGATGGAGAAGAATCTTCCGCGGGAAATTGAACTGGCTAAACGTCATCGACAGTCGATGGCAATTCTGGTCATGGATCTCGACGGCTTCAAGCAGATCAACGATAGCTGTGGCCATGACGTTGGTGACCAGGTGCTGCGTGAAGTCTCCAAAGTAATCAGCAACGCGGTACGTAACACGGATCTCGTCTATCGCTATGGCGGTGATGAATTTGTCGGTGGCCTGGCACAGACTGATATCCACGGCGCGGTCGATGTTTGCGAGCGTATTCGTACCAGCATCGAAGAACTCAACCTGGACGGATGCGGCGCTTCCGGCCGGGTTCAGATCAGCATCGGTATCACCCTGGTGCGTCACAGTGACAATTTCTGGAGCGCTTTCAAGCGTGCCGATAAGGCACTGTACCAGGCAAAAGTAAACGGCAAAAACCAGATCATCATTTGTTAAAAATCTGCCAATCCTGACCAGGTTTCGAATAAAGCCGAGAATAAGAACTATATTCAGGTTACGGTGCGCTTACCGACCCCGAGTTTTACCTTAAATTTCACCCGGAAAGTCGCCAGATTAGAGAGGCGGGACTATTCAATGGCTATGATACTGGCAGTGGACGATTCTTCCACGATGAGACAAATGTTATTCATCACGCTGCAAAATGCAGGTCACCAGGTGATCCAGGCCGAGGATGGGATGGTTGCCCTCGATATTGCGCGTGAGCAGAAATTTGACCTGGTCATTACCGATGTTCGTATGCCAAATATGGATGGCATCACGCTGGTTTCGGAATTGCGCAAGTTACCCGGGTTTGAAGCAACACCACTGCTGGTGCTGACCACGGAATCAGCTGCCAGTAAGAAGCAGTCAGGCAAGGCGGCAGGTGCGACCGGCTGGATAGTCAAGCCCTTCAACAAGGCACAGTTGTTAAAGGTGATAACAACCGCGCTGAATTGAGCCCCGATTCGCTTCGATCGAGTTAAACCTATGCTGAACTAAAGGCATGGCAGATCTTTGAAAATCTTGGTTAGAGTCTAAATATGGTCTATAGAATATGATTATTGATGAACCAGGTGCAGGTCTACCAGCGTCGTCTGCCAGGGTAGCGTTCGTATTTTCGATAAAGCAGATCAAACGATCTCAATTCTCGCTGGACCTTGGCTGCATTGAAATGGTTTAATCACCCCGGGCTTGAATTAGGAAAGAGGTAACAGCAATGGGTATAAATATGACGGTTTCCGATGACGATGGCAAAGTAACCATCGCAGTAACCGGCAAATTCGATTTTCAACTTTACGACGAGTTTCGTGCCTCCTATGCCGATACCGCGGGTAATGGTACCGAGTATGTGATAGATTTATCTGATACCGAATACCTGGATAGTTCAGCACTGGGTATGTTGTTATTGCTGCGCGAACATGCGGGTGGGGAATCGTCAAGTATCGAAATAACTCAAGCCTCCCCTGAAGTGCGCAAAATTCTCGATGTTGCGAATTTCGGAAAACTATTCAAACTTTAAAGGACTCGTGAATGATCGACTACGCTGAAAAACGGGACTTTCTGCGCTTGCCTATCGATTGCGAGTTGAGTTTTTCACTGGCCGGCAGCTCCAAGCAATACCAGGGCAGCGTCATCAATCTCAGCAGCAAGGGAATCCTGTTTACCTCCAATGAAAAGTTTGATGAAGGAACTCAACTGGATATCATTTTAACGCCCAGCAACTCGGCCACGGCGCCCATAGAGGCAGCGGGGATTGTTACCCGCGTTGGCGGTAACGACGTATTGTTTGAGATCGCCTGCACATTCGGGGAAATTAAAAGCTAGTCCACGCTGTAATGTGATTCGACATAGTTTTTTACCAGATCAATAAACTCCCCGGCAATATTATCCCCTTTAAGGGTAACCGTTTTTCGACCATCTTCGTAAACCGGCGCAACCGGTTGTTCCCCGGTGCCGGGCAGGCTGATACCGATATTGGCGTGCTTGCTTTCACCCGGACCATTAACGACACATCCCATGACGGCAACCTGCATTGACTCCACCCCCGGAAACTTGTGTTTCCAGTCGGGCATCGACTGGTCGAGATCCTGCTGAATCTGTTTGGCCAGCACCTGGAAGTACTCACTGGTGGTACGACCACAACCCGGGCAGGCGGTTACACTCGGAGTAAACGAACGCAAACCCAGTGACTGTAATACCTGTTGAGCCACTTTGACTTCGCGTTCACGGGTTGCGCCGGGCTCGGGTGTCAGCGATACGCGAATCGTATCGCCAATGCCCTGGTTTAGCAGGATCGCCAGCGCCGCACTCGACGCTATGACACCCGGATCACCCATGCCGGCCTCGGTCAGACCGAGGTGCAACGCATATTGACAGCGCTCCGCCAGGGTTTGATAAACGTCGATAAGATCCGGTACGCGGCTCATTTTGCAGCTGATAACGATGTGATCGGCCGGGAGGCCGATCTCCTCGGCAAAAGCCGCGCTAGCAAGCGCGGACTCGATGACTGCCTGGCGGTTGATCATTGACAGTGACAGCGGGTCGGCCAGGTTGGCATTACGGGTTAGCATATTTGCCAGCAGGTTCTGGTCGAGGCTACCCCAGTTAACCCCGATCCGAACCGGCTTGTCGTAGCGACAGGCTATTTCAATCATCTCACTGAATTGCTTATCGCGTTTCTTGCCATGCCCGACATTGCCCGGGTTGATACGGTACTTGGCAAGCGCGCGTGCGCAGGCGTCATGCTGGCTGAGCAGTTTATGGCCATTGAAGTGAAAGTCACCGATTACGGGTACCCGACAATCCTCGGCATCCAGCTGCTCAATAATATGCGGTACGGCGCGCGCCGCGTCATCGTTATTAACGGTAATTCGTACCAGTTCCGATCCGCTTTCATGTAACAGCTTGACCTGCGCTGCCGTCGCGGTGATATCGGCGGTATCGGTATTCGTCATCGATTGCACCACGATCGGTGCATCGCCGCCAATGAAGACGCCGGAAACGTTGACACTATGCCTGGTGCTGCCTGGACTCATGAAAGATTGTCTGCGATTTGAAGGTTGTTAATAGTAAAGAACATTGCTCGACAGTGAAAGAATTATGCCCACCTGTTGTGAATCCGCTAAACGGAATCAATTCGTGGGCTTTTGTCACTTTTAGCTGGCTGCCACATCAAAGTTTCGTAACGGCAGCAAAACATTTAGAATTCCAGCCTGTTTTGACTGGAACTGCCGTGCTTAACCAGGTAACCGTAATTGCCTTTGACCTTGACGATACCCTCTGGCCGTGCATGCCGACGATACGTCGTGCCGAGGAAACGCTTTACCAATGGCTGCAGCAACACTATCCGCGCATCACCGAGCAACTTGATCCGGAGAAAATGGTCGAGTATCGCCGTGAATTCAGCGCCCGCTCGCAGCACTACGCGGTTGATATGACCGCGATGCGTTGCGATTTCCTCGAACACCTGGGTGAAATCCATGATTACGATGGCGAACAGGTTTCTAAGCAGGGATTTGATATTTTTTTCGAGGCGCGCCAGCAGGTCGATTTTTACGACGACGTTTTACCCAGTCTGTACCGACTCAAGCAGAAATTCCGCCTTGGTTCCATCACCAACGGTAATGCCAGTGTTCCACATGTTGGACTCGGTGATTTGATCGAGCATGCGGTCAGTGCTTCGGACCTGATGGTGGCTAAACCGGATCGCTTGATCTACCAGCATTTAGCCGAGCGTTTCGAGGTCTCCCCGGATGAAATTGTCTATGTTGGCGATCACCCGGTTTACGATGTAGTTGGAGCCCTTGAAGCCGGTTATCACGCGGTCTGGGTCAACCGCGAAAACCTCCCGTGGCCGCATCATTCACCGGCCCCCGATTACGAAATAGCAGATTTGCACCAGCTTGAGGCATTGCTCAGTGATTAAAAATCTGGATCATTTTGGTTTCAACCTTCTGTGCCAGCAGTGGTTGCGCGATAGCGGTCGGATGAATACCGTCGGCCTGCATTAACGCGGGGTCGCTGGCCGCAATTCCATCGAGAAACCTGGCCAGATAATGGATCTCAAATTCAGCAGCAGTAGATTCGAATATTTGCTGAAAGCGGTTATTGTAGGCAGCCCCGAAATTTGGCGGCATGCGCACCCCGATCAGCAGCACCGTTATTGACTGGGACTCGGCGAGCTGTACCATTTGCCGCAGGTTTTCCGTGCTCTGCTCGAAACCCAGTCCGCGCAGCCCGTCGTTGCCACCGAGCTCGATAATCAAGTGAGTGGTTTGATGCTCCGCCAGCAATCCGGGCAGGCGTTGCAAACCGCCATAAGTTGTCTCCCCGCTAATGCTGGCATTAACAACGCTTGTTTGCGGGAAACTTGCCCTTATATTGGTGCTGAACAACTGCGCCCAGCCCTGGTCTACCGGTATATTATGGGCGGCGCTCAAACTGTCGCCTAGAATCAGGATACGTGCGCTGGATTGATTCGCATAACCGCTGGTTTGAAGGCCCAGCAACAAGAACAGGACCATGACTGAAGATAATCTCTGCATCGCTTTGAACCAGGTTGGCAAGACAGTTGATACTCCTAATGGAAAGCTCGACATCCTAGTCAATATTTCCCTGGATGTTAAGTACCAGGAGGCCGTTGTCATCAAGGGTGCCTCCGGTTCCGGCAAAACCACGCTACTGGGTTTGATGGCAGGTCTCGACCAGGCCAGCAACGGGGATGTCATCCTGTTCGGCGAGAATCTGACACACCAGAACGAAGAACAGCGCTCCTCGATTCGGGCGGGCAAGGTTGGTTTCGTGTTCCAGTCGTTTCATTTGGTGCAAGGGGCGACCGCGGCGCAAAATGTCATGTTGCCGCTCGAACTGTCCGGCATGGAAGATGCCCAGCAACGGGCTATCGCCAGCCTGCAACAGGTGGGGCTGGAAGCTAAAACCGATACCCTGGTCGAGCATCTTTCGGGTGGTGAACAGCAGCGGGTTGCGATAGCCCGGGCTTATGCAACCAATCCCAAGGTATTGTTTGCCGATGAACCCACGGGTAATCTCGATGCAGTCACCGGTCGCCAGATCACCGATTTGATGTTCCATCTGCGTGACCAGTCGGGAACGACGCTGGTACTGGTAACGCATGAACAGGAATTGCTGGAACGCGGGGATCGCCAGATTTTAATTGAGTCAGGGAAACTCTTAACAAACTGATTTGCCATGAAGATTAAACGCGCGACCATTCATTCCTACTGGCTAATGTTTATCGCCACCGTGATCACCGTTGGCATTGTTACTTCCAGCCAGTTGATTACAGATCGCATCGGTTTGTTACTCGACCGCCAGGCAAGCGAGTTACTGGCGGCCGACATGGTCATCGTGTCCAGTAACGAGTTTGCAGGCGATTATCGCGAACAGGCCCGCAAGCAGGGCTTGCAGATCAGTCAAAGTGTCAGTCTTCGTACCGCTATTTTCATCGACGATAACCCACGCCTGGTTGAATTAAAGGCGGTCGATGAATCTTATCCGTTGCGCGGCAAACTGGAACGGGCTGCGGAAATTACTGGAGAGCGAACAGCCACCACGGAGATTCCCTCGCGCGGTGAAGTCTGGGTCGACACCAAGCTCACCCAGCTTGTCGGCACAAATTTAAGCCTGGGCGAACAATCGTTGGAGGCCCGCTGGTTATTGACCTATGAACCAGACCGGGGCGGAGCTATTTTCAACCTGGCACCGCGGGTGCTGATGAATATTGCCGACCTGTCCGACACCGGTCTCGTGGTACCGGGTAGCCGGGTTCGTTACCGCATGATGTTCGCCGGGGCACAGGCGGATTTAAATCGCTTCAAATCCTGGCTCAGCGCTAATCTGAAAGCCGGGGAGGAAGTCCAGGATCTTGAAAATGCCCGACCCGAAATGCGCCAGGCGCTGGAACGCACGCGCAAATTTTTTGCACTTTCGATCGTATTAACGCTTGTAATCGCGATGGCCGCCATCGCAATCACAGCGCGTTACACCGCCAACCAGGAGGCCCCCAAGGTAGCGATGCTGCGGGCCTTCGGAATTTCGCAGTTCAGCCTGCTCAAGTATTACCTGCGTCAGCTGGGTGCGCTCTGGATTGCGGCAACCGTCGTCGGCGTGCTGGTTGGCTGGTTTACCCAGTTCCCGTTACAGTGGGCACTGGATGGGTGGTTTGGCCGGACACTGCCACAGGTCTATGGTTTCAGGCCCTACCTGACGGCGTCTCTGGTAGGGTTGCTGGCACTGGCGGGCTTCTCGCTACCTTACCTGATCAATGCGACCGCAACCCCACCGATGCAGGTATTACGTAGCGGCGGTAATCGGCGCTCCTGGATGCGTGGACTGTTGATATCAGGCAGCGCAATCGTTGCCGTGTTCGTGGTCCTGGTGATACTGATGCAAAGCTCGATACTGGCTGTGGCCACGCTCGCGCTGGTGCTGACCTGCGCACTGGTACTGCCGCTGATCCTGGCTTGGATGGTGAAAATTCTGCTGGTTTCGTCGAGGCGGCGTTTCTGGTTGCGGCAGTATTTACTGAGTCGGTTGCAGGCTACTTCGCGCGGCGCCATATACGTCATGTCCGGATTCAGCCTGGTGCTGATCGCGATACTTTTGATCGCCGTGGTCAAGGATGAACTGGTCGGTGAATGGGAGGCGCAGTTACCCGAGAATATTCCCAATTATTTCCTGATCAATATTCGCAGCCAGGACGTGGATGGAATCAGGTCGTTTTTGCAGACCCATCAAATCGAGGCGTCGACGCCTTATGCGCTGGTACGGGCCAGAATGTCGCAAATCAATTCGGTGGATGTCGACAAGATTAAATTTTCTCACCCGCGAGCATCCCACTCGGTAACGCATACCTATAACATGACCTACGCCGATGAAATACCAGATCAAAACAAGATTGTCGAGGGCCAGTGGCTCAACCAAAATCCGGGGCTGCCGCAAGTGTCAGTGGAACAGGGTATGGCTGAAAAACTTGATCTGAAACTCGGTGACCAACTGACGATGACCGTCGGCAGCAAGGTTCTGCAAGCCGAGATCACCAGTATCCGTTCGGTTGTCTGGGAAAATTTCAAACCTAATTTTTACCTGATTACAGAAGCGGGATTGCTCGAATCTTTCCCCCAAACCTGGTTGTTGAGCGCCCTGATCGTGGATCACAACAAGGCCGACCTCAAGCAGTTGTTGAAAACCTACCCTTCGATCACCTTGCTCGATATCAGCGAGTTGATGGCGCGTGTGCGCGCGATTGTCGACAAGGCCACGGTGGCATTACAGTTTTTCTTCCTGTTTGCGTTGGCCTCGGCAACCATCGTGTTGCTGGCGGCGATACAAACCGGTAGACACGAGCGCGAAATTGAATCTTCGCTGCTGCGTGCCCTGAGCGCACATACCAGCCAGCTGTACCGGGTGCATGTGTTCGAATATACCCTGATGGGTGCGCTGATTGGTTTTTTCTCGGCCTGCTTTGCAAGCCTGGCCGGTTGGGCCATCAGTGTCTATTTCTTCAACATAGAGTTTCAGCTGTCACCCGCGGTGTGGATATACAGCCTGGTTTCGGCCTGCCTCGTGCTGACACTGGCTGGTACGATGGTAAGCCGCAGGGTTTATAATATTTCACCGATGAAAATTTTGCGCTCCTGATCCACTCAATCGTGAATTCCACCTCCGATAAGCAATTTATTGCCGCAGTTACCAGTCAGATTGGCTGGGACGAGGAGCTTAGCCGTGCGATGGATTATGCGACTGGTGTCAAACACGAAAACAAGAGCCTGCCCCGAAGTATCGATGTTGCCCGGCGGGTGCTGGACCTGGGTAATGATCGTGACGCGGTAATTGCGACCCTGCTGAGCGATCCCGCGCTGCGTGATGTACTTGATATCAAGAAAATCGAAACCGAGTTTGGCAAAAAAGTTGCCCAGCTGACGCAGGGGGTAAACAAGCTGAATACCCTGAAGGAGGGGACCCAGGCGCGCATCAATACTCCTGAACAGGCCGAAAAGTTGCGGCGGCTGCTGATGGCCATTATCAGCGATGTACGCGTGATGCTGATCAAGTTATGTTACCGCGTGGAACGATTACCACGGCTAAAACATGATGACTACGAACAGCGTCGATGGATAGCGCAGGAAACCCTCGATATATTCGCGCCGCTGGCCAATCGCCTGGGCATGGGACTGCTCAAATGGGAGCTTGAAGACCTGGCTTTTCGAGCACTGGAACCCCAGGCTTACAAACGTATCGCCAGGCTGCTGGAGGAAAAACGCAGCGAACGCGAGGCCTTTATTGAAAAGTTTATTGCGCGCCTCAAGGATCTGTTGGCAGAGCAGGAACTCAATGCGAAGGTTCAGGGTCGCGTCAAGCATATCGTCAGTATCTGGCGCAAGATGCAACGCAAGAACCTCGAGTTTCATGAACTGTTTGATGTTCGCGCGGTGCGGATACTGGTTGATTCGGTAGCCGATTGCTACGCGGTACTGGGTGTCGTGCACACGACCTGGCAGCATATTCCCGCCGAGTTCGATGACTATATCGCCAACCCCAAGGAAAATGGGTATCAGTCACTGCATACCGCGGTGGTCGCCGACGACGGCAAGATTGTCGAAGTCCAGATTCGTACCGTTGAAATGCATGAAAATTCCGAACTTGGCGTTGCCTCACACTGGCGCTACAAGGAAGGCGCGAGACTTGATCAGCGTATGGAATCCAATATTGCGCAGATGCGTGATTTGTTGCAGGGCTCTGCCGAAGAGGTATCGGATGCTATTTCAGAAATATCGACTGAGCTATCCAATGATCGGGTTTACGTGTTTACGCCAAGCGGACAAATTGTCGATATTTCGCAGGGTGGAACCCCGCTTGATTTTGCCTATAGCATTCACTCGGAGGTCGGCCATCGTTGCCGGGGAGCCAAGGTCAACGGGCGTATTGTCAACCTGACAACGGTTTTGAAAACGGGTGATGAAGTTGAAATTCTGACGACCAAGGAAAGTCGTCCCAGTCGCGACTGGATGAACAAGAACCTGGGTTTCATCAAGTCAGCGGGAACGCGGTCCAAGGTTCGCAACTGGTTCAACCACCAGGATTTCGAACAAAACCTGCTGGATGGTAAAGCGATCTATGATCGAATATTGAGTAAGTACTCGATTCATAACGCGAATTTAAAAGACCTGGTTGTGCATTTTAAACGCAAGGATGCGGACCAGTTTTTTGCCGACATCGGTCGCGGATTGATAACTTCTGCGCAGATCCTGGGGTACCTGCAAACCGAACCCGAGCAGGATCCTTTCAGGAAAATTAAAAAAGAAACCAAGCCCCCGACCTCCAGGGATGAAGTCAGCATTCATGGTGTCGGTAACCTGATGACCCAGTTTGCGCAATGCTGTAAACCCGTGCCGGGCGATTCGATTATCGGTTTCATAACCCTTAACAGCGGTATTTCAATACACAAGCGTAGTTGTTCGAACATTCTCGCATTGCCGGAGGAGAAGCGACCGCGCCTGATCGAGGTTGAATGGGGCCATCAAAACGGTTCGGTATACCCGGTTGAAATTACCATGACCGCATACCAGCGCACGGGCCTGATGCAGGATATCAGTACAATTCTGGCAAACCTGAAGGTTAACCTGCTGAACATCAATTCCAACACCAACCAGGCGGAGCAGATGGTCTATACCCGTCTTACCATGGAAATTCACAGCGTTGATGAGCTGGTGCTTATTATTGACAAGCTTTCACAATTGCCTAATGTTCAAGACGTCAAGCGAATCGCCTGAAGGGCAGCAGGTAACGACAGTGGCAGCGGGAGAAAACAAGGCAGTAGTCAATCGGCGATTTTGTATAGCCCCGATGATGGATTGCTCGGATCGACACTCGCGTTTTTTTCTACGCCTGTTTTCTGATCGAGTCCTGCTGTATACCGAGATGATTACCGCGGCGGCTGTGTTGCATGGCGACCGTGATCATCTGCTCGGATTCAACAAGGAAGAACACCCGTTAGCCGTTCAACTCGGCGGCTCCGATCCGGAACAGCTTTTCCGCGCCGCGCGGATTTGTGCCGAGTACGGTTACGATGAAATCAATTTGAATTGTGGATGCCCCAGTGACAGGGTCCTGTCCGGCAGTTTCGGTGCCTGTTTGATGAAGGATCCGGCGACGGTGGCTGACTGCGTCGCAGCACTTAGGTCAGCAACATCTCTGCCGGTTACGGTGAAGCACCGGACCGGTATTGACCAGCAGGATGATTACGAGATTTTCGCCGGCTTTGCCGGGGCCCAGATCGACGCCGGAGCACAGGCGCTCATCGTGCATGCCCGCAATGCCTGGCTGCAGGGGCTCAGTCCGAAACAAAACCGGGAAATTCCACCGCTGAAGTATGACTGGGTTTACCAGCTCAAACAGGATTTCCCGGATCACGAGATTATCATTAATGGCGGAATCAAAACGCTCGAAGCCTGTCGTGAGCACTTACTTCATGTTGATGGCGTCATGCTGGGTCGTGAGCCCTACCAGAATCCCTACCTGCTGCATAATGTTGACCAGGTGATTTTCGATCAGCCAAAGACGGAAGTTCCGAGTCGTATCGCAATGCTGCATCGGGTATATCCCTACATCGAGCAGCAGCTAGGGCAGGGTATGCCGTTAACCCACATGGTGCGCCATATAATCGGTTTATTTCACGGCGAGCCCAATGCGCGGCGCTGGCGCCGTTACCTGAGCGAAAACGCCCATCGTAAAAAAGCGGATATCGAAATACTCTACGAGGCTGAGCGGCTGGTAAGCTGAAGCGGTCCGATGCGAAAAAATCTGCGCTACTTGATCCTGTTGCTAATACTACTGTTCGTGGTGGTTAACGAGACGTTGAACAAAACACGCTCGACCAGCTGGGAGAACCCGCTTTGGGTCAGGATTTACGCGGTGAATGGGGATGGCCGTGAGGCAACCGAAAAATATATAGACTCACTCAAGACGGACAGCTTTAAAACCATAGAAAAATTCGTCAACCTTGAGGCCAGGCGTTACGGAATCAAAATCGATGCGATCGATGTCGAGTATAATGGACACCTGCAGTCGGGGCCGCCACAGCCCCCCAATGGTCAAAGCCTGCTGGGGAACATCTGGTGGAGTTTGAAGTTCAGGGCCTGGGCCACTCATCGAGCCTGGAACAGCGACAGCGACGCAGGCGATATTGAGCTATTTGTCAGCTACTACGATATTACAACCACACAATCACTGCGCCATTCAGTTGGTCTGCAAGGTGGGCTCATCGGCATCATTAACGCCTTCGCCGACAAGTCCTATCGGGGCTCTAACGAAGTAGTTATTGCGCATGAATTCATGCATACCCTCGGTGCGTCGGATAAATATGCCCCCGATAACCAGCCGATACTTCCGCAGGGTTATGCCGAGCCCGGGCGCATTCCCCTTTTTCCGCAGCAAAAGGCTGAACTAATGGGGGGCCGGATCCCGCTTTCGATGCAGGACTCGAGGATGCCCGATTCGTTGAACCAGGTAGTGGTTGGAACTTATACCGCCGCCGAAATCAATTGGACTGCAGAGTAGTTGTTAATTGTTGCGCAGATAGACATAACTGGCGCCCGTGGCACCATCGCGTGGCAGGGCGGGGCACCAGGCGAGAACCTGTGACTGTTTTGCCAGCCAGCGCTGCACCAGCGGTTTGAGTACGGCATCGCTTTGCGAACGATAACCCTGGCCGTGGATAATTAAGACCATCCTGTATCTGTGCTGCAGAGCGTCGTTTAAAAACAATTCCAGCGCTTCCAGTGCCTCCACCTGTCGGTAGCCGTGTAAATCGATTCTGCTTTCGGGCCGGATCGTGCCCTGTTTCATTTTACGCTGTAACTTTTTTTGCAAACCAGAATTAAATTGCGTATCCCGTGCCGGTGTGGACTCGTCAGGAAAGTCTGCCTGTTGCCATTCGATACCTGGAGTTCTTGTCCTGGGGGCCGGTTTTTTGCGACTGCGCTGTTGATAGACGTTGACACGATCGTTATGCAGTCGTTTAACCCCGGGAATCAGCTGGGCAAATTCGGAATCGTCATCGTCGTCGTTCATCGGGTTATGGCAAACCGGGAAGTAAATTTCCCGTATATTATCCGAAAATGTTCTCGGACCTGCATTCAAATCATATAGAATCCCATTCCGATGCATATACTGATTACCAATGATGACGGTTATCTTGCGCCTGGAATTAAAATTCTTGCCCAGGAACTCGTGCAGGTAGCCGACATTTCTATCGTTGCGCCGGATCGAAATAAAAGCGGGGCCAGTAACTCGCTGACCCTGACGCGCCCGTTGCGGGTTGAGCAAGCTTCGGACGGCAGCTATTACGTCGACGGAACGCCGACCGATTGTGTTCACCTGGCCCTTTCGGGCTTGCTCGACAACGCGCCTGACATGGTGGTTTCGGGGATCAATGCCGGCCCCAATCTTGGCGATGACGTACTTTATTCGGGTACCGTGGCAGCGGCAATGGAGGGCCGATACCTGGGCCTGCCGGCGATCGCCGTATCACTTGCCGGCAAACCGGCGACTCATTTTCACACGGCGGCGCAAATTACCCGACGTGTCGTCGAGAGACTCGCCCAAAGCCCGCTACCCGACGATACCCTGTTGAATGTTAATGTTCCTGATATTCCGATCGCCGATATCGCTGCAATTCAGGCAACTCGGCTGGGATTCCGGCACAAGGCTGAATCCATGGTAAAGCAGCATGATCCCTATGGCCGCCCGGTATACTGGGTTGGCCCTCCGGGCGAGGCGCAAGATGCTGGCGCGGGTACCGACTTCTACGCGGTCGAACACGCCATTGCTTCGATTACCCCGATGCAAATTGATTTGACCCGTCACAACGGTATCGAACCTTTACAAAACTGGCTGGCAGCACTGTGAGCCCTTCGGACCGGGAACACCAGGGAATCGGGATGACATCTCAACGTACACGCGATCGCCTGATCACGCGCCTGCAAGAACAGGGCATTGACAATGAACAGGTGCTTGATGTTATCCGTCGTGTGCCCCGGCATCTATTTGTCGACGAGGCACTTGCCCACCGGGCCTACGAGGATACAGCACTGCCAATTGGCTACGGGCAGACAATTTCGCAGCCCTATATCGTCGCACAAATGACCCAGCTATTGCTGGAGGATGGCATGCCTAACTCGGTGCTTGAAATTGGCACCGGTTGCGGCTACCAGACCGCAGTGCTGGCGAATATTTTTCCGCAGATTTATAGTGTCGAACGTATTGAAGCATTATATCTGCTGGCCAAAAAACGACTTGCCGAACTCGAGCTTTATAACGTTCAGCTGCGTTACACAGACGGCATCGAAGGCTGGCCGAATCCGAGTTACCGGTTTGATCGTATTATCATGACTGCCGCCTGCAGCGATATACCCGAGGCCTTGGTAGGGCAACTGAATGAAGGCGGTATCATGGTGTTGCCGATTGATAACGGTATTGATCAGACCATGACCAGGATAACCCGCGGCAGGGAAGGGTTGATTAGTGAATCCCTTGAAAAAGTTGTGTTCGTGCCGCTGTTGCCGGGATTGAACTAGTGCAGGTTTTCGAAAAGATATACCGCAGCGTCATGCAATTCTCGCGCCGCCGGCAAGCCCCGTACTACCTATCGCTACTCAGTTTCGTTGAATCCTTCATTCTGCCTTTTCCTCCACCCGACGTGATGCTGGCACCGATGGCACTGGCGCGGCCATCGCGGGCACTGCATTTAGCTGCACTCACCCTTTTCTTTTCTGTTCTGGGAGGCCTCGTGGGCTACGCAATCGGCGCCTTCCTGTTCGACCAGGCCGAACCCTATATAATTAGTTGGGGCTACCAGGCGAGATTTGAAACCGTCATCGGATGGTTCGATCAGTGGGGTTTCTGGGCGGTGCTGGTGGCCGGATTTTCACCGGTTCCTTACAAGATTTTTACCATCGCTGCAGGGGTATTGAATCTTGCCATCATTCCGTTCCTGTTGGCATCGATTATCGGACGTGGCGCGCGATTTTTTCTGCTCGCCTGGTGCCTGGCAAAATTTGGGCCGGCAATTGAACCTAAGTTGGTCAGGTATATCGAATATATTGGATGGGCCATCGTCGTTGCATTGCTAGTAGCAATCGGTCTGTATAATTTTAATTCTTAGAAATTGAATCATGAAATCAGCTTTTGCTATCGCCTTTGCCACATTGCTGCTGGTTTCCTGTGTTACGGTAAAACCACAGACTACTGTTTCACGCGGGGCTGGCTGGTATACGGTAAAGCCAAGCGATACGCTTTATTCAATTGCCTGGCGCTACGGGCTCGATTACAAACAGTTAGCCAGTTGGAACAAGATGAGCGTGAATACGCCAATTCACCCGGGACAGCGCCTGCGCTTAATAAAACCCAGCAGTCAAACCGTTGCCAGTAGCACCAAGTCGAGTACCAAAGCTAAAGCCAGGGTATCTACCAAGTCCAAAAATGTTCAATCCAGTAGTCGCAATCCTTCCAAATGGATTTGGCCGACCGAGGGTAAACCACTGAATACTTTTCTTGCGTCTGATCTCGATCGGCGCGGCATCGACATCGCCGGAAAACTCGGGCAACCGGTGCGCGCGGTTGCAGATGGCAGGGTGGTATATAGTGGCAATGGTTTGGCCGGTTATGGTAATCTGATCATTATCGAGCACAGTGATACTTTTTTAAGTGCTTATGCATATTGCCAACAACGCCTGGTGCAGGAAGGAAGCACGGTTAAGGCAGGAAAAGTGGTGGCTAAAATGGGAAGCAGGAATAACACCGCCAAGCTGCATTTTGAGATTAGGCGAAATGGCAAGCCGGTAGATCCGATGAAGTATCTACCTAACAAATAAAGGAATTTCTGAATGACCAAATCGACCGATAAGTCACTTATCGAAGATACCGAAATATCGCCTGAAGAGCTGGTAGAGGATCTTATCGAAGATGAGGAAGCTGCCGATCTGGAAGACGCCGACGACGACGAAGAAGAGGATGAGAGTGATGATGAAGTTGAAGGCGTCACCGCAGTCGAAGTAGGTGATGAAGACGCCACCGAGAGTGAAAAATTTGTCGAACGGCGCAAGCCGGAGACGGATCGCCGCAAGACAACCACGCGGCGCACGTCGGATGCGGATCCGACCCGACTCTACCTAAAGGAAATTGAAGTTTCACCGTTGCTGACCGCGGAGGAGGAAGTTTACTATTCGCGGCTTGCGTTAAAGGGTGATACGGCGGCGCGCGATAAAATGATCGAATGCAACTTGCGCCTGGTGGTCAAGATCGCAAGGCGCTACATGAATCGCGGGCTGGCACTACTCGATCTGATTGAAGAAGGGAATCTCGGCTTGATCCGTGCGGTTGAAAAGTTTGATCCCGAGCGGGGATTCCGTTTCTCGACCTATGCAACCTGGTGGATCCGCCAGACTATTGAGCGCGGGTTGATGAACCAGACGCGTACCATCCGTTTGCCGATCCATGTCATCAAGGAATTAAATACCTATCTCAGGGCGGCGCGAAAACTTACCCAGGAACTCAATCGTGAAGCGACACCTGAAGATGTCGCCCAGCTGTTGAAGAAACCGGTGAAAGATGTAGAGAAAATGTTCAAGCTTGCCGATCGTGTTTCTTCTTTCGATATTCCAATGGGCGGAGAAGGCGAGCGCCCGCTGCTCGACGTTATTCCCGATGACAACAATGCAGATCCTTCCGTTATCCTGCAGGATGAATCCGTGATTCAGCATCTCGATAACTGGCTCGATGAACTCGATGAAAAGCAGCGAGATGTCGTGGTGCGCCGCTTCGGCCTGCGTAATCACCCGCGCGGTACCCTGGAAGAGGTGGGGCTCGAGCTGGGTGTTACCCGTGAGCGCGTGCGCCAGATCCAGATGGATGCGTTGCGCAAGTTGCGCCGCATACTCGAGCACAGCGGCTACTCCCGCGAAAACGTCATCGAAGAATAATCCACCCCCTCCGCTCCTGATCCCACGCACCAGTCTAAATAATCCAGCCCAGCGCTGCTCCGGCAGAATGCTCGCAAGAGACGCTCCCAACCGGCGCGAGCGCCGGTTGGTCCATCCATGGAATCGCTTGGAGCTCGGCATCCATGCCTCGCTACACTCTTGCGAACATTCTGCCGGAGCAGCTTGATATGTAAGAGGCCTCCGCTGAAACCTTTTGTAACGTAAAGACTGGGTGCTGAAAAAGCCTCGTTTTTGAAGGATCAGGCCGCAGGGACGCGGCCTGAGGCGAGTCGAGACATGGATGTCGAGTCTCGCCGTGCCCTTCAAAAACGAGGCTTTTTCAGGAAGCCGCAGGCCACCCAGTCAGTTACTAAAGGTTTCAGCGGAGGACTCTGGCGGAACGTATTGGGAAGTCTGAGTTTTTGGGATGGAGAGGGGATTAGGGGTTGAGGATGATGGCGGCGGTGACGTCGCGGTCTTCGGCGACGAGGATATTGAAGGTGCGACACAGGGCACCGTTATCCATTACCTCGAGACCTATGCCCTGTTCACCGAACAGTGCGAAAATTTTTGCATCCGGGAACATCTGGCGCTCGCCGGTACCGAGCAACACCACGGTCGGCTTTGATTCGAATATCGGCGCCAGGTTTTCGGGGTTGAGATGCTGCAACGAAGAAACCGGCCAGGGGCATAGAATAGAATCGGCCGTCATTACCAGGCTTTGACGATAGATGTCGTCATTCACACTAATGGTATCCGCGTCATAGGCGGTAATTCGATGACGGCTGGTAATGATGTCTTCGGCGAGGGGCATGTGCGGCAGAATAATGTAAATAAGGGTCCTGATCAACGCTGTCTAATTGCGGCTTGCGGTTGACAGCCGAGTGTAGTTTTCTTACTGTTGCCCGTTCGAAAATTCCCTGCGACGATTTCTGGAGACTTTGATTGAAACCGGTAAAACTGGGTTTACTTGGTGTGGGTACCGTGGGTGCCAGCACCGCGATGGTGCTAAAGAATAACGCTGCCGAAATAGCGCGTCGTGCAGGGCGCAAAATCGAAATTATCCAGGCATCCAGACGTTCTGTTGCGGCAGGCATGCCGGCCGGCAGCGGTGACATCAGCCTCGTCGAAGACCCGTTTGAAGTCGTCAATAATCCCGAAATCGATATCGTAATTGAGCTCATTGGTGGGTATGACCTGGCACTCGAACTGGTTATGCGAGCCATCGATAACGGTAAGCATGTGGTGACCGCCAACAAGGCGTTGATCGCGTTACACGGCAATCAGATTTTCGCCGCGGCCCAGCAAAAAGGCGTCAATGTCGTTTTTGAAGCCGCGGTAGCGGGGGGCATTCCGATCATCAAATCGATTCGCGAGGGTTTGAGTGCGAATCACATCCAGTCAGTTGCTGGAATTATCAACGGGACGGGTAACTTTATTCTCACCGAAATGCGCGACAAGGGTCGTGATTTTGATGATGTATTGCGCGAAGCGCAGGAACTGGGCTATGCCGAAGCGGATCCCACTTTTGATGTCGAGGGAATCGATGCGGCCCACAAGCTCTGTATCCTGGGGTCGATTGCGTTTGGGATTCCGTTACAATTCGATGCCGTTTATACCGAGGGCATTAGCGAGGTTTCGACGGAGGACGTGGTCTACGCCAACCAGCTTGGCTATCGCATCAAGCATCTTGGCGTTGCGCGCCGCACCGAAGCCGGTATTGAAATGCGGGTGCATCCAACCTTGATACCGGAAAAAAGATTGATCGCCAATGTCGACGGCGTCATGAACGCGGTCCTGGTGCAGGCCGACAAACTTGGGCCTTCGCTTTACTACGGCGCCGGGGCCGGCGCCGACCCAACAGCCTCTGCCGTAATCGCGGATATTATCGACGTTGCCCGCACGATTACCACCGATGCCCAAAACCGGGTTCCGCACCTGGCGTTTCAGCCTGATCAGATAGTCGAAATTCCAATT
>JAOTXY010000059.1 GCA_029862125.1 Gammaproteobacteria bacterium | reverse complement strand
CTCGCCGATCACAACATCTACGCCGAGGCCGGTGTAGCGTTCGACCGAGTCATGTGGTTCGATTTTCCTGATAATCTGCTGGATTCGCTCCATAACCTCGGCGAAATCAAACTCGGCATCGGCCTGCTTGATGCCGAATTCCCGGCTACGGGCGATATGCGACATGAATTTCGCTGAACGTATGATCGCTTTCGACGGCACGCAACCGTAGTTAAGGCAGTCACCACCCATCTTGTTCTTTTCAATGAGCGTCACCTTGGCCTTTACCGCGGCAGCGATATATGATGTAACCAGTCCCGCTGATCCAGCGCCGATGACAACAAGATTGGTGTCGAAATCATCCGGCTTGTCAAAACCCTCGAGAGCCTTTCGATTGGCGACTAGCGTCACGATTTTCCTACCGACAAATGGCAGTATTGCGAGCAGTAGAAATGAAAATATGATTCCGCCACTGAAAATTCCGCTAGCCGATTCTATCTGGGCCAACTGGGTCCCGGCATTCACATAAACCAAAGTGCCCGCGAACATGCCCAGTTGACTGACCCAGAAAAACGTCCACAGGCGCAAAGTGGTCAAGCCCATCACCAGGTTAATGACGAAAAACGGGAATGCGGGTACCAGGCGCAGTGCAAACAGGTAAAACGGACCGTCCTTTTCAATGCCATCATTGATTGATTTCAGGGATGAGCCAAAGCGGGACTGAACCGTGTCCCTGAACAGATAGCGTGATACCAGGAAGGCAATCGATGCGCCTATCGTGCTGGCAAAGGAAATCAGAATTAGACCGGTGAACAAACCGAAAATTGCTCCCCCGGTCAGGGTCAACACGGCGGCACCGGGAAGCGAAGCACCGGTTATGACGACATACAGCAGAAAGAATCCAATCAGCGTGAGCACACGATTATCAGCATAATACTGGTTGATAACTTGTTGCTGGGACTTGACGTAATCAAGCGTCAGGTATTGTCCCAGGTCAAACTGGAAAAAAATCAACACGATTAGTGCCAACAGGCCCAGCAAAATGATTTTTTTCATAGCGGAGATTCCAGGCTCTTATTTTTGCATAGGAAGCTGTTATTCGTTATTAACCAGTTCGCGCTGTGCAGTATTCTTCAGCCCATTGCAAGTACTCTGCTTCGGCGCCCTCAAAGATTATTTCAGGTTTTTTGTCCTTGATCTGGTAACGGTACATTGGATCGTAATATTGTTCGAGTAAAATTTTAATTCCGTGGTCAAATTCTGCCACGCTGCCATCCTTGAAAAACGTTTTTAAGGCGGATTCAAAGCACTGTTTTACCTGCTGATAACGATCCCCGCCCAGTCGCTTTTGTATTCGTGCCAGGTTGTCCAGTACAAAACGAGTGAACTCTTCCTCGGCACTATCGCCGTATGCCTGCCGGTAACCAGGCCAATTACCCCGGATATAGTCATCGCGGATGAGCACGATACGAGTTTCAATATCATCTTTCAGAATAGCGCGCGGTGCCTTCAACAAAGCGTTGTACAGACAATCAGGCATGTAGACGCGCCCGATCCGTCGCCCTTCATCCTCGACAAAAACAGGCTTGCCCGGATACTTGTCACGATGCTTGATAAACTCGATTGAAACCCTGTTTTCCCAGTCGATAACCGACGGCTGCTGATCCAGGACATCGCGTCCAAAGGCTGAGCCGCGGTGGTTGGCGAGA
The DNA here is from genome assembly GCA_029862125.1 of Gammaproteobacteria bacterium. Lineage (GTDB taxonomy): Bacteria > Pseudomonadota > Gammaproteobacteria. The sequence goes on along the minus strand of JAOTXY010000059.1, from coordinate 18,328 downwards.
CCTTCGAAATCGAGATGATATCGAATTTTTTGCAATACCCTGGTTTTACCGACCCCTGTCAGACCGCTGACACAAACCAGCGGTACTTCCCTGGCAGACTGTTCCAGTTCGTCGATCAGGAAACGACGCATTGCCTTGTAGCCACCGTGCACCAGCGGATATTCGACGCCTTGCTGTTGCAACCACTGCTGGGTGGTCCGGGAGCGTAAACCACCTCGAAAACAGTACAGAAATCCTTGCGGGTATTCGTTGCAATAGATTGCCCAGGCCTGCAATCGTTGCGCCCGAATGTCCGGGGTAGCCAGTTCGAGCCCCAGTCGAATCGCTTCCTCCTGGCCCGCATGTTTATAGCGAATCCCGATTTGCTCACGTTGCCGATCATCAAGCAGCGGTAAATTAGTCGACGTCGGGAAAGCACCCTGGCCAAATTCAATCGGCGCGCGAACGTCCATCAACGGGACATCGTTCAGAAAAAGCTGTCGGTAGTCGCTGGTATCGTCTCGCATAAGCGTGCTCAAACTTTATTCCGAAATTCCCAGCAACGATGTATTTTCGGGTTTCGCTTGAAGTCTTCGGGCAGGGTCGCATGGCTTATGTCACGAACTTCGCAGGATTGCTGGATCGCGTCGGCAAGCCTGAAACCACGACGATTCGTTGAAAATAACAGTAATCCGTCCGCGGCCAGAAGTTTCATCGTCTGCTTTATTAAATCTTCGTGGTCGCGCTGGATGTCGAGAGTGCGCTGCATCTTGCTGGAGTTCGAAAATGACGGCGGATCAAGGAATATCAAATCATAGTCGCGCGGTATCGAAAACCTGTCGGGATTTTTTAATAACTCAACGATGTCGGCGCGCAGGAACGCGTAGCGGGCTTCATCATCGAGCTGATTCAGTAAAAAGTTTTCGCGCGCCCACTTCGAATAAGTGGCGGACAAATCGACATTCATCACCGTGCTGGCACCGCCCAGGGCCGCTTGCACCCCGACGGCAGCCGTGTAACAGAACAGGTTGAGTACCGATTTATCGCGTGCCTCGTGGAACACCCTTTCGCGCGTAAGGCGATGATCCAGAAACAATCCTGAATCGAGGTAATCACTGAGATTTATCAGCAACGACGCTTTGCCCTCGCGTACCTGGTAAAACTCGCCACGATGATCCTGTTTTTGATATTGCCCGGAGCCGCGCTGGCGGCTGCGAATCTTGCAGAATAGCTGATCCTCCGGGATCGAAAACAAATCCCTGACGACATCGGCTGCAAGACGAATGCGATACTCCGCCTTGTCAGTCTCAATCGAGGTTGGTGCCTGGTATTCCTGCAGGTGAAACCACTCGACCTCTGGCGCAATTTCACTCTGATACCGATCCAGCGCGAACGCAAACTCCGGCAAATCCGCATCATAGATTCGATAACAACTGACGCCATTCCTGTTCGCCCAGCGCTGTATATGCCTGGCATTCTTGCTCAGCCGATTGCGCAACGGACCGGCCGCTTCGTCAGCAATCGCAGGCGTCGAGGATGCCAGCTCCGTATCTGTAACCTCGCCTGCGGTTTCGAAGATTGCAAACAGGCAATCGAGCGGACCATTTTTAACATCCTTTCTGCTGACTCGTTTCAATTTCAAACGATGCAGTAAATCCGGATTAGCCGATATTATCGCAAGTCTCGCAGGCGCCAGGCGCTGCAAGCAGGCACCGATATCACTATACAGCCGACCCAGGTCCTGACCACCTTGTAAACGATGTCCATAGGGTGGATTACAAATTACCAGGGTATCCCCCGGCGTTACCGGTATATCCAGGTCGGCAACCTGTTGGTGGGAGAATTCAATAAACTCCTCAACCCCGGCGCGCTTCGCGTTGGCTCGAGCAATTTCCAGCGCCCCGGCATCGTAGTCGCTGGCATAAATCCTCGCATCGGGATTCATCTCGACTGCCTGGCGCGCCTGTTCAACACAGTCTTGCCAGAGCTCCGGATCATGCAGAGACCATTTATTAAATCCGAAATATCGCCGCTCGAGTCCCGGAGCAATATTGGCAGCCATCATTGCAGCTTCTATCGCAAAGGTGCCCGAACCACACATCGGATCAAGCAATTGCAACAGGATCGAGTCTGGTTGACACCAACCAGCCTGGACCAACAGCGCCGCCGCCAGATGCTCTTTCAGTGGAGCGCCCGAGTGTTCAAGTCGATAGCCACGTCGGTGCAGGCTTTCACCAGACAAATCGAGGCTAATACTCGCCTGGTTGTGGTGTATATTGAAGTGGATCTGGATATCGGGTTGTTTTTTTTCGACCACGGGTCGACTACCACATTTGTCCCGGAATCGGTCGACGATCGCGTCTTTTGACTTGAGCGCTACGAATTGCCCATGATTGAGCGTCGAGCGTGACGTGGTCGCCGATACCGCAATGCTGTCGCGCGCATTCAGATGTGATTCCCAGTCAATTTCGTAAACCGCCTGGTACAGTTGCGCTTCGTCTTCGACCCGGGTCTGGCAAAGTTCACAAAACACACGATTAGCAAGCCTTGAATACAGACAAACCTGGTAAACGGTTTCAATTCCCGCGTTGATCTTTACCCCGCCGTACACTTTCGTCAGCACCGCTGTGGACGAACCCGTAATTCGGCGCAACTCGTGAAACAAAAGGGTTTCAAAGCCCTTGTGGCCGGTAACAAATAGCTTGAGATTTTGCATTGAATGTTGGCTTGCGGGTACCACAGGGGGTTAATTTTACGCCTTATGTCACAAATCTGCTGCAAAACGAATAGTAATGAAAATTGAAGCAGGATTTTAGGTATATTTTCGCCTATATTAAGGATTTTAAACCGCTTTGAAATTCAACCCGGATGACAGCTTCAAACCAGCGCCAGGATTCTACCTCGAAATCAGGTGAGGATGCCTTTGCAGAGAGCGCCAGCCTCAGTAAGAAGTTAATTACTGCAATGCTGGTACGCATGATCGAAAGTGCCGGGAGTTATCATGGTTGGAGCCTGTCTGATCAAGACGGCGCTCGCATGGTCAAACTGATCAAACACAAACAACGTATCATCTGTTCGGCCTTCTGGTTTCAGATGAAAAAGCATTTTTCCGAATTCAAGTCTTCAACTCAAACTCCGTCAAAAGGAAAAGCTGCGGCTGACTGGCAGCACCTGGGCCTTTCCGGTGCAACTGAAAAGGTTGAGATCGATGAATTGAAGGCAATCACCTCTCGCTATAGTGAGGCTTTCGAAGAATTTGATCATGCAATATTGAAACGCCTGCAGACCTGCATCAAGAAATCCCGTGCCAACATCCACCAAAATCCACTGCAGGTTAAGAGGCTGTGCGAGTCCTTCCAGTACGCGATCGACAGCCTCAACCTGGAAGTTAACTATAAGATTGCACTCTACCATTTGTTTGCCGATCGTTTCATCGAGGCACTGGGTCCGACTTACCGACGCATCGACCAGTCTTTATTCGATGCTGGCATACAACCAAAAATTCCGGTGGCACGAATTCATCTGCGTAGCATCGACGGTTTGAGCGAGTCAAAATCTCCAAAAAGTTTCAAACCGAATCAAAGCGCCTGCCTGCTTGTGTTGCTGCAGCGATTCAAGGAAAAATCTCGCCAGGCTTCGAGCAGTTATAAAAACCTGTTCCCGGAACTGAAACAACGCTTCGCCACCTTTGAACTTAACGAGTACGACAAGCAAATCGAACAACTTAACCAAATGTTCAAATTGATTTTCGAAGATGAGGACCTGCCATCGCCGGTCAAGCAACAGTTAGCGCGCCTGCAAATTTACGTATTCATTACCGCGGTCCAGGAAGACGGATTTCTGCGCCGCTCCAGCAACCCGGCACGACGCCTGCTAGACGGCATAATCGGCAGTGAAGTCGAAATTGCAAAAAGCGGTAATTCCGAATTCTCAGGGATTCGATTCATTCGTGAACATATCGATGGCATGGCAAACCACGGATTTATCACCGTCGACAGTTACTCCGAAATGCTCAAGGGCTACCAGGTCTATGTCAAGGAAAACGAGACCTCGATTCGCAAGTCGCGTAAGCTCGAAGCGACTAAAAAGGTTATGCCGCTCGTCACCACTAGTCTTTCCGATCTCACCGCGCCACTCAAGATCCAGGGTACCCGGTTGATTCTGTTCGAAAAAGTCTGGCTGCCGCTGATGGTGCAAATCGCGTTGCGACAGGGAATGGACTCCGATCCCTGGCACAAGGTGATTGCGATGGTAAAGAAACAGGTCTGGTCGCTAATCCCGAAGTCGAACCTGGAAGACCAGGAGAAATTACAGAAGGTATTGCCGCAGGTTGCCCATTCGCTACACCGCGCAATGCGTAGCCTTAAGCTGGCCGAGTCATTGCAGCAATCTTTAAGAGATTATCTCAAGCTCGAGCAGCAAAACGTGGTCGAGGAAACGGCACGCAACATCATCGAGGCTAAGCGCAAGACCCGTTCGCTGTCCGCCCAGTCATTCGCACCGGTGGAAGAAGATACCACCGAGTTTGACGAAATGATGCAGACCGGTATTTTCCAGATCCCGGCAGAAATGGCCGACGCCTTTAAAACAGTTAAACCCGACAAACCCAAAAAGATCAGCCAGGTCGACGCGCTCTCGACCGGCGAATGGGTAAATATGAAACTGGGCGGGACCAAGATGCTGGTCAAGCTGGCCTGGAAGGCAGAGGATTCCAGCCTTTTTATTTTCGTTGACCGCGACGGCAAACGAATTTGCGAACTCGATGCAACCAAACTGACACAGCAGTTTGAATCCGGTGATATATCGCTAATGGACTCGGGATCGGCTGACTCGGAAAAAACCCAGTTCAGCTTTATGAAATCCCTGTAGACCGACGCAGGGTTTATACGCCGAGCAGCAACCTGGCCGGATCTTCCAATACGTTCTTGATAGTCACCAGAAACTGAACTGCTTCCTTGCCATCGATAATGCGATGGTCATAGGTCAGCGCGAGGTACATCATCGGGCGCACCACGATTTCCCCATCGACCACCACGGGGCGCTGCTGGATTGAATGCATCCCAAGAATTGCCGACTGTGGCGGATTCAGGATTGGCGTGGATAGCATCGAGCCGAATATGCCGCCATTGGTGATGCTGAACGTGCCGCCGGTTAATTCTTCAATACCCAGCTTGCCATCGCGCGCACGCATTCCCATGTCCCTGATTGAATTTTCGATCTCGGCATAACTCATTTGATCGGCATCACGCAGGATTGGAACCACCAGTCCACGATCCGAGCTCACTGCGATCCCGATATCAAAATAATCATGGTATACAATATCGTCACCGTCGATGGAGGCGTTAACTGCTGGAAAGCGCTTTAATGCCTCGACCGCTGCACTGGTAAAAAAGGACATCATGCCAAGTTTGACACCATGCGCCTTTTCAAAGGCATCGCGGTACTGGGCGCGGGAATCCATCATCGGCTTTAAATTCACTTCGTTGAAAGTGGTTAGCAGTGCGGCGGTGTTTTGCGCTTGCTTGAGGCGTTCAGCAATCTTTGCACGCAAACGGCTCATCGGCACCCGGCGATCGTTACGCCCAGCTGACGGAACCGACACCGCCGGCGCTGTTACAGCGGCGGGAGCATCAGCCTTGGTGGCAGTTTGCTGTTGTTGCAGGTAGCGCTCGACGTCTACTTTTAGTAGTGCACCTTTTTTACCAGTCGCCGGAATATTGTCAGCGGACAAATTATTTTCGCTGAGTAGTTTACGCACTGCCGGGCTAGCCCTGCTTGCAGCAGTACTTTCTTCCGCAGCGGTTGTGGCATCATCGACCTCACTTGTTTCGACGGTTTCGGGTTGCGTTGCCGCTGCAGCCGGAGCTGACGCCGCGGCCTCGGTATCGATCACGCCAAGAACATCACCATTCTTTACCGTGGCACCCGATTCATATGCAATCGATTCAATCACACCGGCTTTGCTGGCAACGATTTCAAGCACAACCTTGTCGGTTTCAAGGTCAACGATGTTCTCATCGACCGCGACGCTATCCCCTACCTTTTTGTGCCAATCACCCAGAGTCCCCTCGGCTACCGATTCGGGTAGTACCGGTACTTTGATTTCAACCTGCATTGCTTACTCCAGTTTTATTCTTTAGTTGTCGCGTTAATCGAGTTTATCCGAGTAATCGGCTTCGAATGCATCTTTCACCAAATGGGCTTCCTGACTCTGGTGCAACGCCATGTAACCGACCGCGGGTGATGCAGCCGAGATGCGGCCCGCGTATTGTACCTGTATCGGCGTAAAAATCTCGTTCAGTCGACTCTTGAATTCACGGAACATCCCCTGGTTACGAGGTTCATCCTGACACCAGACAACATTCTCCAGAGCCGGGTAGCGCTCGTGTATCGCATTCAGATCCATCTTGGGGAACGGATACAGCTGTTCGATCCTGGCGATTGCTGTGCTGTGATCATATTGCTGTTCGCGTGACTCGTATAGCTTGTAGAATATCTTGCCGCTGCACAGGATCAGGCGTTTGACCTTTTTGTCATCGATTTCATCAATTTCCGGAATGACCTTCATGAATTCGCCGTCACTATAGGCACTCAGTGGCGACACTGCCCGCTCGTGACGTAACAGGCTCTTGGGACTCATCACGATTAATGGCTTGCGGAAGCCACAGACCATTTGGCTGCGAAGCAAGTGGAAGATCTGCTCCGGCAAAGTGGGTTGCACCACACGCATATTATGTTGCGCGCATAACTCCAGGTAGCGCTCTATGCGCGCCGAGGAATGTTCCGGGCCCTGGCCTTCGTACCCGTGGGGCAGCAGCATCACCAGGCCGTTGAGCCGGCCCCATTTCATTTCACCCGAACTGATAAACTGATCGATGACGACCTGGGCACCGTTGGCAAAGTCACCGAACTGTGCTTCCCAGATTACCAGTGAGTGGGGATCAGTCGACGCATATCCATATTCGAAACCAAGTACCGCTTCTTCGGATAAAAACGAGTTGATGACTTCGAAGCGCGGCTGACCTTCGGCGATATGCTTTAGCGGCTTGTAAATCTCCCCGGTGTTCTGTTCGTGTAGTGCGGCGTGACGATGAAAGAATGTGCCACGCTCACTATCCTGTCCCGAAAGCCTTACGCGATAACCATCATTGAGCAGGGTGGCATAGGCAAGGTTCTCCGCGAAACCCCAGTCGCCGGGGATTTCACCGTCAAGCATTTTCTGTCGATTTTCCATGATCTTGGCGACCCGCGGATGGAGCTTGAAGCCTTCCGGCAGGGTCAGAATGCTTTTACCCAGCTGCTGAATCTTGTCAGCCTCGACCGCGGTATTCGGGGTGTTATTGACATCGCCCTCGTTCAGGCCAGCCCAATCACGCGCCGCCGTCGGTTCGAGCCCCGAAATGACATTCAAAGCAACCGCACCACCTTCGTCCAGCGCACGGCGGTAGTCGGCAATCATCTGGTCGACTTTTTCACGCGTTGTAAATCCTTCCTCGATGAGGCGCTCGGCGTGCAGCTCGGCCAGGCGGGGATGCTTTCGAATCGCCTGGTACATCAGTGGCTGGGTTACCGCTGGTTCGTCAGCTTCGTTGTGACCGTAACGACGATAACAAACCATGTCGATGACGACGTCCTTCTGGAAAGTTTCGCGATACTTGACCGCGATCTCGGCGATAAACACGCAGGCTTCAGGATCGTCACCGTTAACATGAAAAATCGGCGCCTGTACGATGCGAGCCACCTCGGTGCAGTAAAACGAGGAACGCATATCACGCGGATTACTGGTGGTAAACCCGATCTGGTTGTTGACGATGATGTGAATCGTGCCACCGGTTTTGTAACCCCGGGTCTCACACATGTTAAAGGTCTCCATCACCACTCCCTGGCCAGCGAAGGCTGAATCGCCATGAATCAACACCGGTAATACGTCATTGGTGGTGCGGTCATCGAGTCGGCGTTGACGGGCACGAACCGAACCCTCGACCACGGGGTCCACGATCTCGAGATGCGATGGATTGAATGCCAGGGCCAGGTGCATCGGACCCGAATCGGTGTAAATATCCGAAGAAAAGCCCTGGTGATATTTAACATCGTAGTTATAGCGTTCATCGAGATCGATATTGCCCTCGAACTCGTCGAACAGGTCGCTGGGCATTTTGCCAAATATATTGGTGAGCACGTTCAGGCGCCCGCGATGAGCCATACCGATCACGACCTCGTGGGTACTGGTGACACCGGCCTGCTGCACCACCCGATCCAGAATCGGGATCAGCGACTCCCCACCTTCCAGGGAAAAGCGCTTTTGCCCGATATAGCGGGTATGCAGGTATTTTTCGAGATTCTCCGCGGCAATGATGCGGTCAAAAATCCGGTTACGGCGCCCTTCCCTGAAATTTGGCTTCGACAGCGTGGTCTCGATCTGTACCTGGATCCAGCGCTTTTCCGCGCGATCCTCGATATGCATGTACTCCAGACCGATTGTTCCGCAATAGATACTCTCGAGGCGGTCGATAATCTGCCGCAGCGGTGCATCCTCGATGCCGAATAAAGAGCCAGAACTAAAAACCGAGTCGAGGTCTGCCTCGGATAAATCGTTTCCGGCAAGTGTCATATCCTTGATTTCGGGGATCCTGGCGAGACCTAATGGATCAAGGCGCGCTTTCTGATGCCCCTTGACGCGGTAAACGTTGATTAACTGGAACACCCTGAGCTGCTTGTCATCGTGTTGATGCAGCTCGGTTTCGCTAATGCCATTGCCACGCCGCTTATTGAGTACCGCAGATCTCATTTGCGCCTGGATTTCGAGGTGATCCTGGTCGGGCGCCAGCTCACCATTCTTTAGTTCCGCGAACCAGTCACGCCAATTTTCATCGACAGCGTTCTCGTCTTTCAGGTACCTCGAGTAGAGTTCCTCGATAAATGCAGCGTTAATCCCGTGAAGATAACTCTGTTGCTGCATCTTTTTCATGCTCATGACGGCTTACCTTTAGGCTGATATGTTGGTCAGTAGTGCGGATTTCATGTGCTACATAATAACTTAAGTCGGGACATTAATAAGCTAAAAATTACGCCACGTTGCGAGGCGAAGAGACAGGCAATTTGTCAATATCATTAGATGCTTCGATTCAATATGCCAATCAACCTGTTTTTAATTATCTAAGCGCTGTTAGAATACGCGAATTCTCAAGCTGGACTGGCCGCATGGCGCAATACATATATACCATGAGCGGAGTAGGCAAAGTGGTGCCTCCGCAAAACGAAATCCTGAAAAATATTTCGCTCAATTTTTTCCCGGGCGCCAAGATTGGCGTACTGGGTTATAACGGCGCGGGTAAATCAACACTGCTGCGAATCATGGCCGGCGTCGATACCGAGCATAGCGGGGAAGCACGACCACAAACTGGAATCAAGATCGGTTACCTGCCGCAGGAACCGGAGCTTGATAACAACCTGGACGTGCGCGGCAACGTTGAACTGGGGGTAGCAGAGACCAAAACCCTGCTCAACCAGTTCAACGAAGTCAACATGAAATTTGCCGAACCCATGTCAGAAGACGAAATGAATGACTTGATAGCGAAGCAGGCTGAATTACAGGAAAAAATAGAATCCGCGGGGGCCTGGGACCTCGATCGCAAGCTGGATGTTGCCGCTGATGCGCTGCGCCTGCCACCCTGGGATGCCGCCGTAGAGCACTTGTCTGGCGGTGAAAAACGGCGCGTAGCACTATGTCGTTTATTACTGTCGAATCCCGATATGTTGATCCTGGACGAACCCACTAACCACCTGGACGCCGAATCGGTCGCCTGGCTCGAACGTTTTCTCAAGGACTTCCCCGGAACCGTGGTCGCGGTAACACATGATCGCTACTTTCTTGATAATGTTGCCGGCTGGATTCTCGAACTCGATCGCGGGCACGGAATTCCCTGGGAAGGGAACTACTCTTCCTGGCTCGAACAAAAGCAGAAACGACTGGAGCACGAGGAACGCTCCGAGAAGGCCCGCCTGAAATCAATGCAGGCCGAACTCGAGTGGGTACATGCAAATCCGAAAGGTCGCCAGTCAAAAAGCAAGGCCCGGCTGAAACGCTTCGAAGAAATGTCTTCGCAGGAATACCAGAAGCGTTCTGAAACACGGGAACTCTATATTCCCCCTGGACCAAGACTCGGTGACGTCGTGGTCGAAATCGATGGCGGCAAAAAATCCTATGGCGACAAGCTGCTGTATCAGGACCTGGAATTCAAACTGCCTCGCGGCGGTATCGTCGGCATCATAGGCCCCAATGGTGCCGGTAAAACCACGCTGTTTCGCATTATCGTGGATCAGGACAGGCTCGATGAAGGCAGCATCAAGGTCGGTGACACGGTAAAAGTCGCATATGTCGATCAATCCCGGGATGATCTCGATGGCAGCAAGACGGTCTGGGAGGAACTGTCCGACGGGCTCGATAATATCGTGGTCGGCAGTTACGAAGTTCCCTCACGTGCCTATGTCTCGCGCTTCAACTTTCGTGGCGCTGCACAGCAGAAGTTAGTCAAGGATCTCTCTGGCGGCGAACGCAATCGGCTGCACCTGGCCAAGCTGCTCAAAAGCGGTGGCAACCTGCTGTTACTGGACGAACCTACCAACGATCTCGATGTCGAGACCCTGCGCGCACTTGAAGAAGCAATTCTGGATTTTCCGGGTTGCGTGGTGGTGATTTCTCACGATCGCTGGTTTCTTGATCGAATCGCAACCCACATTATTGCGTTTGAAGGTAATAGCGAAGTCTATACTTACGAGGGCAACTACACCGAGTATGAATCCCATCGCAAGCAACGCCTGGGCCAGGATGCCGATCAACCGCACCGAATTAAGTACAAAAAGCTTGATGCCTGATACCGATAAACTTTTCAAACGCCTTGGCTTACTGCTCGACCGAATCGAGAAAATTGTTCCCGGTCAAACCGAAATCAAGACCGAGCCGGGTTATTCTGCCTATCGCTGGTCAGCTGGTGGCCTGGATGGAATTGCGCAGTTCGACCAGGTCGATAAAAATGAGCTATTGCATCTTGAACGGCAACAAAACCTGCTGTTTCGGAACACTGCCCAGTTCCTGGACGACAAGATCGCCAACAACGCGTTGTTGTGGGGCGCGCGCGGTACCGGCAAGTCTTCGTTGATCAAGGCACAGTTGACCGAGTTTCAGGACCGCGGGTTGTGCATCGTCGAAATTCCGAAAGCAGCGACGAGTGAACTTTTCGAGGTAATCCGTCACCTGGCCAGTGATGGACGCAAGTTCATCGTCTACCTTGACGATCTATCATTTGAGGCCAATGACGATTCCTACAAGGCGCTTAAAGCCTGCCTCGAGGGCTCGCTGCAACCGCAGCCCGAAAATGTCATTATTTACGCAACTTCGAACCGACGCCACCTGATGCCGGAATCGATGCAGGACAATCTCGACAGCACCATGGTCGATGGTCAGTTACACCCGAGTGACAGCATCGAGGAAAAAATTTCCTTGTCCGACCGTTTTGGGTTATGGCTTTCGTTCCATCCTTTCACCCAGGATCAATACCTGGCGGTAGTCGAGCAAACCCTGAAGGCCAGGGCTTTGGAAATGAATGATGACGCGCGCATTGAAGCGCTGCGCTTTGCGACGCAACGCGGATCACGCAGCGGTCGTATTGCGGTGCAGTTCGTCGCCTACTGGGAAAGCATCAACTAGTTAGCCCCACTTTCGCGGCGGTCCGACGGATCGGGATAATGAAACTATTCAGAACGCTGTTAACGCATGGTGAACGGATTTGCCATCGGTTCACTGGAGATATTAATCCACACTGTCTTGGTACGCGTGTAATCATAAATCGTGTCGATCCCACTTTCACGACCGGGGCCACTGTTTTTGAATCCGCCAAACGGGGCAATCGGTGAAATCACGCGATAGGTGTTAACCCAGACGATCCCCGAATGAATCGCATCGGATACGCGCAACGCGCGCGCGACATTGGAAGTGAAAACACCCGAGCCAAGACCAAAATCGGAGTTGTTCGCCATTTCGATCGCCTCTTCCTCGGTGTCGAAACTCAGTGCCGATAGAATGGGCCCGAACATTTCTTCGCGCACCGTGCGGATATCCTGATGCGGGCAATCAAGTATGGTAGGGCTATAGTACCAACCGCTATCAAATCCTTCGGGTCGCTTACCGCCCAGTAACAGGTTTGCCCCTTCCTTAACCGCATCATTGACTGACTCAGTGATATGGTCGAGTTGTTCCCGGGTGCACAGAGGTCCGACCTGGGTATCTTCGGCGAGCGGGTCGCCGATGCAAATCTGGCCGGCGCGCTCGACCAGCTTTTCAAGCACCTGCTCGCGAATGCCAGACTGAATAAACACCCTCGAACCAGCTACACAACTCTGTCCGGTGGCGCCGAAATTGCCGGCGATTATGCCGTTAACGGCACCTTCGATGTCGGCATCATCAAAAACCAGGATCGGGGATTTGCCACCCAGTTCGAGTGATACCACGGCAAAGTTTTCTGCGGTATTTCGCACAATGTGACGTGCGGTTTCGGGTCCCCCGGTAAACGCAACCCGGGCAACATCCGGATGGCTGGTCAGCAGTCGTCCACAGGGCTCGCCGAAACCGGTAATGACGTTAACCACCCCCGGGGGAAATCCTGCTTCTTCGACGATCCTGGCAAACTCGAACATCGGTGCAGGGGCCATCTCGGACGCTTTTAACACTACCGTATTACCCGCGGCCAATGCCGGACCCAGCTTGGTCGCGGTTAGAAACATTTGCGCATTCCACGGTACTACGGCTGCCACTACGCCGATAGGAACACGCTTGGTGTAGACGTGCATATCGGGTTTATCGATCGGCAGTGTGGCACCCTGAATTTTGTCAGCGAGGCCTGCGAAGTAGTAGTAGTAATCAGAAACATAGCCAGTCTGGGCGCGGGTTTCCCGGGCCAGCTTACCGCTATCGATAGTCTCGATCTCGCCCAGCATCTGTGAATTCTGGGCGATCAAGTCACCCAGGCGATGCAGTAATTTTCCACGCTGGGTCGCGTTCATCTCGGCCCAGGGACCCTTATTCAATGCACGGCTGGCAGCTGCCACTGCCCGGTTTACTTCAGTTTCGCCGGCGATAGCGGCGGTTGCCCATACTTCGCCTGTGGCCGGATTTATTGAGTCGAGTTTTGCTCCGTCCGCCGCATCACACCATTCGCCATCGATATACATTTGGTAGTGCTTCATAAGTTATCATCCCGTTCTTTGGCTGACCTGAAGATTAGCGTTAAATCCCATCGCATAAAAGCAAATTTCAGCAAATAGTGGCTGAATACACCCCACAACTCACAGCTTCAAAAAATTCGAGCTTTATTTCGAGCCTGAAATTTAGAAAAGCTCCAGTCTGTGAGCGGAGTGTTGGCTAGATCGAATCTGGGCAGGTTTGTTCATCCGCGAAGGGAACGCTTCACGAGTCTCAAGTGACTATAAATCAGCCTGGAAAAGCGTGACCTAATCCCGAAAAAGGTGACTTATAGCCCTATTCGGACCGGTAGACATGACTGTAGCGCTTGAAATGTGTGCAATCACGTGCCAATCTTTAGTCATTAACTCAAAAAAAACGTGTGTTAAGCGTTTGGAGCACGTAACTTGGACCTCGCAGAAGAAACCGATTTACTCCGCAAGATTCCATTGTTTGCCAAGATGGAAACCTCGAAGCTGAAGCTGTTGGCTTTTGCCAGCGAGATCGTGGCTTTCGATTCGGGCGATACCGTTTTCCAGAGCGGTGAAAGCGCAGATTATGCCTACGTTATCATGCATGGCTCGGTCGATATCATCACCGAAACCGATTCCGGACCGGTACTCGTCGCTACATTGACACAAAATCAACTTATCGGAGAGCTGGGATTGCTTAATAATGCACCCAGGAACGCAACTCTCATCGCCAATGATGATCTCAGGGCAATGAAAATTACCGGCGATATGTTTTTCCGAATACTCAGGGAAAATGCCGAGGTCGCACTCGATGTCATTCGTATGTTGAGCGACAAGTTATCCACGACCCACAAACAACTCGAAACCTTACAAAAACAGGTGAATAAACAGGGCGAGTCTTAATGGCTTCACCCGCGGTGGACAGTATCATCGGTCTTGACCGCTTTCAGGACTTGTGGCGTCGCTGTTTAGTAGAAGGCGCGAGGGATGACAGCGCCTCTATTCACCAACGATTGATAAATTCTTATTGCGAATCCCAACGCCACTATCACACACTGGCCCATATCGAACACTGTCTTGGCATGTTCGACCAGTGTAAATCTCTGGTCAGCAATCCCGATGCTCTCGAAATCGCGGTCTGGTTTCACGATGTAATATTTGAACCTGGCAGGCACGATAACGAAGCTCTCAGCAAGGAGCTCTACCTTTATCTTTCGATAAAGGTTCATGCGCCGGAATTTAGGGAGTTGGTGGATCGATTGATAATGGCTACCCTGCACGACGGCAGTTCACTTGAAGACGACGATGCGCGTTACATGGTCGATATCGATTTATCCAGTTTCGGTCTGTCCTGGGATGAATTTCTGCAGGATAGCGACAACTTGCGGCTGGAGAATCCACAGCTCAGCGATGCCGAGTATTATTTCAACCAGGGAAACTTTCAGAATCATCTGCTCGGCAGGGAACGTTTTTACCTTTCTGATTTTTTTAGCCAGCGCTACGAATCACGGGCACGTGAAAACCTGGCCCTTTATTTTGAGCGTATTCGTCAGTCATCCTGATCAAACCTTAGTCTTTCGGTGGCGGTAATAAATCCTGGGTAACAGTATAAATCCTGATCGGACGATTTAGCCCTCGCACCTGGACTTCGCCCAGTTCCTGAAACTCGAACATGTTCGAGGGGATCTCGGCCAGGGTACTGTCAGAGACGATAATGCGCGTGCCGTAGTCCTTGTTTAATTGTTCCAGGCGAGCCGTCAAGTTGACGTTATCACCATGCACCGTGTATCCGACCCGGTCTCCAGAACCGACCAGTCCACCCACTACTGATCCAGTATTGATACCGATCCTTGTGTTGAATGATATGCCCTCGCCAAACTCTACGCCGTCCAGCATAGCCTGAATTTCAAGTGCCGCCCTGACCGCGTTGCTGGCATGATTGACATCCGCTTTCGGAACATTAAAAGTAGCCAACACCGCATCCCCCTGGAATTGACTGATAACGCCGCCAAATTGACTTATCGGACCCGCTATCAAGCTGAAATAGCGGTTCAGGGCTTCGATCAATTCTTCCGGGGTCAGTGTTTCGCTGATCGCGGTGAAGCCTTCGATATCGGTAAACAGGATGGTACATTCGCTAACCTCCCCCTTGCCGGTGATGGCGCCCTCTTCTGATTGAATGACCTTTTGTGCGACCTCTTCGGGAACAAATCTCGATAAGTCCCGTGCCGCACTTCCCTCGATAACCGATTCGATGAGCAAGCCCCTGGCGCGGTGCAGTGCCAATGCAAGCACGCCGGTAACCATCAAAATGGACACAATCTTGTCGAACTCCGCGCCGATCAAGACACTATTCGAAGTCATGTATTCGACATAATCTCGTGTAATCATGCTATTGGAGGGATCTACAACCAGCACGTAAACAACCATTAATACCCAGCCGATCGCCGCACTCACACCCGTTGAAATGACAAACCTTGGATCGAAGTGCAACGCACGTATCGCGATAAAGATAAACAGGTAGAGCAGCGTCGGTGCCTTAAGGTAAAAGGATGGCGGTTGCTCGTACTGCAGATGGAAACTCCAGATAAGACCCATTAATAGAGCAATATCGGCAACCGACGAAAGATATAACATCCAGTCGGGAAGTTTACGATTTACCGCCAGTCCCAGGCGTATCAGGCTGAACACAAGGTACAGCGCCAGTACCCAGGGTACCGGGGCAAAGTCAGCCTCTTGGGAGAAGGTTTTAGGCGCTATTGCATAGAGCAGACCGAAGGTGAAGACAATCGCCAACTGGATCACGCTAATCAGAATTTCACTACGTTCCTGCTGATCCTGTATCGACTTGCGTAGTCGCTCGGGTAATATTTGATCCTGGAAATCGCGCCCGAGCAAGGATCGCTGCAATTCGGAACTGTTACTAGTTATTTTATTATTCAATACCGGCTCCAACAGGCGCCTTCTGAGTCATGAGTATGAGACAGATTCGGTCGCCAATAATTCCAATGCTTGCATATAAAATCGCCGAACGACAGTGCGTTTACGGTAATTTCAGTGTAGTCTGCGACAAGTACTCAGCCAGGTACGGATGAAATGACAGAGCGACTGGAACAATCCAGAATACTTATCTACAGCCATGATTCGTTTGGCCTCGGTCACTTGCGACGCTGTCGTTCGATTGCCCATTCACTGGTCGCACGTTACAAGGGGCTATCAGTCCTAATTCTCTCTGGTTCACCGATTATCGGCAGCTTTGACTTTAAGGCACGCGTCGACTTCGTGCGTATTCCAGGTGTCATAAAGTTAAAGGATGGCGAATATACTTCGCTGGCTCTGCATATCGACCTGGAAGAGACACTGGCGATGAGAGAATCGATTATTTACCACACCGCGGCTACTTTTAAACCCGATATATTTCTCGTCGATAAAGAACCCACCGGTCTGAAGGGAGAAGTAACCAGCACCCTCGAAATGCTTAAGCAGCAGGGTACCGTCAACGTACTCGGCTTACGTGACGTTATGGATGAAACTACGTTATTGAAAAACGAATGGGAACGTAAGGAAGTTGCACCGGTGCTCGAACATCTTTACCACGATATCTGGGTCTACGGTTTAAAAGAAATGGGTAGTCCCATTGATGGCCTGGGTATGTCAAACACGATCGAAAACAAGATTTCCTTTACCGGTTACCTGGGACGGGAAATTCCGAGCGATCGTAACTGGATTGCGCCCACTAACTACGATGAACCCTTCATCCTGGTAACAGCTGGCGGTGGTGGTGACGGCATCGATCTTGTCGAATGGGTCATCAGTGCCTACGAGTCTGGCGGGGAGCAACCGCATCGTGCGATCATCGTAACCGGACCCTTCATGCCGGCTTCCGAACAACAGAACTTTCACGATCGCTGCGAAGATTTGCCTAATGTCGAAATTATCACCTTCGACAGTCACATCGAATTACTGATGAAGAAAGCAATCGCGATCGTTGCGATGGGTGGCTATAACACTTTTTGCGAAATCCTGACCCTCGACAAGCCCGCCTTGATCGTGCCGAGATCGGTTCCCCGGCAGGAGCAGTTAATTCGCGCGGAACGGGCAGTTAGCCTGGGCCTTGCCACGATGCTCGATCCCGCGCGGGGACTCGACCCGCTGCTAATCGCCGCTGCGTTACGTGAACTACCACAGCAATCCAGGCCCTCGCTGGCACGCATTCCCGGTTTACTTGCAGGGCACGAAACCATAGCCGAAATGGTCCACGAGTATCTCGAACCTTCCGAGCAGAAAAGCATTACCGCCTGAATTCGGAGTCACCGATTAGTTCTTCGTTGCGAGTCTTGATCTATGTCCAGCATCTGCTCGGTATCGGGCACTTGCAGCGCTCGCTGTACCTGGCAGCCGAGCTTGCGCGGCAAAACTTCCAGGTCGAACTGGTATCCGGTGGCATGCCGCGCGAACTGACGATTCCCGAAACCGTTAAGCTCCGGCAATTACCCCCGGTTTACAGTCCCGATGGTAGCTTCAGTCGCCTGCTTGATGCCAGTGGCAAAGACATTGACGATAACTGGCGGACCCGGCGCAAGCAAAAGCTACTCGCGTTTTTCGAATCCTTCTCGCCACAAGTATTGATTACCGAGACCTTCCCGTTTGGACGACGCATGATGCGTTTCGAGTTGATACCATTACTTGAGTCTGCCAGGCACAGTGTTGATTGTGTTCAAGTCATTACATCGATAAGGGATGTCCTCCAGCCAAAAACAAAACCCGGCCGAAACGAAGAAATTTGTGCGCTGATTGATCAATATTATGATCACGTTCTGGTTCATGGGGACCAAAAGATTGCTCAACTTGCCGATAGCTTTGCCCTCGCCGCATCTATCGATGAAAAGGTCTCGTACAGTGGCTATATCTGTGCGCCTGGTCATGAGTTGGCGCCCACAGGTGAGGGTATCGATGAAGTACTGGTTTCTGCTGGCGGCAGTGTTACCGGCCTCGAAATTTTGAAAACTGCAATCGCGGCGAAGCCTATGTCCGGGTTAAACAAACTGCACTGGCGCCTCCTGGTAAGTCCATCTATTGATGATTCACAGTTTCGAGCACTGCAGCAAATTGCTGGTGAAGGAATTCACATCGAGCGCAA
>JAOTXY010000145.1 GCA_029862125.1 Gammaproteobacteria bacterium | reverse complement strand
GTTAACGGCCTTTCCATTCGGGTTTGCGCTTCTCGATAAATGCATCGATACCTTCACGCGCATCATGCGAGTCCATGTTGCAGGTCATGCGCTCGGCGGCATAGGCATAGGCATCGGACAAATCCATCGGCAACTGCTGGTAAAACATATCCTTGCCGAGCTTGATCGCATGCGCCGACCTGGAGACGATTTTCTGTGCCAGCTCGCGGGTTGCATGCTCGAGTTCAGCGGCGGGCACTACTTCGTTAACCAAACCATACTGTTGCGCGGTTTGTGCCGAGATAAAATCGCCGGTGAGCAGCATGTGCATGGCCTGTTTACGTCCCATGTTACGACTCAACGGCACCGCCGGGGTTGAACAGAACAATCCAACGTTGATCCCGGAAACCGCAAAGCGCGCCTCTTCGGAGGCAACCGCGAGATCGCAATTCGCGACCAGCTGGCAACCGGCGGCGGTGGCGATTCCGTTGACCCGGGCAATCACGGGCTGCTGCAGCTGGTTAATCGTCAGCATCATCTTGCTGCACTGGTTGAACAAGGCCTGGTGAAACTCGCGCTCCTCGCTGGAGCGCATTTCCTTCAAATCGTGGCCAGGACAAAATGCCTTGCCGTTTGCAGCGATGATGACGACACGAATAGAATCGTCGTGGCCGATATCATCGAGCGCTGTCTGCAGTTCCGTCAGCATCTCGCCGGAAAGCGCGTTATATTGCTGCGGACGATTCAATGTCAGCGTGGTAATACCTTCGCTGTCTTCCCTCAATAAAATGGATTGATCGACTACCTGGTCGGCGCTGGCACCCATAAGCCTATCCTCGCTGAAACTTGTTGCTGATATAAATTGAAAAATAATCCCCGTAACGTTGCTGTAATTCGGGTAGTTTCCAGTCCTGGCCGGTTACCTTACCGCGACACAGCGCACTTCCGCAATGACAATCGAGCGCGTAATCGTCGGAACGTTCCATCGAGTAATCGTGACACAATTCCTCGCCTGCCTTGATGTCGCGCATCGCGACATAGACCACCTGGCCGCGAAAACCGACATTCGGATCACAGGAGTGATTGATGAACACCGACATGTCGTCGACATCAGCAGCGGTACGTGGCGCCAGGTAAAAGTTATCATCGATTTGCAACGCCATATCCCCGGCCTCCGCGGTAGCCCGGTCGATGTCATCACGAGTAATAATATGGCCGGCCTTAATCGCGACGATTTCGTCTTTGGTGATATCCGCGACAGCGACCACACCACGACCGGCCAGCGTGTCTTCCCGCACCTCTATCTTTGGTGAGCGCCAGGTTTTCATTGCGAAACCGTATATAGGCTGACTGACCCAGTGACCGCCTGGGTCAGGCCGGATCACGCCGCAAGGGCTGGCACATGCAGTGAACACCGCCGCCGGCCCAGGTGAACATCGTCATATCGGGGTCGTAGACCTCAAGCCCGATGGCGCGCATTTTCTGGTTCAGGTCTTTTGCTAACAGCGTGGATAAAACCTTGTCATTGCCGAGTGCGACGACGTTACAGCCCAGCGCCATGGTTTCCTCAAAGGTGGCCGGCAGGATTTCGATACCCATTTTTTTAAGCCATTCGACAATATCGTCATCGGTGGTTTCGAGGCAGACCGCGGCACAGTTTTCAGTCAGCATGCACACCATTAAATCAATATGAACATAGAAAGGATCGATCGGGGCGAACTTGATCTCCCAGCCTTCGTCGATAAACCAGTTGGCAACCTGCCGCGCAGCAACCCCCTCGCTGCGATGATCGGTATAACCCACCAGGGCCACGCCCGGCTTGATGATATTAAAGTCGCCGCCTTCAAAACTGCCCATCGACACCATGTCGTAAATAGGAATATTATTTTCCAGGTAAAAACGCAACGCGGGTGCGTACTCGCCACGGCGTCGGGGATTGGCCATCTGGCAGATAACGGCACCATAAGGTGTCATGAACGAGGAATCGCGCGCGTAAACCTGCATCGGGGTACCTTCATCGACCGGCAGAAAATGGCACTTTGTGCCGGCCTGCTCATAGGCATGGACCATTTCAGCATGCTGTCTTTCTGCGAGGGCCTGGTCGAACTTATGCCCACGGCGCAATGAGTCGCGTACCAGCGAACTATACTCCGCATTTTCAAGACCCAGCCAACGAAAGGTATCGACCGGACCCAAGAGGACGTCCAGCAGTGGACCGGTCTCGGATTTCAGGTACCAATCGGTCATTTCCTGCGTTCCGCCACCGCTTTTCCTGGCGCGCAAGGGATTTTGCATTGTAACGGGACTGGTGACTGGTGCGTTCATTAGAATACTCCGCGGCCGGTTGTCGGAGTTGGAGTATATTACCTGCCGAGCGCTGCCCACAAGTAATTGGACATCGTCAGCAGGCTTTGCCCGGTGAAACTGTTTATCGGCCGGGGCGGCATGTTGTCACGCCGCAAATGCAGAATCAGGTTTTGGTTGTTGGTTTGCGTGCGGCGTAGGCCGAGTAGCCCAGGGTCGAGCGTTCGTTGAGATTTGCGGCGTATTCCTTGACGTAAGCGGTCACCGATTTGAGGGTGCCGGATCGCTTTCCTTTTATTTCCGAGGTGCCCTCACCAATGACATATTCATACCACTCCCCTTCGGTCACGCCGTCGGGTGGATCAGTTTTCTCTATGCTGGTAACCGGGAACTTGCGCACACTTATTTCACTATCGGATGAATCAGTCATAATATTTTCCTAAAACCTCTATTTATCAGGCAGCCGCACGCCGACCTGGTTTGTAGCGCTGGTTTTTGCCATGTTGCGCAGTGTTTTTCGATTGACCCTTACCCTTGTGCTGAAAACGCCGTTTCGGCCTGTTCCTGGTTTGGGGCCGCCCGCGCTCGATTGGTTCCGCCTTTATCGAGCCATCAGGCTCGTATCCCTCGATTATGCGTTTCGGAATCTCGCACTTGATCACGCGTTCAATATCCCTGAGCAATTTCAGTTCATCGACACATACCAGCGAAACCGCTTCACCCTCGCGCCCGGCGCGACCGGTGCGACCGATGCGATGCACGTAGTCTTCGGGGACGTTGGGTAAATCATAATTGACCACGTGCGGCAACTGATCGATATCGAGTCCGCGCGCCGCGATGTCGGTTGCCACCAACACCTGCACCTTGCCAGCCTTGAAATCTGCAAGCGCACGGGTTCGCGCACCCTGACTCTTGTTGCCATGGATTGCAGAGGCATCGATACCATCGGTAATCAGCTGCGCGGCTAACCGGTTTGCGCCATGCTTGGTGCGGCTGAAAACCAACACCTGTTGCCAGCGATTGGCACCGATCAGGTGCGACAGCAGTTCACGCTTGCGGTTCTTGTCGACGGGATGAATAACCTGCTGGATGGTTTCCACGGCAGTGTTGCGCCTGGCGACTTCGACCAGGGCGGGTGACTTCAGCAGGCCATTGGCAAGCTTCTTGATATCGTCCGAAAAGGTAGCCGAGAACAGCAGGGTTTGCTTCTGTTTCGGAACCAGGGCAAGCAGCTTGCGGATATCGTGAATAAAACCCATGTCGAGCATACGGTCAGCTTCGTCGAGTACCAGCAATTCTACACTAGAAAGGTCCACAGATCTCTGGCCAACATGATCGAGCAGTCTGCCCGGGGTGGCAACCAGGATGTCGACCCCGCGAATCAGTTTCTGCTTTTGCGGATTAATGCTGACCCCGCCAAATACCACGGCTGATTTCAACGGCAGCCACTTGCCGTAATTATTTATGCTCTCGGCGACCTGCGCCGCAAGTTCCCGGGTTGGTGTGACTACCAGCGCGCGGATGACGCGACGCCCATTTTGTGGCGGCCTGGTTGCGGCCAGGCGCTGTAATAGAGGCAGCGTAAATCCGGCGGTTTTACCGGTTCCGGTTTGTGCACTGCCCATCAGGTCCCGGCCTTTGAGAATGAGCGGGATCGCTTGCTTCTGTATCGGGGTTGGTGTGCTATAGCCTTTTTCGGATACAGCACGGACTAACTCGGCCTTAAGGCCAAGATCATTAAATGACATGTTGTGAAATTCTCCAGCAATCAACCCGCCAGATCACACTAATGTGACTGGAACGGCCAGGGTAGATTTAAACGCTTATGAGCGGGTAATCCTGAAAGATTACCGTTTAAAGACAGGTGCAGACCGATCGGCACCAGAAAGATTTGCGCGCAGCTTACACGAAAACACGCCGTATAGGTGATTTATATTAGTTTAGTCGTTATCGGTAAGCCCGGCGCCCGCACCCGCACGTGACTCCTCGGTAGCCGGGGCATAAGTCTCAAAAGCGAGTTCATTGATGCACTTGAAGGTGTTGCTATCGATTTGATAGGCGAACGTCGAAGGTAATTGTTGCGGCGTCGACAGCTCGTCCCGGTAGCAGCTCACCGCATCAACCGCGGGCAGTAGCAAATCATCCCTGTTACCTTCGATGCTGAGTCCGTTCTCAAAGCAACTCACACGCACACCTGCCCAGGCGGTGGTGAACACTGTTCGGTGACAACGCGCCGCCTGCCCCACGGTAGCGGCAAGCAACAACGGGTAGGCGGTGGATCCAAGCTCGAACTTTTTACCTTCGAGCATTTGCGCCGAACGATCGGCAAGTGCCGCGCCGGTAATGATCGGACATAGCAAGCCGCCGCTTGATTGCCAGGGCTGCACGCTGCAGTTCGGAATAAGACCACGGTAGTCCCTGTCTTTTAAGTATTGCAAATGCGCGAACAAGATTTCAGGACCGGGCAGGTTGAAAGCGGCCAGCCAGCGTGCAGCCTTGCCCGCCTCTTCGGCGATCCCCCATTCGAGGCCACGGGCGCGCGCGGCCTTGCGCAGGTAGGACTCGGTTTCGGCGAGCGTGAGGTTATAACTCACGGTGCCGCTGCAAGTAACTCGTATGGAAAGGGCGCATCCTGGTACATGCAGATGCGCACCCAGCGGTCCGAGCGCGGGTCGAACTTGGTAGCGCCGAAGAACGACAGCTTGCAGCGTAGAATATCGATCGGCAGCATGTCGGCCGCAATCAGGTTGTCCTGGATTTCGGCAAAGGGATGCGAAGCCAGGTTCTGCACGCGCCGCGCCGTGTGGCGGTGCTCGGGGTGGGCCAGCAGGAATTCCGCCGTGGTCGGTCCGTCGTCCCAGTCCAGCAATGCCGCATGCAGTTGCTTGATATCACAACCGACGGCAAGTGGGAGCTCATACTCGGCGCCGAGTTCGACAAAACGCTCACCAACACGAGGCTCAAGTTTTTCGGCCGAGGTGTACCAGAAGCGCGATTGATTCTCGGGCTGGTCATAATCAACGCGCAATGCCCACTGGCACTGGGTTTCGATAATTTCGCGCAAGCCTGCGACCGGCATCGCGCCATCGATAAAAAAACTGAGGTGTTCATCCGCATCCATGCATTGCGTCAGCTCATCGAC
>JAOTXY010000058.1 GCA_029862125.1 Gammaproteobacteria bacterium | reverse complement strand
GATCTGCGGCCTTATGGCCCGGCCCGGTTTAACCGAGGCCCTTGACAGTCTTTCTCCCAGGTAACTCGAAGGGCCACCGGAAACGGTGGCCCTTTTTTATTCCGAATCTTGGTGACAGTTTACTTATCTCCGATTTAAGTGGGGAAATACGACCCGGACAACCGCTTACGTTACAATCAGAACATCCGCCCATTAAACCATTGAGGAGTAAATAGCGATGCAGCCAGAATTCCCCCCGCGACTGGAGAACAAGTTTTACCTGACCGAAGGCGGCACGGAAACCGAGATCCTGTACAAGTGGGGCTTCGATTTGCCGGAATTCGCAATGTTCCCGCTGCTCGATAGCCCGGTAGCGGACCGCGTAATCCGAGACATGTACCGACGCTATTTCGAGGTTGCAGCCAGGCACGGCACCGGGATGCTGATTGTCGGCCACGATTACCGCGCAAGCCCGGACTGGGCTGAAAAGCTCGGCTACAGCGCGGAAGGTCTTCGGGAAATGCAACAGCGCACGATCCGGTTTCTCGAAGAAATGCGAACCGAGTATGAGGACCGGGTTTCAGACGTTTATATTGGTGCCAGCATTGGACCCCGCGGCGATGCCTATGGAACCGGGGACGAAATTACCGAGAGCGAGGCCGAGGATTACCACTCGGTGCAGCTGGAAAACCTCAAAGGCACCGCCGCGGACATGGCAATCGCTTTGACCTTCAACAATATTCCCGAATCGATCGGTGTGATACGGGCCGGGGTCGCTGCCGGCATGCCCATCGGCGTCAGCCTGTCCTTGACGACCGAAGGCCGCCTGCGCTCCGGGCCGAGCTTACGCGAGGCAATCGAAGCCATCGAAGAGGCCACGGACGGGACTGCCGCCTGGTTCGGAACCAACTGCGCACATCCGATCGAATTCGAACCCGCGTTATCGGACGCCGGGTCATGGTTCGATCGGTTGCGCTACATCAGGCCAAACGCCGCAAAAATGGACAAGATCGCTTTGTGCAGTCTCGGTCATCTCGAGGACGGCGACCCGGTCGAACTGGGCGGTCAGATGGGCGAAATCGCGCGTCGATTCCCGAGGGCCGACATACTCGGCGGTTGTTGCGGAACCGATGAGCGTCATTTGTCGGAAATCGCGCAAAACGTGAACACCGTGCGCGGTGCATGATGTTTAGAGCTTAAAAGGTGTCGAAGACACAATTGCCGGTTTTTTACTGGGTCTGGCTTTTCTTTATCGGATATCCCTTGGGCAACAATACAAAAAGCTGCCCCTGCTGCTTCATCAGGCCCGCCATTTTTTCGGCCTCGTCTCCCCGGCCCCAGAAAACATCGGCGCGAACATGACCTTTGATGGCGCCACCGGTGTCCTGCGCCAACATGAGCTGGTTGAGCGGTGATTGCTGTTCATTCGGCAAGGTGGTTTGCAACCATACCGGTGCGCCTAAAGGAATCACGTTTCGATCTACAGCAATACTACGCCGGGGTGTCAGCGCCACGTTGAGTGAACCAACCGGTGCCTCTGTCTGGCCGTCTCTTAGTTCGAAAAATATATAACTCGGGTTTTTCGCGAGAACTTCGTTCAACCGGTTCGGGTTCGCCCTTAACCAGTCCTTGATTGAAAATAGCGTGACCTCTTCTTTTTCAAGCTCCCCCATTTGAATCAAAACTTTGCCGATGGATTGATAAGGGTGACCGTTTTGCCCGGCATAGCCCACCGCTACCGTGGAACCATCGGTGAGCTGAATCTGGCCAGAACCCTGGACATGCAGAAAGAACACGTCCACTAAACTGTCCACCCATAAAATTTCTGTGCCCTGAAGTAAATCCTGATTGCGATCAAGTTGGGCGCGATTGTAGTAAGGGACTACCTTGTTTCCATTCAGCTTTCCACGCAAACGCAGGTGCTTCAACTGCGGATAAATAGCGCCAAGATCGACGATCAGTAAATCCTTCGGCACACCATAGAGTGGATGCTGGAATGCCTCGGACCGTTCCCAACTGCCTTTTAACAACGGCTCGTAGTAGCCCGTGATCAATCCCTCGGTTTCACCATCCTCCGCGTAGACTGGCCGTACCTCGAAATTGGATTCAAAGAACTCTCTGACCTCAGCGTCGCTTAAGTCCCCGCTATTCGCTGCAAGCAGACAGACTTCGCGCCATTGATCGTGTCTGAGCTTTTGACAACTCTTAAGAAAACCTTCCCACACGTCGCTTTGATTGTCCGATCTCCAGCTCTCAAGGCTTGACCAATCAACCGGGTCGCCAATGCCGGGTGGGCGCGTCGTACACGCACTTACCATCAACGAACACAACACGACAATCGACAGTGATTTAAACATTCTGAAATTGTACCCTTGTTACCGGGATAAAGGGGACGGAGGGAATATTATTTATTGAATTAGAGTGACGGTTAACTTAATTCGACGGTTTGGGCCCGGGCTTCAGTTTTCTCAATCGGCGCTGGGTTAGCGGCAACTAGAATTAAACCGATTTAAACCAGGTCGTTTCGCGCTTAGATGTCGGCGCGTCACGGCGGCGCAATTTCATCCTGAGGTGGCACCCGTACCCACAGTAACAGCAGGAAGCCAGCGACAAATAACACCAACAGGGACAAAATTGCCAACCGCGGGTTGCCGGTCAAGACGCCGATCCAACCCATCATTACCGGACCGATCACCGCCGCCGATTTACCCACCATATTGTAGAAACCGAACAGCTCGGCCGCCTGGCTTGCCGGTATCAGGCGAGAGAATAGTGATCGACTAAGTGCCTGGACGCCACCTTGCACCAGACCGATGACCACCGCCAAAGCGTAGAATTCCCACACTGCCTGCAATTGGGATCCCCATACGGTGACCAGCGCATAGACCGCCAGGCCAAAGAAGATTCCCGTTCGCACACCGACATAACGCGCCATGCGACCGTACAAGAATGTCGCCGGGAAACCAATAAACTGGGTAATCAACATCGCAAAAATGAGTTGACCGGAGTCGAAGCCGATCGAAATTCCGTAATCGACTGCCATTCGTATCACGGTACCCACGCCATCGATATACAGCCAGTAGGCCGCGAGAAAAATAACCGCCTGACGTAACATGCGCAATTCCCGCAGGGTTTGCAGGACGCGTTCTGCCGCTACCCGTATGGCCCTGGCGGTAACGCGCGCATGATGCGGTTCCTTCACGTACACCAATAGTGGCACGGTGAAAAGTGCCCACCAAAACGCGACCAGAAAAAAGGACAGTTTCACCGCGCTGGCCGCATCCGCGAGATTGAACCATTGCGGCTGCTGGGTCATTAGCACGCACAGGGCAAATAACAATCCACCACCCAGGTACCCCAGGGCAAAACCAAGCGCCGATATCCGATCAGTTTCCTGCCCGCTTTCCCCTCTTACGCTCATCAGCAGCGCGTCGTAAAACACGTTGGCTCCCATAAATCCGGTTACCGCAAACAGGTATATCACCATGGCCAGTTGCCAGGCACCCTGTGCAGCGAAACTCAAACCGGCCGTCATGACGATACCGAGCAATGCCAGGAGGAGCAGGAAACCCTTGCGCCGGCCGAGTTGATCAGCCAACGCGCCCAGTAGTGGCGCCAACAATACGATCAACAGGCTGGCGCTGGAATTAACCACCCCCAGCCAAAAGGTCGATTCGGTACGCTCGAGTGATGTCGCCCAATATTCCTTGAAAAACAGCGGGAAAAATCCCGCCATGACCACCGTTGCGAAGGCGGAATTGGCCCAGTCGTAAAACGCCCAGGCGAACTGGCTGCGTTTACGCTCGTTCATTGTTCAATTGCATTAGTTTCAATTGCTCTGAGCGAAAAGTATCTCTAGTCGGCCAATAAGGTATCCTTTGCCAGATTAATCTTGGCCGCGAGATAATCGGTTCCGCCGCGGTCCGGATGCAGCTTCTGCATCAACCGTCGGTGGGTCTCGATTATCTCGGCTTCGTCAGCGTCGGATGATAATCCCAGTACCTGCAGTGCCTCTTCGCGCGACATCTCGCCCGGTTCGCTGGAAGCCTGCTGTTGCCCTTGTGCGCCAGCCTGTTGTTGCCAGGTGTCCGCATACATGCGGTCCAGGTAGGCCTGCAGCAACGCAACCGACTCTTCGTCGTCCTGACATTCATGCAGCAATTGCAGCAACGCTTCGAGATTCAGTTTATCGAGCGTGCTGCCCTTGAACTGCCCTGCCAGAACCTCGCCGTTTATGTCGCCCGAATCGTGGTTCAGCGTCATGCGGATATATTTACCTTGTACCGTAGAAGTTTGCCCGCTACCCGGTGCGGGCCTCGATTTTGCAGCACCCATACCGGCCAGCAAACGTTTGAGCAGCGGAAACGGAATACCGCTCAACAATCTCAGCAAGCCACGCAGGAACGGCAGTATTGCGGCAAACACCGCCGCCAACCAGTGCGCTCGACCCGTCAACACCAACACCAGTAGCGCCGCCGCGAGCAAGACCGCAAACCACTGCCAGCGGACCCTGGGAGGTTGGCGGAACAACCAGTCGAAAAAGAAGAACAGTCCAGCCGCCACGCCGAGCAACAGTAACAGCCGTGCCATGGGTCAACCCTTGCCCAACTGGCGGGTCAGTTGCCGCACAACCTCGCTGCGATCCTGGCTGAAGTCCTGCAAGGCTCTCTGACCGCCGGCAGCATAGACGGCAACCGCGCTCAACAGGTCGCGCAATTGTGCGGCGCTACTCGCGTCAAAGGCACAGTAAGCGCCGCGGGTCAGCCGCGCGATCTCTTTGAACGTCCGTTGCGCCGCAGGCTCCGTGCCTTCATGAAACAGGAAAGCAGGTACCCCGAGCATCCCCAGTTCGCCCGCCAAATGGCACAACCGGTCTACGTCTTCCTCCATGCAGTCGCCGACGAACACGAGCGCCTGGACTTTCTTTTGTTTCGTCTGCTCGATTGCCTGATGCAGCACTTTTTCAATCTGCGTAGAACCAGCCCGGCACGACACGCTCGTCATGCGTTGCAGCAACGCATCCGCAGAAGACAACCATGGGCTCGCCTCGAATTCGCCATAGCCGCGGTAATAGCAAAGCTGAATGTCCAGGCCGCCAAGTGACGCGGTTTCGGTGAACATCTCACCCTGGATTTGACAGGCCCGGTCCCAGCTGGGCTCTCGACTGGCGGTGGCGTCCATCGCAAACATCAATCGTCCGCGTTGCTGGCCGGTTTTGATCACCGGCGTCGACCTGACTTGTTTCACGAACGCGTCGATTGCGGCTTTGCCCGATTTTTGCGGAAGATCTTTGTCTGCGCCTGCCATGATATCCGTCTTTGGACAGTAATTTCGGGGATAGTATACCTGTTTTCCGGATGCCGATTTTCAAGCCGGAACAGGGTATATGCCCTCCAGAATACGAATCTAGTTCCCGAGAAACACCTTCAGCACCTTTTCGTTATCGACGAGATCCACCGAATCACCGGCAATGACAAGCCGCCCGCTTTCGAGCACATAGCCTCGATCGGCCATGCTCAAAGCCAGCCTGACATTTTGTTCGACAAATAAAATCGAGATGCCTTCGTTGACGATGTTTTTGAATATTCCAATCATGTCCTTGACCACCATCGGCGATAAGCCGAGGAAAGGCTCGTCGACCATCAATAGTTTCGGCAAGCCCATCAATCCGCGTGCAATGGCGAGCATCTGCTGTTCACCGCCGGACATGGTATGCGCCAATTGATGGGAGCGGGCTTCGAGTTTGGGAAACAAACGGTAGATGTCTTGCAGGGATTCGTCGCGTGACGCTCTGGCTTTTTCATGCCAGGCGCCGAGCAACAGGTTTTGTAAAACGCTCAGATGCGGAAAAACTCGCCGGCGCTCGAGCACGTGTGAGATGCCCATCCTCGTGCGGGTAAAGGTCGGCTGGTTACTGATCAGCGCGTCGTTAAAAAATATCTGACCTTTCTTATGACCGATTAAATTGCTGATGGTATTTAAGATGGTGCTTTTGCCGGACCCGTTCGGCCCGAGCAGCGCCACCATTTCGCCCTGTTGAACATTTAACGAAACATCCCAGATGACCTGGAAATCATCGTACAGCACATCGATATTTTTAATATCAAGCAACATCGACCGTTCCGAGGTAAGCATCGATCACCCGGTCGTTTTTTTGAATCTCTTCGGGCTTGCCATAGGCAATTCTCTGGCCCTGGTCCAGCGCCAGGATATCGTCGGAGATCTCCATGATGATATTGATGTTATGTTCGATGGTGGCAATGGTGACGCCGGCGGCTTTCATTTTCAGAATCAGGTCGACCAGCCCCGGGATGGTCTTTTGATCGACGCCGCCGGTGACTTCATCCATCAGCAATAATTTCGGCTCGATCGCCATCGCGCGCGCCAGTTCGAGCCGCTTGCGCTGACCGGTCGATAATTCACGCGCGAAATGATGTCGCTTTTCGATCAGGTCTACGAAATCGATAATCTCCAGCGCCTTGTCCCTTGCGTTCTTGATATTGGATTCCTTTGCAAACGAGCCAATCATGACGTTTTCGAGCAGGGTCAGATCGGCAAAGGGTTTGAGTTTTTGAAAGGTGCGCCCGATTCCAAGGTTACTGATCTTGTCGGGGCGCATGCCAAAGATGTTGTTATCGTTGAATAGAATCTTACCGCTATCGGCTTTGGTATAACCCGTGATCAGGTCGAACAATGTGGACTTACCCGCACCGTTGGGGCCGATAATGCCGAGGATTTCACCCGCGCTGATATCGAATGAAATATCGCGGTTGGCGTGGATACCGCCAAACGACTTGCTCAGATTCTCGACCGATAAAATTTTCATCGCTGTTTCTTGCGCTCGAGAATATGTTTCGGGAACAGGGAAATCAGGCCGGCCGGACGAAAGATGCAGATCAGCATCAGGATCAAGCCGTAAAAGATTAAATCGACCGCGCCGCCGGTGCCGCCGAGATAAATTCTCGAGTATTCCGAAATCGGAATCAGGATGGCGACCCCGATCAACGGGCCCCAGATATTGCCGATGCCGCCGAGCACGGTCATCAACAACACCAGGATCGATATTTCGAGGTTAAACATCCGGTCCGGGTCGACGATTAATATGTACTGGGCGAACAAACTCCCCATCGGCGCCATCACGATGGCCGAGATGGCATAAGCGATAATCTTGTATTTCGAAACGTCAATACCGAGACTCGAAGCGGCCTGGTAGTCGTCTCTGACAGCCCGCAGCCGGAAACCGATTTTCGACAGGCTCAGGCGCCAGACAAAAAAGTAGCTGATGATGAAAAACGCGAGGAACACGTAATAGTAAGGCACCTTGCTGTCATGGAACTGCAGTGCAAGCCACGAACTCTCCTCGGTCAGCGGTATCCACAACCCGGAGGCAGCACCGACCCATTCCCAGCGCTGGAACACCAGTTGGAAACTGATGCCGATCAACAGTGTTGCAATCGCAAAATAGTGCCCACTCAAGCGCAGCATCGGGATGCCGATCAATACCGCGATCACGGCGGAAAAAAACATGCCGATAAAAATACCGATCCACGGTGTAACGCCATACTCCACGAATAAAAACGAGCTGGTATAGGCACCGATTCCGAAAAACAGGCCGTGCCCGAGGCTAATCTGCCCCGACAGGCCGGCGATCACATTCCACGACTGGGCCATCACGGCGTACATGAAAATCATGATCATCAAGTGCAGGTAAAATGAGTTCGGGCCAAACAGTGGGAAAATAACCAGGAACAGCGCCAGCGCCGCAAGCAGCAACATGATCCGCCGGTTGGTGTGCCACACCGGTTCGAGCCTTGCCGTGTTGAGCGTGTTTTCCATCAGTACCTGCCGAATAATCCCTGCGGTTTGTAAATCACCACCAGCAGGTAAATCGCAAACACGTATAAAAGTTTGAACGACGGATCGATCAGCAAGCCGCCCAGCGATTCGACCAGGCCGATGATAATGCCGGCGTAAAGACAACCGATAATGCTGCCGAAACCGCCGAGCGCGACCGCGACAAAGGCAAACAACGCGAAATTGACGCCGACATCGGTAAAGATGAAAAAGTAATTGGTCATCATACCACCGGCGACGCCGACGCAACCGAGGCCAATGGCCCATCCAATGGCAAACATTCTATTCGACGGGATGCCCAGGATTTCCGCAGCCTCGCGATCTTGTGCGGTTGCCTGCAGCGCCAGACCGGTTTCGGTTTTGGTAACGAACAGGTACAGCATTACGAAGGCAAGCAGACAAACTACGCTGGCAAATAATTGAGGCTGCCCGATGAACACGCCCGCGGCCTCGATCCTGCCTTCCAGTAACGGTTTATCGACCGTCCTGAAATCCGGGGTCCACAGGAACTGCGCCAGGGCCCTGATAAAAATCGACAGGCCAAAGGTGGCGCAGATCTGGATTAGCATTTTGGCTTTCAAAATATAACGAATTAACAGGTAATGCGTCAGCACACCGCATAAGGCCATCAACAAAACTGTGATCGGAATTGAAACCAGGGGATCGAGTCCAAGCAGAGACCAAAGCCAGAAAGACGAGAACATCGACACCATCAAATGCTCGCCATGGGCAAAATTAACGATGTTCATCAGGCCGAAAATAAGGCTCAGGCCGGCGGCGATCAGGGCGTAGATCAGCCCCGTCAGCAAACCGCTGACAATCGCCTGCAATATGATTTCAAACGTCACTTAATCTAAGGGCTTTTGTTTTAACCAGTCATTGCCAGGTTTTTTTGCATCGCCATCGGGTGCATCGTTGAATTAACAACGATTATGTTATTATGTGCGGCGGACAAAAGTGACCAATCGGCAGGATAACCCAAAGGGAGCCCAAAATGAAAAATATAATACTTGCGACACTCCTGGTGCTGACTTACGCATCTTCAATCAACGCGGCTGACGATGTCAAAATCGGCGTGCTCTACCCGCTCACCGGGCCCGTGGCCCAGGTCGGCAAAGATGCCGTGGCCGCGGTTAAAACCGCAATCGACATCATCAATAACAGCCATGATATCGACATGCCGTTAGCCAGCGAAAAAGGCCTGTCGGGTCTTGGCGGCGCAAAAATCACCATCGTGGTTGGCGATCACGGCGGCAAACCCGATATCGGTGTCGGCGAAACCGAGAAGATGATCAATTCCGACAAGGTCCACGCCATGTTCGGTGCCTATTATTCATCGGTCACCGGTGCCGCCAGCCAGGTTTCAGAGCGGGCAAGGATACCCTGGGTAAACGGTGAGTCGACGTCTCCCAAGCTCACAACCCGGGGCTTTAAGTATTTCTTCCGGGTAACGCCACACGACGGCGAATTCACCCAGTTGATGTTCGAGTTTATAAATGACTTCAACAGTAAAAATACAGACAAGTTAAAGACGATCGGAATCATTCATGAAGACACGCTGTGGGGTTCCGACAGTGGTGGTACGCAAAACAAGATGGCCGGCGAGCAAGGTTTTGAAGTGATCGAAAAAATAAGCTACAAGGCGAAGACCACGACGCTGAGCTCGGAAGTACAAAGACTCAAGGCGAAAAACGCCGACGTGTTAATGCCTTCCTCGTATACCTCGGACGCGCTGCTGTTTCTCAATACCGCCAAGGAGCTGGACTACAACCCGAAATTATTGGTGGCACAAAACGCGGGGTACACGGATCCCAAGTTCCTGGAAACGATGGGTAGTAAAGCCGAGGGCATTATTACCCGGTCTCCGTTTAACACCGACCTCGCCGAAACCATTCCGTTAATCGGTAAGGTGAACGCGTTGTTTAAAACCCATTCCGGTGGCAGAGACTTGTCGGATGTTCCGGCCCGGGCATTTACCGGGTTTATGGCATTGGCCAATGCCATCAATAACGCAGGGTCGACGGATCCCAAAGAGATTCAAAAAGCGTTACAAAACCTGGATATGTCCGCGGAATCCCTGATCGTACCGTATCGCGGAATCAAGTTCGGCAAAGACGGACAAAACACCAAGACCCGGGGGATATTGATGCAAGTGCAAAACGGCAAATACTGCACGGTTTACCCGTTTGAACTGGCGGCCTGCAAGCTGCAGTACCCGATGCCAACCTGGGCGCAAAAGTAGCGAGGACATCTATTTGATAGTCAATGAATTATGGCGACAGTTAACTTATCTCCCCGGATGCAACAATTAAGTAAACTGTCACCATAATTCAAATCAGGGAATGACTCTAATTGCAGTATTTATAATCCTTTGCCAGACAAATGCGCGCAAATCGCTGTGCATTATGCACATCTTCGGGTGTCATTCTCTTTTCAACGACATCGAGATTTAAACCTGCATCTTTATGTCCTTTTGATGCTGCAATATTCCACCACATATGCGCACTGACATAATCTTCATGCGATTTATACAGGGAACCGAGATTATATTGTGCTTCGGAAAATCCTTGATTGGCCGCTTGTCTATACCATTTGATAGCGGCCAGGTGGTCCTGGGTTACCCCTCTGCCTTTGCGGTGAATTGAGCCCAGGTTGTTCTGTGCCGGCGCATATCCCTTATCAGCTGCTAATCGGTACCACTCGATAGCGGCGCTGTAATCCTGTTTGACATTAAAACCATTGTCGTACATCAAACCCATTTTAAACTGAGATTCGGCGTCTCCCTGTTTGGCGATAAGGCTGAACTGGGCCGGGGCATATCCCTGTTCAGCGGCCTGATTAAAAAAACCGAACGCGAGCTTATAGTCCTGGTTAATGCCCTTTCCTTCGTAATACATCAAACCCAGCATGAACTGTGCTCGATCACTGCCCTGATCAGCTGCAAGTTTCAACCACTTGAAAGCGGTTTTGTAATCCTGTTTAACATTAATTCCTTCGTAATAGGCGACACCCAGAAGACTCTGTGCAGCAACAATTCCATTGCTGGCCGCAGCCTCATACCATTTGTGGGCAGCTTCGAGGTCCTGGGGGATCCCTAGCCCTTTTTCATAACTATTCCCAACATTGAATTGGGCCCTGGCAACCCCCTGGTTAGCTGCCATCTCCAACCACTTGAATGCCGCTTTGTAGTCCCGGGTACCACCTTTCCCGTGAAAATACATTAAACCCAGAAGGTACTGAGCACGACTATTTCCCTCGTTAGCCGATAGCTCCCACTCCTTCGCTGCAGTCGCGAAGTCCCCGGATTGGTATGCGTTTGCACCTTTATTAAAGTCTGCAAAAGCCAGGGTGCTTTGCTGAAGGAATAATATGCACGAAGTTAAGAGGAGCCTTTTCACCAGGCCATCATGCCAAACCATCAAATGCTTTGAAAGCCGAGTCTTCTGCAATAAATTGCAAATGAGGTGGCGGTTAACTTAGTTGCAAAGATGGCACTTCGGTTCAGAGTGGTTACAATCCAAAGCATGCAGCGAATTCGAATTCTGATCGCAATCTGTGTTGCTTTGGGAGTTGCCCTGACGGGCGAATCTGTTGCCGGTGGGCCGCTTGCTCCCGTATCGGTTGATCCCACCTTACCCGGTACGCATGCCGGAGATCCGGGTCCGGGCATGTTTCTGGTGGCCAGTCGGGCGCTCTACGACCCGCATTTCGGAGAATCCGTTGTCTACCTGATAGAGCACGGTGAGGATGGCACGCTGGGTCTGATCGTGAACCGATCAAGCGATATCAGCCTGTCGGAAGCGGTACCCGACATCGAAGACAAGCAGGCAACCGCGCATAGGCTGTACTACGGTGGGCCGGTCGGACAGTCGATGCTCTTTATGCTGGTACGCAGCGAATCGCCGACAGAGGGAATGGCACATGTAGCCAATGACGTTTATATCAGCACTGATCGACGGGTACTCGACGAGGCCCTTGCGACCAGGAAACCCGGGAGCGAGCTGCATTTTTATATCGGGCATTCCGGATGGGGGTCCGGTCAGCTCGACTTCGAGCTCGCGCAGGGTAGCTGGCATGTTGTGGCAGCCGACACGGACGCAATCTTCTCCGACGAAACCAATTCGCTGTGGAGCCGGCTGATCGAGCAGTTGGAGCCGATGGGCATTGAAGTGAATAACCGACCCTCCCTGCCAACCCTGGTGCTAGGCACACAACCACTGTAATAGGGAACAGACCACAGTTTTACAATAAACCAATAGACGTGGCCTGTCTCCTTATTACAAAAGATTCCAACACCTATGCCAATAACACACTTTTGTCAGGCGTCCCATGCGACACTTTCTGAGTGCCAGCTTACTGAATCAATCAAAAAATAGAAATAATTCCTTTTTAATTCAATGATTTGTGAACCAGGCAAATTAAATCGGCCGACAGGCAATATAAAATAAATAAATAAATGTTTGAAAACCTCTTGAGGGTTTATGGCTAGTGCGATATTAAAAATGACTCCAAATGCAGACGGCAGCTGTTGGGATAAGCTGGTAATGGTTGTTAACGGTTCCGACACCGTTATTCCGTTTATTCGTTTCAAAGATCGTTATGATGCGGTGAATGTGTATAACCAGACTATGGTTGCACACAAGATAGGACACACTGGTGATCTCGATGTTGAAATTAATGGGATATTCCACAGGTTTACCTATGACGTGTGGCAAGCCGTTGGTGGAACACTTGATAAGTGGCACGACGAATACGAGGAATACGTTTCTCAAGCCGATATGCTCGATCAGACAGAAAGCCAATTTTAGTAGCCACCCCTATACAAAGAGTTCTTCCATGACCAAACCTGAAGTTAACCGTATGGTAAAGAATCCCGACGACTTTAGACCGGGTGTTTTTCTCGCCAGAGTACATCCATAAGTCGGGCTACCGCCAGGCATTCGAGACCGAACGGCAGGTAACCGCTGTATCCCAGCAGCGGCATGTGAAAAATCTCGAAACGCTGCACCAGGGGAACCGAGTACTCCCAGTGAGCCAGGCTCCCGAAGTTCCACATCTCCCAGAAGAATCCACACACCAGAGCCGCCAGGGCGACCTGCCAGATCTCCCGCCAGTCACCCTTTACCGGCCCATCAAGGACAGATTCTTCAACCCTGATGACCTGCAGCGCGGTGATCAACGCAAGTGGTGCCAGCCAGAGCATCGAGAACAATGCATTCGGCCACACACCGATTGCTGCGAGCCCCGCGGCGGATACGATCAACAGGCTCCACGCAATCAACTTCGAATGCATCCAGGTCATGGTCCACGCATTTTCGAGCCCCCCGCTGAGGCGTGGAAAGGTAGCCAACAGCTCGCGTGTTCCCAGCACCGCCGGCAACACCGTGGCAAAGGGCAGCGTCGCCTGCCAGAAATAATCCCAGGGCCCGAGCTTGTCAATTCCGATGTAGAACCAGTTCTGAACGAAACGGTTCAGATACTCGAAGAACCACCAGAACATGGCACTAAGCGGGGCCAGCGCCAGGAAATACCATGTGCGATGCGTCAACATGCATCGACCGGTGCGCCACCATGTCAGCGCGTTGACGATCACGATGTAGCCGAGCCAGAGCATCGTGAAGGTAAATGCCTGCAAAGACTCGAACCACGGAAACCTGTTCCACGCGAGCAGCCAGGCGAGAATGAGCCAGGCAACGGCGAGCCAACCCCACCACGGGAAGTATGCGGCGTTCACCGGGTTATCCTCACCGTTCAACCAGGATTGGACGATCCGCTTGAGGAAAGGAAATACCATGACGACGATGAACAATGTTGTCGCCGCGAAGGCCCACCAGGAAAAACTCGCATGGATGACGTACACGCTTCGTGGCGGGAACTCCAGGTACAGGTCAAGCGGTTTGCCGGCCAGGATGACGCCTGCGAGCGGGAGCCCGATCAGCATCAGCACCAGGGGGATAAACAGTTTCAGGAATCGCATTTAGAAATGGTATGCGTGAATGTAAGAACGCTATCTGCAATCTCCAAAAGCAAGATAACCGCTGGCTTGCCCGGGAGACGATCCTTTGCCATTGATAGCCCAAATGATATCCAGGGCCATAAATACTATCACAGGCGAATTAACGGATTTAGTAATTGGTGCCCAGGGGCGGAATCGAATCCTTACATTAAACTATTGATATAATTGAAAATATTTAATTTAAAGCGCAGTTAGTTACAACACTTGTACCAACAAAATATAGCCAATCAAGTTGATCCCAGGTTTTCTACAAAATTACTTCGGTGCTCTTTTCGATTACATTAGACGGATCATCTGCAATGATTAGTCCTTCAAATTTGAGATAAAACTTGCCTTCGGGATTAATTACAAATGTCGTCAGCAATATCTCGTCATTGTTAAGATTACGAATTAGTAGATCCTGGAGCCGGATTTCGTAAACGAAACATCCGCAGCAAAAGCGGAGTGACGGTTAGTAGGCCAATAACCAATACAATCCCAACCAGAAGCTGGTAATTTCCGTCTCCAATCTCCGAACCGAAATGTGCCAGCGCAAAGCTCACAGGGATTAATCCCAGCAGCGTAGCTACTGCAAATCGCCAAAGCTTTATTGGCGACAGTCCTGCTGCATAACTAATCAGATCGAAGGACATGAATGGGATCAGCCGCGAGACAAACACCAGTGCGGTCAGCGTATTTTGCGAGCTGATTCGTTGCAAAGTACCAGTTTCACCAAAAAAACGGCGGGTCAGGTCGTATCCTGCCCAACGTGCAATTGCGAATGCCAAAATGGCGCCGAGTTCGGCGCCAGCGACGATGTAAACTGTACCCAACGTGTGGCCGTAAACGGCGCCAGCGGCGAGCGCGATCGGCGCGCTGGGCAGCGGATTGAGCACAATGGCAATGCTCATCAGACCGATGATTAGTATTGGTCCGATTATGCCCATGTTACGAATGTTAGCGACCAGCGTATTCGGTTCGGTAAACAGGCGCAGATATTCCGAATTAGCCAGAACAAGATAGATACCCGTCAAGACAATGAGCACGGCCACCGTGATCATTAATTTGAGTACAGGCGATTGCATCTTGATAAGAGTTCGTTATCCGCGTTTTATCCCCTTCAGTGGAGCAAGTGGCCCACGAGTTCGATTGTCAGGCCACTTGCGTTTTCCAGGAGACAGCCAATTTACTTTGACTTTTGCGCTTCCAGGATCTGCGCGAGCAAAGATTCGATTTTGGCCATGTGCTGCTCCATTTTCTGCATGTGCTGCATGCGCATCTGCATCATTTGCGGATTCATCATCATATTGCCCATACCCTGACCCATCATCGGCATGCCGTATCCAGATCCGTGGCCGTATCCCATGTGCGGCATTTGGTGCATCATTTGTGGATGCATCATCATGTTGCCCATGCCTTGGCCCATCATCGGCATACCGTGACCAGATCCTTGGCCATATCCCATATGCGGCATTTGGCTCATCATCTGTTGCATCATCTCCGGATTCATCATCATGTTGCCGCCCTGCTTCATCATGGGCATAGTTGTGGATGGTTCGGCGTCGTCCTGGGAACTGGCCAGAGCGGTGGTCGAAACTACTAATCCGATAATCAGAAGTTTCAGTGCTTTTGAATGTTTCATGTCTCATTCCTCGTTAAGTTATCTAATTGAAAAAACGTAAAGTAAAAACCTCTCTTGCTGGCAATCGCTCAATCGAGGCGCTACCTGAAAATGTCCAGGCAGAAAAATCCTAGATTTTTGGGGGGTGTTCTGGAATTGCTGGGTAGTGTGTATAGATGGCGGTATCCTCGAACAGGACTGTGCGGTCAACTACCGTTGACGATACTGCTAGCTCACTTGAGAATTGTAACGGGGCACAGCCATAGTGCACCGCACAATCTGAAGAATCATGGCAGTAATTGACAGGCTCCTTATCGATATCGTTGCTAAACATTGAAATGGTTGATTCTGTAAATGACAATGCACAATGATCTGTCGAATTTGCTGCGTCTTTACCTTGCGCCGAGGCAATTGGTATAGAACCCAAGATCAGGTTCAACACCACCACCCATGAAATTAATTTTTTATTTATACGGCGCATAATCGTTCTAAAGTAAATAATCGTTTAATACTACCGAAAGTGTAAACCTGGTCATTGATTTAAATCATCGCGCATTTGCTTGAATTCATCGCGATCTATTTCTCCCCTGGCATAACGCTCCTTTAATATTTCCAGGGCCGATTTTTCTCGCTTTTGGGAATCACCAGCTTGACGCGCCGCGAAGACAACAAACCATACCATTGCTATCAGAATTAATATCCAGAAAATCCACATCATGCCACCGCCAAAACCGTGCCATTCGTACATCAGGCTCCCTCACTTCGATAGTTGTTTACCATGGTTATCTTCTCGTTGAGTCCAAGCACAGCAGGTTATCAATTAACGCACTCACCTCGGTTTCAGATTTAGCAACGCACACTTTATGAACCCAAAGAAAATTTGGAAAACAGTATAGAGCCTGTAGACACTACAGGTTCAAGTTACGTTCCATGTATTACTTGATCTGTGTCAACTAATCGCATCGGCCAAACAGAAAAGAGGTTAAATAGGGAAATGTAACGGGCGATCTGCCATAAATTTGAGAACTGTGCTAAGTTTGCTGTGTCAGATGTGGTAACGAAAAAGAAATCTCTCAAGGGTTTTCAATTGTTAATAATGGTCTGCAAGAGAAAATTGATCCATTACCTGTTGATACTTTCAATCGGGCTAATGCCTGCCTTTGTTCTGGCTTCTAATGAAATGCACCACATGGATTCCATGTCCACCACCTTCGATTGCGATTCGAAGATAAAGGCCGCTGATCTTTCTTGTGAAAATCAAAGCTGCTTGTCGACGACCCATGCTTGTGGTGCGAACTCCGGCATCGGATTTATCCCCATAAATATTTCTGGTGAATTTAATCAGTTACCCCGACGAATTAATCATCCTCCGGACAAAATCAATTATCGATCGCGTCTGGCTCATTCGATATACCGACCACCGATTGCCTGAATAAAGTCGGGTCACGCAGATTGCGTGTTTTGTCACTTTATTCGGGAAATCAAATGAAACAACTTGTAAATTTAACTTGCCTGGCGGTCATTTCCATGTGGACTATATCCGGGCCCACGATTGCCGCGGAAACAATCGAAATTCCTTTTAACCTTGCCAAGGGTCAAGTGCTGTACGAGAAGTATTGCAGCAGCTGTCACGGAATGCAGCTCGACGGCACGGACGAGGGGCCGCCTTTGGTCCATCCGTTTTACAAACCCTCGCACCATGGCGATAAATCGTTTTACCGTGCGGCCTTGCAAGGGACTAAGCAGCATCACTGGAATTTTGGCGACATGAAACCGGTCGAGGGTATGACGCGCAAGAAAATGGATAGCATTGTGCCTTATGTCCGCTACTACCAGCAGCAGAAAAAACTTTTCTAGCGGATATGGCCATGAAAACAATCAAACTCTTAATTGCAGCTTTCATGCTATTTACCGGTCAGGTGATAGCCGCCGAGCAGGAACGTTGGTATAGCGAAGACCAGGTTACCCAGGGTGAGCAGCTGTTTGGTCAGAACTGCGCTTCTTGTCACGGTCAAAATGCCGAGTCGACGCCCAACTGGAAGCAAACCGACGCCGACGGCAACTATCCGCCTCCACCGTTAAACGGTACCGCACATACCTGGCATCATGATCTGAAACTGTTGCGTCGCACGATTCGAGAAGGTGGTGCCAAGATCGGCGGGCAGATGCCGGGATTCGAAGGCAGTCTCAGTGCCGCGGAAATCGACAGTGTCATCGCCTTCTTCCAGTCCAAGTGGCCAGACGAAATCTACCAGCGCTGGTCCGGTCGATTCGCATCTTCGGATCTGCCGTCGCTGAACGATATCGTCGTCGCATCGAACCGAGCCATCACCAAACTGTTGCGTCAACGAATCGGC
Organism: Gammaproteobacteria bacterium; assembly: GCA_029862125.1. Lineage (GTDB taxonomy): Bacteria > Pseudomonadota > Gammaproteobacteria. Next base: position 2,359 of record JAOTXY010000058.1, on the reverse strand, counting down.
AACGCAAAGATCGACGATGTTACGGAAACCTCGGTCGAGGACGTCTGGCAGGTGCAGATGGGGAATCGTTACGTCTATCTTCTGGACGGTGGCAAGTACGCGTTAATGGGCGATCTGGTTAATCTCGAGGACGGACGTAATTTAACCGAGCAGTCTCGCCGCGTGGCCGCGGTCGAGACGATTTCCGAGTTCGATGATGCCGATCTGGTCATATTCGATGCTACCGGGGAATCCAGGGCGGTACTGAACGTGTTTACCGATACCTCCTGCCCCTATTGCCAGAAATTGCACAGCGAAATCGACAAGCTGCGGGAGGCCGGGATCACGGTCCGCTATTTTCCCTATGCCCGCGGCGGCAGCAGAGGGCCGGGATATCAGCACCTGAGATCCGTCTGGTGCGCGGAAGATCGGAACCAGGCCATGACCGACGCCAAGAATCAGCTTTACGACGACTTGCCGCCCGGTGATTGCACGGCAGCGGCTTTGGTCGACCGCGGATATCTTGCCGGCAACAAGATCGGCATCAGCGGTACCCCGGCATTGTTTAAAAGTAATGGGGAAAAAATAGAAGGCTATCGGCCTTACCAGGAGCTAATCCCGCAAATTTTGCAGTAATTTTTCTGCATTTTATCCGCCGGGTATCGTAAGCGAAACCTGACAGGGATAATGCAGGGGAAAATTGGAGATAAAATTAATGAAACTGAAACACTACCTGTTTTTTATGATTTACCTGCCGTCATTGGTTATCGCTGCCGGCACCCATGAGCACAGTCACGACGGGGATAAATTCAGTGTCGGCGAACCTGGCACGGGATCACCCGACCGACGGATAAAGGTGTCGATGCGTGATACGATGCGCTTCGCGTTCGAGCCTCAACTTAATAATCTGAGGCATGGCGAAACAATCGAATTCGTCGTCACCAATGACGGCGTTATCCAGCATGAATTTTCCATCGGCAATGCCGAAGACCAGATTAAGCACGCCGAGATGATGCGCAAGATGCCGGACATGAAACACGAGGACCCAAACACGGTATCGTTGGCGGCCGGCGAAACGGCTCGCCTGCAATGGAAATTTATGGGGGACGATACCGTCGTATTCGCCTGCAATATCCCGGGGCATTTCGAGGCCGGGATGAAGCACGTGTTGCCAATCACTATCGGATCAGGGAACTATGGGTGAGCAGTGAAGATTTCCGGCTCGCGCACCAGAACCCGATGGACAGGGACGTTTTCCTGGACGGTGGGGGAATCGAACGCTACGAAGTGGTTGTACATTCCAACTGAGCGAGCCGACCCCGCAACAGCCAACGGGACCACGCACTCGCGGGCTGGCCCGGAAGCAGCGGATTCAGGTCGTTACCGGGGTGCCTGGTCCAGGAACCGTGTCGACGCCCTCGATCGCTAGGAACCGACGATGACCTTACCTTTCATGCCAGCGTCGAAATGCCCGGGAATCAGGCAGCCGAAACCGAACTCGCCGGATTTCGTGAACTTCCAGATGATTTCACCCTTCTTGCCGGGGGGAACGTGCGCCATGTAGGGTTCGGAATGCTCCATGCCCGGGAATTTCTTCATCATCTCGGCGTGCTGCGCCAGCGATTCCGGGGTGCCCAGCACGAATTCGTGCATCAGTTGCCCGGAATTGGTGTGCACGAAACGGATCACGTCGCCCTCGTTCACCTTGATAAGGTCCGGCGAAAAACGCATCTGGTCGACCATGTCAATCTCGATGGTACGGGTCACCTTCATTTCGGGCTGGTAGCTGCCGAATTCGTTCTCGACCGGGTCGTACTGCACCTCGTTCGCATGTTCTTCGCCGTGGGCGTATACGCCGACTGGCGCCAGGCCGAGCATGACCGCGACCAGCGCCGCGTAAAAAGTTTTGACTGTGTTATTCATTTGTCTTTACCTACTCCTAATTATTCGAAAAAGTGATTGCAACTAAACCTCGTATGAAACGGTGCCTTCCGGGTACCGGTACCAGCCCGGATCGGTGTAGTCACCGGGTTTCTGGTTTTTCCTGACCTTCAATACCGTGAACATACCACCCATCTCAATGGGACCGAACTGGCCCTGGCCGGTCATCATCGGCAAGGTATTATTCGGCAGCGGCATGATCATTTCGCCCATGTCCGCCATGCCACGCTCACCCATGATCATGTAGCCGGGCATCAGCTTGCCGAGGCTTTTTTGTACGCGGCTCTGATCGACGCCGATCATGTTTGGCACGTCGTGCCCCATCGGGTTCATCGTGTGATGCGACTTGTGGCAGTGCATTGCCCAGTCGCCGGGGGCGTCGGCGATAAACTCGACGGCGCGCATCTGCCCGATAGCGATATCGACGGTGACTTCCGGC
>JAOTXY010000057.1 GCA_029862125.1 Gammaproteobacteria bacterium | reverse complement strand
CGGATACTTGGTTAACAGCTTGCCGGGTGGCAGACCCTTGGCTCGCCCGGTGGTGACATATTGCTTTTGCAACTCATCGAGCAGGTTGGCGCGCAAGCGCCTGATCATGCCGGCGGTTCCCGAAGTACCGATAACGATAACTGGAATCCACAGATGCTCCAGGATTGAAATCAGCTTGTCCAGGCTCCACGGGGCGTCGATATATTCCGGTTCCATCAAGCCGCCTATGCTGGTACCGAAATAGACATTTGCGAAATAGAGCATCACCAGCGCGAGCAGGAAGTTCGGTGTCGCAAGACCGAGGAAACCGAGCGTGGATAATCCGTAATCGCCCCAGCTATACTGGTGGGTCGCGGAATAAATACCAATCGGAAAGGCGACGATCCAGGTAAACAGGATCGTCGCGATCGATATAATAATGGTCAGGAAAAGTCGATCACCGACCACCTCGGTGACCGGCAAATCATACTCGAATGAATAACCAAAGTCGCCCTGAAGCATTCCGCTAAGCCAGACCCAGTATTGATGCACCAATGGCTTGTCGAGCCCGTACTGTTCGCGCAGGAACTGAATTTTATTTTCGTCTACCGATTCGCCCTGGCTTTGCAGCTCGGCGATATGACTCTCAAGGTAATCCCCTGGCGGCAACTGGATAATCACGAATACCAGCATGCTGATAACTAGCAGCGTGGGTATCATCGTCAGTATACGGCGCAGAATATAGCGGAGCATTAGCGCCTGACCTCGTCAAACCAGAAAGTATCCGGTTTATAAATACCAAAATAGGCTCCCGGAGATATATCATAAAAACCTTTTTGCGGCACATTATGCAGGTAATTGCTGACCACGACGGGATGTGGCACATGGTTGACAATACCTATGGTGAACATATGATCGCGATGGATTGCGAGCATCTGGTGCCAGATCGACTCGCGTTGTTCATGTGTATAGGCGTGCATCCACTGCTCGTGCAGATCGACCAGTTGTTGTGCTTCCGCCAGGTCCGGCGCTTCACCACTTTTGCCGCTCGATTCGTAATACGACCCCCACTTCGGCCACTGGTACTGGTACTTGGATGATGGCGCCAGCTCACTCGGGCTGTTCTCCGGGGTCGGTATTGCGTTCTCCATTCCAGACCAGATGGACATCATCGCATCGCCCGAAAAAATACGATTGCGGAATACCTCCCGTGTCGAGGGAATGCTGTAAAGCTTGATTCCCGCTTGCAGCCAACTGTCACTAATCAGCTCGAGAACATCGGTCTGCTCGGTACTTTCACCCGCGGTCTGAATCAGTATTTCCAGCGGCCGCCCATCCGGCAGCAAGCGAACGCCACGATCATCACGGCCGGTTAAGCCGATCTCATCCAGCAACTGGTTAGCGTGATTCAAATCGTACTCGATCCAGGCTGTTTTATAATCCGGCTGGTAGAGTGCACTCTCCTCCAGAACGGTATTGTTGCTTTCCTGGACCAGGCCAAAATAAACCACCTGGTTGATTTCGTGCCGATGTATCGCCAGTGAAAGCGCGTGTCTAAAGCGCACGTCTTTCATCAATTCACGATACATCTTGTCGTTGGTATTCAGGTTCGGGTAAAGCGCGATATGAGCACCCTTGCCGGTTTGCCACAGGCGCACGTCGAAATTGTTTCTTTTCGACGTTGATTTCAGGAAGGTGTAGTTGTCCATGCGCAGGTAGCGTGCCTGCAGGTCTGATTCATTGGCGCCGGTCTTAGCGGGTACCAGTTTACTGGAAGCGATATTGATTGCGATCGAATCGATGTAAGGCAGCTGCCGGCCGTTCTGGTCCAGGCGGTGATAGTAGGGATTACGTTTGAAAATAAACCGGTCCGCAGGTGGATAGGTGGTATTGACCCAGGGCTGCAGGCTTGGCAGGTCGGGATTGGTCGCCTTGTAGGGGCGATCGTTATTGACGTGGATCCCCGCCCAATTGCGTTTGCCGGACTCCTTAATCATCTCGGCCAGCTTTTCCTCGGTTTGATAGCGCGCATGAAACTGGCGCAGGTAATGCGCGGGTTTGTAGATATAGAGCGGACGCGCTCCCGCCAGTGCCGGCAGAAAATAAGGATTCGGCTTAGACCAGCTATAGCGAATCGTGTGCTGATCAAGGAACTCGACGCTGGGGTATTCATCTTCTACGAGCAGGAGCTTGTTTGGCCCTACTTTCGATAACTCCGGGTTGTTGGCCATATCCTCCCAGTAGTATCGAAAGTCTTCGCTGGTAAACGGATGACCATCCGACCATTTATGCCCTTTACGCAAATGCAGGGTAAAAATGCGGTTTTCAACAATATCGACACGCTTCAGAATATCAGGCTTGAGCTCGAGTTCAGGGGTATAACCGACCAGGCGTGCATAGCCATAAATCACGATTTGACGTATATCCTTCTGCTTGCCCATCAGCAGTCGCATTTCGCCCCCGTGCTCACCGGGAGCCTGGTCCCGGCGTAACTGCGCCACCTGGGCATCTTGCGGAATCCTGTCATCAATCGGCGGCAACTTGCCGGATTCGACCCGTTCGATCAGTGACGGTGTTTCCTTGAGCCAGTCCATCGCCTGTACCCCGGTCGTGGTCATCAGGGAAAAAGTGATGAGGAGACTATTAAGTAAAAGTTTCACGCGGCCAGATCGGATGGTTTGGAACCAACCGCCACCCTGACGAAATGACCTTCGCCGAGATCCATGAACTCCGTCTTCTCGCTGCCGGCAATGGTAAACGGAGACTGCCATAAAGCGGGGTCGGAAGCGGCGGACTCGGTAATGGCTTCGAAGCTCAATGGTTGTGAGAGCTCCGGATGTGGCACCGCCGAAAGCAGGGCCTGGGTATAGGGGTGGACCGGATTTTCGAATAATTTGTCACGCGGTGCGAGCTCGACGATGCGCCCCCGGCACATCACCGCGATGCGGTTGGCGATATAGTGAATTACCGCGAGGTTATGCGATATAAATATATAGGTAAGCCCGAGTTCCTGCTGCAGATCCTTGAGGAGATTCAACACCTGGGCCTGGATAGAGACATCCAGCGCCGAGACCGGCTCGTCACAGATAATCAGGTCGGGCTGCAGCGCTAGCGCCCGTGCAATACCGATACGTTGACGCTGACCACCCGAAAAACTGTGCGGATACCGATTCAGGAAACGCGGATCCATGCCGACCAGCCGCATCAACTCGGTCGCCATTTCGCGCTGGTAATCCATGTCGCCCTTGTCATGTACCACCAGCGGTTCACGCAAGATATCGAACACGGTCATACGCGGATTTAACGCGCTATAAGGATCCTGAAAAATAAACTGCATGTTGCGCCGGAAAGCGAGCAGGTCATCGCCATCAAGTGCTCGCACATCAATCGCCTGGCGACCGTCGTGATAGACAATATCACCTCGGTCTGGCGTAATCGCACGCATGATAATCTTGCTCAAGGTGGTTTTACCGCAACCGCTTTCACCCACCAGTCCAAAACATTCACCGCGCTCGACCTCGAAAGATACCTGGTCCACCGCGAGCAAGTGCCGTGTTTCCGAGCTTGACCAGTTGCCGCCATGCAGATGATAAGTTTTGCTGAGATCCTTGACTCGCAAATGCGGTTCGCTGGCATTGGGCAGCTGATCCGATGGGTGTTTATCAATCAGGGCCCCGGTTTCGGAGTGGATCTCTCGCACTGGCACCAGTCGCTCACCCGGTTCCAGGTCGAATCTCGGCACTGCGTGCATCAATGCCTTGAAGTATTCATGTTGCGGGTTTTCGAATAGCTGCTGTAACGGGCCAGCCTCCATGACCTTGCCGTGATACATCACCACAACCTGCTCTGCCATGTTGGCTACGACGCCCAGGTCATGGGTAATCAGTAACAGCGCCATACCCAACTCGGCCTGCAGTTCCCGGATAAGCTTGAGAATACGCGCCTGGATCGTAACATCGAGCGCGGTGGTCGGCTCGTCGGCAATCATTAACGACGGATGACATATCATCGCCATCGCGATCATTGCGCGCTGCCGCAGTCCGCCCGATAGTTCAAACGGAAACATATTCAAGGCCCTGGATGGTTCTGCAAAACCGACGTGTTGCAGCATCGCCTCTGTCAATTTCATGCCTTCATCGCGACTCGCGTCGCGATGCAGAAACAGGGCCTCGCTGATCTGATCACCAATCGTATGCACCGGTGACAGCGAAGTCATTGGTTCCTGAAAAATTATCGAGATACTGCCGCCACGTATCTGGCGCATTTGCGTGCTTTCCGGATCGAGTTGCGCAATATCGACCTGTTGCCCGGTCTCCGGGCTATTGAACAGTATTTCGCCGGCGCGAATCGTGGCGTTACGCGGCAGGATACCCATGATCGCCTGCGAGGTAACCGACTTGCCGGACCCTGATTCCCCGACCAGGGCGACGGTCTCGCCCGGGCTTACCTTGAAAGATACATCCTTGAGTGCCGGCACTGGGCTACCCTGCAGATCAAAATCTACCGCGAGATTGTTAACCTCTAGCAAGGCCGTCTGTTGGCTTTTGTCAGCGATGTGATACTCCTCGATCGGTCGGCTGCCTTTTGCAGGCTATTATTTTGCCATTATAAATTATTTCTTGCGGTAATAATCCAGATACCAGGCAGCGAATTTCTGCAATCCCTGTTCAATTGAAACGCCTGGTGTATAGCCAGTATCGGTTACCAGGGCATCGATATCGGCAAAGGTATTCTCTACATCGCCGGGCTGGGCGGGAAGCATTTCACGACTCGTTGTCTGGCCGAATGCCTGTTCCATAAGCTCGATATAATCCAGCAATTCTACCGGCTCTCCCCTGCCGATATTATATATTAGCCACGGGGCGCGACTGCTCGCGGGGTCTGGATGTTCACCCGACCAGTGCGGGTTTTCAGCCGGCACGCGATCGAGGCAACGGACCACGCCATCGACGATATCATCGATATAGGTGAAGTCACGACTGTGGCGGCCCTGGTTGAACACCTTTATCGGCTTTCCCTGGGTAATGGCGTCGGCAAACAATATGGGTGACATATCCGGTCGGCCCCAGGGTCCGTACACGGTAAAAAATCGTAACCCGGTGCAAGGAATCCGGTACAGATGGCTGTAGCTATGCGCCATTAATTCGTTCGCTTTCTTGGTGGCTGCATACAGCGAAACCGGGTGATCGACATTATCCGAGGTGCTGAAGGGAATCTTTTCGTTGGCACCGTAAACCGAGCTGGACGATGCGTAAACCAGGTGTTCGATATCATGATTGCGGCAGCATTCAAGCAAATTGCCAAACCCGACCAGGTTGCTATCGATGTAGGCGCGCGGATTTTCCAGTGAATAGCGCACGCCGGCCTGTGCTGCCATATTCAGTACGCGCTCAAAACCATGTTGCGTGAAAAGTTCTTCCATCGCGTTCGAATCCGCCAGATCCATTTCAACGAAGTGGAAGTTATCGTGGGCTTTTAATTGCGCAAGTCGCGCCTGTTTCAGACCAACATCGTAGTAATTATTGAGATTGTCGATACCAACGACATCGTCGCCGCGCTGACATAACTTGTCGGCAAGCGCATAACCAATAAATCCGGCGGCACCGGTGACCAGTAATTTCATGTCTCTCCATAGCAAATGCGCGAATTCGCGCAGACCTGCTTAGCGCGCAACCAGGAAAGACTTCACGCTGAAACGTTTTATCGGGCCTACCCGGTGCGCTAACAATATCAACGCGATAATCGCATATATTGTCGGTTCGAGGTAGTCGGCTTTGACCAGCCAGACAAAATGCAGTATGCCAAGTGAAATGATCAGGTAGACCAGTTGGTGCAGGGTCTTCCACTTTTTACCGAGGCGCCGGATCATCGCCTGGTTGGAGGTAATCGCCAATGGCAACATTAACATCAGCGCGCTGAAGCCGAGTGTTATGTAAGGGCGCTCAACAATATCCTCGATCATTGCGGCCAGGTCGAGCGAATGATCGGCGATAAACCAGATCGAAAAATGGCAACAGCCGTAGAAGAAGGTGTAAAGACCCAGTATGCGACGAAACCGGACAAATGCCGCCTGGCCGGTCCACTGCCGTAACGGGCTAATGCTGAGAGTAATCAACAACAGGCGCAGGGTCCAGTCACCCGTTTCATGGGTCAGTTTTTCGACCGGGTTTGCACCCAGTCCATCGTTGAAAGCCGCCCATAGCAACGCGCTGAAAGGTACCAGGCAAAGCAGGTGGACCACCGGCTTGGCGTAAACCGACTTGAGCGCCGCGGTGAACCACATGCTAGAAATTGACGGTCAGGTCCAGGTCGTCGTATAGCTCGGCGACTTCTTCCCCGTAGCCGTTGAACATCAGCGTTTCGCGTTTGAAAATCTCACCGATACGGCGCTCTTTCTTTTGCGACCAGCGCGGATGGTTAACCTCGGGATTAACGTTCGAGTAAAATCCATACTCCCCTGGTGCAGCCATGTTCCATGACGTCAGTGGCTGGACCTCGCTGAACTCGATACCGACAATCGACTTAATGCTTTTGAAGCCATACTTCCACGGCACCACCAGCCGAATCGGTGCGCCATTTTGATTGGGCATGGTCTTGCCGTACATGCCGACCGACAGAATCGTCAATGGATGCATCGCCTCGGCAATGGTCAAACCTTCACGATAAGGCCAGTTTAATACCGAGCGTTGCTGTCCAGGCATGCGCACCGGATCATGCAGGGTTTTGAAAGCCACGTATTTAGCTTTAGAAGTCGGCTCAAAACTATTCAAGATGGAGCCCAACGGAATACCGAGCCAGGGAATGACCATTGACCAGGCCTCGACACAGCGCAACCGGTAAATACGTTCCTCGATCGGGAACGGCCTGACCAACTCTTCGAGGCCATAAGTGCCTGGTTTTGCACATTCCCCGCTGACCTTGATCTGCCAGTCATCAGTTTTAAAGTGCTTTGAATGTTTCTTCGGATCTTCCTTGCCGGTGCCAAACTCGTAAAAGTTGTTGTAACTGGTGGCATCCTCTTCGTCGGTAATTTCCTCGTCCAGTGATATCGCCTTTTGCTTGTAGTCACCGATTTCGAGCGAAGCCTGTGCGGCCGCCCAGGGATTCAGCAGCAGCGCGCCACCAATGGTACCTGCCGCTTTCATGAACTCCCGTCGCCTCAGGTACAATGATTCTGGCGTCACCTCGGATTCCGGGATCTCCCAGCGTTTCTTAATCTTGATCATTTTCAGCCCTTATAATATCGAATAGCTTCTAGACATTGGCCGCGCCGACTAGTTCCGACTGGCAAACGAATCGCCGCTGTCATCACTCCAGCACTGCGAGATGAGCGCAATTGACCGGCATACCGATATATCTCGACACAAGGGAAGGCTGAGACCGTCGGCTAAGGTGTAATCATAACGCTTAATTAATCCACAGCCGCGCGTTACGGAACATCCGCATCCATGGGCCGTATTCGCCCCATTCGCGAGGGTGCCAGGAATTCTGTACGCTGCGGAAGATTCGCTCGGGGTGCGGCATCATGATAGTAAATCGTCCATCGTCGTTGCTAAAGCCGTTCAATCCTAGCTCCGATCCATTCGGGTTGAGTGGATAAATATCACTGGCCTCACCCGCGCCATCGACATAGCGCATGCAGGCGAGCTTGCGCTCGAGCAACTCGGCAGCAGAGCAATCCCGGGTTTCAATACGCCCTTCGCCATGCGCGACCACGACCGGCATCATCGAGCCCTGCATTGCGTCGAGAAACAGGGAACTCGATTCGAGTATTTCGGCCATTACGAAACGCGCTTCAAATTGCTCCGATTTATTGCGCACGAAACGCGGCCAGTGAGCCGCACCTGGAATCATTTGATAGAGGTTTGACATCATCTGGCAGCCGTTACAAATACCGAGCCCGAAACTGTCATCGCGATTAAAAAATTCAGAGAATTCGTCAAAGGCACGGCTATTGTAAAGAATCGATTTCGACCAGCCCTCGCCCGCTCCGAGTACATCGCCATAGGAAAAACCCCCGCAAGCAGCAATGCCCTGAAAATCTGCAAGGCTCACGCGCCCGGCGGTAATGTCGCTCATATGAACATCGGTTGCACTGAAACCAGCACGGTCGAAAGCGGCCGCCATCTCGACCTGCCCGTTGACACCTTCCTCGCGCAGTACCGCGATCCTCGGCTTCGCGACGCCACCGAGAGGAGCACAGATATCTTCGCCAGGATCAAAGCTCAGTGCCGAAAAAAGTTTGGCGGGCTGCCCTGGCTGGATTAAATCGAACTCCTGTTGCGCGCATTCTGGATTATCGCGCAGTAGCTGCATCTGCAACGTGGTTTGGGCCCAGGCACGCTGCATATCAACAATGGATTCATCGATAACTACTTCCCCGGAATGAACCAGGCGCAACTGTTCATCTTGCCGCGGTTCACCGATTCGATGGTAGATAGGATCGAGGTCTGCATCCCGAATCATTGCTTCGACCGTGGGTAAGTCCGCCTCTCGTACCTGCATCACCATACCCAGTTCTTCGGCGAACAATACAGCCAGCGCGTCGTCACCAAGGCTGGTGATATCGCAATGCAAACCGCTATGACCCGCAAACGCCATTTCGCATAGTGTCACGACAAGACCACCGTCAGAACGATCATGGTATGCGAGTACCAATCCCTGCTCGAGCATCAGTTGCAGGGTATTAAAAGCCCGCTTGAATAGCCCTGCATCGTCGAGGTCCGGTCCCTGTGCGCCGGTTTGAGCATAAACCTGGGTCAAGGCCGAGGCTCCGAGGCGATTTCGGCCCTCACCCAGGTCAAGCATCAACAGGCAGGAATTTTCGTTATCACGCTTGATCTCGGGCGTGACCGTCTTGCGTACATCAGCAACCGGAGCGAACGCAGAGATAATCAGCGATAGCGGCGCGGTCACCGATTTCTCCAGGGATTCTTCATTCCAGCGGGTTTGCATCGATAGCGAATCCTTGCCGACCGGGATCGTAATACCGAGTTTCGGGCACAGTTCCAGACCGACCGCCTTTACCGTATCGAACAGGCGTGCGTCTTCTCCTGGATGGCCGGCAGCCGCCATCCAGTTAGCGGACAACACCGTGCGCGACAAGTCTCTTACCCAGGCCGATCCCATATTGGTCAGGGCTTCACCAATCGCTATGCGGCCAGCGGCAGGGGCATCGAGCAAAGCCAGTGGTGTGCGCTCACCCATGCTCATGACTTCCCCACTGAAACCCCGATAATCGCTGAGAGTTACCGAGGCATCGGCAACCGCAACCTGCCATGGACCGACCATCTGGTCTCGGGCCACCAGGCCACTGACCGAACGATCGCCAATACTGATGAGAAAGGTTTTATCCGCGACCGTGGGCAAGCGCAATACCCGGTAAAGCGCATCTTTGAGTTCGACTCCGTTACGATCAAACTCGGGCTGCCGGGTTTGAAGATGCTCGACATCACGATGCATCTTCGGCGGTTTGCCGAGCAATACCTCAAGTGGCAGGTTTACCGGGATATTGTCAAACCGGGGGTCCTTGACCTGCAACTGGGGTTCTGCGGTCGCCTTACCCAGCACCGCGTAAATACAACGCTCTCGCTCACACAGTGCGATAAATGCTTCGAGGCGCTCATCGGCAACTGCAAGCACATAACGCTCCTGGCTTTCATTGCACCAGATTTCCATCGGAGACATGCCGGGTTCGTCATTGGGGACACGCCTTAAATCGAGTTCTGCACCACGCCCTGCATCGTTGACCAGCTCGGGTAGCGCATTGGAGAGACCGCCCGCGCCAACATCGTGAATCGACAGGATCGGATTTTCTGCTGCTTGCGCAAAACAGCGATCGATCACTTCCTGCACCCGGCGTTGCATTTCCGGGTTGCCGCGCTGCACCGAGGCGAAATCGAGCTGTTCGCTGCTGCTACCGCTCGCCATCGACGAAGCCGCCCCGCCACCGAGCCCAATCAGCATCGCCGGGCCGCCGAGCACAATCACGTTAGCGCCGGGAGGAATATCCTGCTTATTGACATGTTCCCGTCGAATCAAGCCGACACCACCGGCGACCATGATCGGTTTATGATAACCGCGCACTTCCGAGCCGGTTTCATTCATCACGCTTTGTTCGTAGGTGCGAAAATAACCGCAGGTATTGGGACGACCGAACTCGTTATTGAACGAAGCTGCCCCGATTGGCCCTTCGAGCATGATATCGAGCGCGGAAGCAATGCGCCCCGGCTTACCATTTTCCTGCTCCCAGGGCTGCTCAAATCCCGGGATTCTTAAATTTGATACCGAGAAGCCGCACAGGCCCGCCTTCGGCTTCGACCCGGTGCCGGTGGCCCCTTCGTCACGTATCTCGCCACCGGAACCGGTCGCGGCACCCGGAAACGGGGATATCGCGGTCGGGTGATTATGCGTTTCAACTTTCATCAGGATATCGAGCTGTGTCTGTTCGTCTCGATAACCGGCATCCCCTGGAGAGGGTTCAAAGCGATTAACCTGGAAACCCTCGATGACCGCAGAATTATCATGGTATGCCGACAGGATCCCGTCACTATGCTGCGCGTATGTCTGCTTGATCATGTTAAACAGGGACTGTTCCTGGTCGACGCCATCAATGGTCCAGCTCGCATTAAATATTTTATGACGGCAATGCTCGGAATTAGCCTGCGCGAACATCATCAGCTCGACATCGATCGGATTTCTTCCCAGTTCGGCATAGGCTTCAACCAGGTAATCGATTTCATCCGGCGAAAGTGCCAGACCAAGATCGATATTGGCCTGTGCCAGCGCCGCGCGACCCTGCGTGCCGGTATCAATCTCGGATAATGGTCTGGGTTGATGGGTTTGAAACAGCGCCGTGCAGTCATCGAGATCGGTAAATACGGCTTCGATCATACGATCGTGTAGCAGCCCTGTCGGCACCTCGTCAACGGTATCCACAGTATAGAGAATGCCGCGTTCAATACGGCTTACTTGCCTCAGGCCACAGTTGTGCGCAATGTCGGTTGCCTTGCTAGCCCAGGGTGAAATTGTCCCAAGCCGGGGCACCACGTAGAATTCCTTGCCGTTCACAGGCGTAGAATCCTGGGCCGGACCATAGGTCAAAAGGTTTTGCAGAATCGTTCGCTGCGCTTCGGCAAGATTATTATCGGGGGCATCGACCAGATGAATAAAGTGACTGCTGAACCCGTTAACCGTGATCCCCGCAGCGCTCAGTTGTTGTTCTAGTTTTCTAAGTCTGAATTCAGAGTGTGCCGGGCTACCGGGCAGGCATAGCATGTTCTATCAGGTCACTTGGCGGGGATGAAAAGGTGCGCCGATAATAACGGAAAACACCGGTGGCTCCAACACAAAAACCGCCTGGGCTGCTAATTCTCGGCAAACGAAAGGGTATGGTAACGATGAAACCGGATGCTGTCGGACCAGTGTCCGGCCGGAAGCCCGGCTTTCTGCATTAATTCCCCGAGAAATTCATCCGCAGACGGCAGTTTTTCCCAAACCTTGGGTAAGAAAGTTGACCGATAGCCCCGGTCTTCCATCAACAACCCGTCCACGCCCGGCTGCAGATCATCCAGCAGCATTTGTCGCGAAACCGCATCGACCGGCTCGAGTTTCGAAAGCAGCGAGATTTCGATGCGTAAATCATCCACTTCGGTACTATCGACCTTGCCGAAACGATGGTCGCGAAATGCGGCATTGAAAGCCGACCTGGCGACCGCCTGGACCAGTGGATCTGCCGCCTGCAACGAGCCGATACAGCCACGCAAATCACCAAAACGGGTCAGGGTAATGAAAACAGCCGCCTCGATTCGCAAGTTATCGTCGAAATCTGCGACATCGGGCTGCAATGCCCGCCCCGATTCGAGGCCGGAATGGATCGACTGGCGTGCGATATCGAGCAAGCGGACTTGCTCAACCTCGCTTAAACTAACGCAAAGCGAAGGCTGCATAGCCCACCACTCGATTCGGTTTCCCCGCGGTATCTCCGGAGTTACAGGCATACAGCAGATCAACGTCCAGCGGACGACATTTTGTCGAGGCCATTAAACCGTTAATCGCTCTGGCACCACAAGCCTGTTCACCTTTGAGCGAGGTCGATTTATGCAAGATTTTATCGCAGGTGCTGGCATCCACTTGTTGTGCTTCCGCGTAATTTAAGAAATGCGACAGGTCGGAACTGATGACGATCAGTGTATGCGGATCATCCGCGAGCGCATCGATAACCGCCGCAACTTCGCTGGCGTTTGCGCCACCCACCACTACCGGGACCAGTGTAAAATCATTCAACACCGTTTGCAGGAACGGTAACTGCACTTCGAGGCTGTGCTCTTCGCGATGTGCTTCGTCCGAGACCTGAACGCCGGGTAAACTGCGGATCTCGGCTAATCCCTTCACATCCAGTGTTATGTCTCCTAGTGGCGTCGAAAAACTGTCCACCGACGGTATTGCCATACCGTCTACATATGCCCGGTGCGCCGGCCCGATCAACAAAACCCTTTTTACTTGATCAGGGTCAGTTAACAGGCAACGAAAGGCATATGCCGCGGTAGAGCCGGAGTAGATATAACCCGCATGTGGTACAATGAGCGCCTTAGGTAAAACGTTGGAAACCGCTGATTCGGCAGTTAAAAGTTCATTGATATAATGTTGCAAACGACTCGCATTTGCATCGTAGAAGTAACCGGCAACAGCAGCCGCGCGCGTACTCATGCTCTGTCCTCGAACCCGTGCAATCTTATTATTATAGCCCGAACGCCTCAGCTTTAATTTGCCCTGTATCAAGACTATGCAAGATACAATTGTCACAACGCGCTACTGGCATCGTCTCGAGGATGGACGCCTGCAATGCGACCTGTGCCCGCGCCATTGCCACCTGCGCGAGGGACAACGAGGACTTTGCTACGTGCGCCAGCGCCTCGATGATGAAATAAAGCTGGTCAGCTACGGTCGTTCGAGTGGATTCTGCGTTGATCCGATCGAAAAAAAGCCGCTCAATCATTATTTCCCCGGCAGTTCGGTACTATCCTTTGGCACCGCCGGCTGCAACCTGGCCTGCAAGTTTTGCCAGAACTGGGACATGTCAAAATCACGCGAAATGGACACCCTGGCCGATGCCGCGTCACCACATAAACTGGCCAGGGTCGCAGCAGAACTATCGTGCCTGAGCGTGGCATTTACCTACAACGACCCGGTTATTTTTCACGAGTACGCGATCGACGTCGCTGCCGCCTGCCGTGAAAATGATATCAATACGGTTGCTGTAACGGCCGGTTACATCGATCCGGAACCCAGGATCGAGTTCTTTGCAGCGATGGATGCCGCCAACGTTGATTTGAAAGCCTTTACCGATCGTTTTTATCACAAGGTTTGCGGTGGGCATCTTTCACCCGTGTTGGAAACACTCGAATATATCAAGCATGAAACCAGTTGCTGGCTCGAACTGACGACCCTGTTAATCCCCGGGGAAAATGATTCCGACGAAGAGTTGCACCAGATGACCAACTGGGTGGTCGAAAAGCTGGGGCCTGACGTGCCGATGCACTTTACCGCGTTTCATCCCGACTGGAAGATGCTCGATATCAAATCCACCCCGCTTGCCACGTTGACCAGGGCGCGCAAAATTGCACTCGAAAACGGGGTTAATTACGCCTACACCGGCAATGTACATGACAACAAGGGATCCAGCACCTGGTGTTCTTGTTGCGGGGAGTTGTTGATCGAACGCGACTGGTATGTACTGGGGCACTGGGGTCTCGATGCCCACGGATGCTGTACCCACTGTGGTACGTTATTACCCGGGCACTTCCTGGAAAAACCGGGACGATTCGGACCGCAGCGAATTCCGGTTTATCTGAATCGCTACGGCAGTTAATAACAACCCCGGTTTAAAATTAATCTCGTTAATATTCATCACTGTCGTTGACATCAACTGAATTCGAAACACTTGACCCCGATCAGTATGAGCGAACCACGCATTTTTAAAGTGTCAGGTACCAATTTAATCGATGATATCTTGAATGACGGGTCATATAACACACGATAGCCTGCCTCGAACCGATGATCCGGGCGCAAGCGCGCTGATTGCGGCACTGGATAATCCGCTCGTTTTCGGGCACCCGGTCAAATACATCCGCCTGATCGAAACCCATATCTCGTGGGTGATTTTGACCGGAGATTACGCCTATAAAATCAAGAAGCCGGTTAATTTTGGTTTCCTTGATTTCTCGACCCTCGAGAAACGGTACTTCTACTGCCAGGAAGAACTGCGCCTGAATCGTCGCTTCGCTCCGGAAATTTACCTTGATCTGATCGAAATTCACGGCAGCGAGGATGCACCCAAACTGCAGGGCAGCGGCGAAGTCATCGAGTACGCAATAAAAATGCTCGAATTTCCGCAGCAATGCCTGCTCAGTAGCCATGCTGCCAAAGACGACCTGAGCCCGGAATTGATCGATGATATCGCCGCCACTGTCAGCGCGGCACATGCCAACAGTGATCGCGCCGATCAGGCTGACGACTTCGGCACTGCCACGGTTGCGGCTCAGTGGAGTGCAGAAAACATGGATCAGATCAGGAACGCAATCCCGCGTGAGTTTATGCCTGACAGCTATTTCCAGCTGGAGTACTGGTATCAGGAAAACAATGCGTTACTGGCAAATATCGACGCACGCAAGCGCGAAGGATTTGTGCGTGAATGTCATGGCGACCTGCACCTTGGCAATATGGCACTCATCGGTGGCAGGGTTACCCTGTTTGACTGTATCGAGTTTAATCCCGAGCTGCGCTGGATCGACACCATCAGCGAAGCCGCATTCGTGGCAATGGATCTGAATGCACGCGGGTTCCCGGGCTATTGTTGGCGTTTCTTAAATCGTTACCTCGAAAGCAGCGCTGACTACGCGGGTATCAAACTGTTGCGCTACTATTTCATTTATCGCGCCCTGGTACGAGCCAAGGTTGAGGCACTGCGCGTTGACCAGGAAGCTTGCGATACCGAGACTTATCGCGCCCATATCAAACCGGCGCTTGACTACATCGAGCTTGCCGGACGCTGGTCCAGCAGTCATCGTGCCGGCCTGGTTATCATGCACGGATTATCCGGCTCGGGAAAATCGACTATCGCGGCACAACTGGTGGAGAAACTGGGCGCGATACAAATCCGATCGGATGTTATCAGGAAAGAACTCTTCGATTTTAAAGCCGATGATCAAACCGGATCGGCACTGGCCGAGGGTATCTATAGCGACGAGGCTACCGCACTAACCTATCGGCGCATGCGGGAAATTGCAGCGACCATCATCAGCGCCGATTTTACCGTTATCGCCGATGCAACTTTTCTGCTGGAGTCACAGCGCAAGACACTGCTTGAGTTGGAAACCGATCCGGTGTGCAGCAAATTAATTATCGATTGTGAAGTGCCGACTGCAGAATTACGCAAGCGCATTGTCGAACGCGAGAAGGATCCGTCGGAAGCAAATCTGGAAGTGCTTGAACGGCAACTGCGAAGTCAGCAACCGATTAGCGAAGCTGAAAAAAAGCTGGCGCGAATCGTAACCATTGGCCGTACCGGAATCAGCACCGACCAGGTGCAGCAAGTCAGGGATCTGTTGGCTAATTGACGGTCAGGAGATCGGCATCAACGATGTCAATCAGCTTTTCGGCGGTATTACCGATCAGCTTGCCCTTGATACCAGTGCGCGCGAGTGTCCCGATGATAACGATACTGGGATCGATCTCATCGCAAATCGCCTTCAAGGTTTCCACGGTATTGCCCTGACGCAGAAAAACCCGTTCGGGTTTGACTTCGTATAGTTCGCCAAGCTGTGCCCGGGTGACTTCATGCCCGTGAGTCTCCAGTGGTAAGTGTTCACTATCGATCGCATCGAGGTAGGCACAGGCGACATACAAATCCATACCGACGATATCAGCGAAGGCTTGCGCATCTCGGATTATGATAGTGTTCAATCTCATGTGCTGTGGATCACCGGAGACAAGGTCAAGGCAGGCAAGCATTCGATCTGTTTTCCATTCCTGGTCCTGGTGGGTGAACAAAATCGGGCAAGCGCAACGATGCATCAACTCGTAATCGGAAGTTGTACTGAAGAAACGCCGCGCCTTGCTGTGATGAAAACTCGATTTAATCACCAGGTCACAGCCCGATTTTTCGACTGCATGAATCGTCGAATCAACCCATTCTTTATTCCAGGTGACTTGCGTCGTGTATGGCACGCCGCTGATCCTGCAGGGCTGCATCAACTGTTCCAGCCATTTCGTCGCCTCTTCCACAACGTTGCGTTTGAGATCACTGTGCGTTGTGTATTCGCCCGCCTGCTGCATATCCTTGTAAGTACACAGGAAAGCATGAATTTGACAGTTACCGAGCTTCGCGATCAGCAGCGCTTTGACCAACGCCGGCTGGTGAGCCTCGGTAGGATCAACGGCTACGAATAATCGGGTTTGTTGTTGAGCCACCTGGTGCCTAAGTCCTCATGTATCGCGGTTTTACGTTACTTGACCGTCAGGCAACTGCATTCGGCAAGCTGTCCGATCTTGTGCGAGGTACTGCCGAGTAACAGACTTTTCAACTTGCCAAATCCGCGGCTGCCGCAAATGATCAGGTCTGCGTTACGTTCCCTGGCAAAGGCCACAACTTCGTCAGCCGGATCTCCCAGTACGGACTTGGCTTCGACATCCTGTGCGCCGTGATGTTCAGCATTGTCTCGCGCCTGGTCCACCAGGAAATCAGCGTACTGAAACATGGCTTTTTCAGAGTCAGACGAAGTCTGTGCCATAGAACTCAGCATATTTTCGGGCGCATTCTCGAGGTTAACCAGCATACGTGGCATAGGTTCGATGATGTGTTCGATTTCGCCCATCTTGCGCATTTCCTCGGGTATTTTCATATGGCTTACATCGATGACATAAATAATACCCAGCGATATATTTTCGTGTCCGGCAAGCGTGGCGCCGATTTCAAGCGCCTTACTCGAATGCACTGAACCATCAAAAGCAACTACGATTGATTTGAACATAGGATTATATCCTCCCTGTAACAGATGCTATTGCATCATTTTTGCAAGCAGGGAATCTTGACCCTAATCAAGTATGGAATGTCTAGCCAGCAAGCCTTGCTGGATCTGCGCCACCAGTTATATATCGAGACCTGAGCCACTTATGCAGTTCCATCACAAACATTACCGAAAGCGCCAGGCCCAACAGAGATAACCATTGATCGAAGGTAACCGGACTCGCACCGAGCACATCACCCAGCCAAGGGGTATACATCGCGCCGATATGAACCAACTGGGCGATCACGGTGCCACCCAGCAGCAGCTTGTTGCGCAACGGGTTGTGCCGGAATACCGACAGGGTTTCCGAGCGGCAGTTAAATACATGCACGTTTTCAAACAATACCATCAACAGCAGGGTGCTGTTGCGCGCCTGCTCGAGGCTGAAGCCCTGATCCAGTAGCCACTTGAAAAGCCCGAACGCGACTACGCCGATAACAATCGCCGAAATGATAACGCGCTCGAGCATGATGCGATTAAAAATCGCTTCCCTGGGTGGCCTTGGAGGTTGCTCCAGTTCCCGTCCCTCGCCTGGTTCAAATGCGAGCGCGATATCCTGAATGCCGTTGGTTACCAGGTTCAACCAGAGCAGTTGTACCGCCAGTAGGGGTAATGGCAGTGCCGTAATCATGGCGAGCACGAACAGTACCAACTCGGCAGCGCCGGTGGATATCAGCAGGAAAATTACCTTGCGCACGTTGGAATAGGCAACCCGCCCCTCTTCGACGCCATCGACAATCGAATCGAAGTTGTCATCGGTAATGATGATATCGGCCGTTTCCCGGGCTACGTCGGTACCGCTTTTGCCCATCGCCACACCCACATGCGCCATGCGCAACGCCGGGGCATCGTTGGCGCCATCGCCGCTGACTGCGACGAAATGTCCATTGCGCTGCAGCGATTGCACGATATCGAGCTTTTGAGTCGGCTCAACGCGCGCGAATATCGATGCTCCACGTGTCATTCGATCCACTTCGTCGTCATTGATCGCCGCTTTAAGTTGCGGCCCGGTGACAACCTGGGTCTCGTCTTCGAGTAAATTCAACTCGCGCCCGATCGCGAACGCGGTGACGGGATGATCCCCGGTTACCATTGCCACCTGGATGCCTGCGGCGCGGCATTTGCCGACGGCATGTTTCGCTTCGGGCCGCAACGGATCGATCAGTCCGACCAGTCCGATCAGGGTCAGGTTAACCAGGTGTTTATGGTTAAAGTCTTCCTCTTCCCCGACCTTGACATCTCCACACGCCATCGCGATAACCCGGTACCCCTCGGCCGCGAGTGTCTTTGCCTGGGTTTCAACCGCTGCCTTATCGAGCTCGGTAGTTCCATTGGACAGCACGACCTTGTCACACATCAGAAGCAGAATCTCAAAAGCGCCTTTGACAAACGCACGCGGCTTACCGTCAACCCGGTTGAGGCTGGCGCTGTAAAGCCGCTCCGATTCAAATGGTATGGTGCCAATCTCCGGGCTGGCGCTGATTGCCTCGGCTCGAATCCAGTCTGCCCGGTGGGCCATGATTAGCAGCGCCACATCTACCGC
Organism: Gammaproteobacteria bacterium; assembly: GCA_029862125.1. Classification (GTDB taxonomy): domain Bacteria; phylum Pseudomonadota; class Gammaproteobacteria. The sequence goes on along the minus strand of JAOTXY010000057.1, from coordinate 1,636 downwards.
ATCGCCGTTACTGGCCCAATCACCATTTTGGTGTCCGAGATAACCCTCGTTAGCCAGCACCGCGCATTGACATGCCATATCAAGCAGTTGGCGTTCCTGAGTGTCGGGTTCTCCCTGTACCGTCAATATTTCACCATTGGGTTTATCACTATCGCCGGTTACCTGCCAGCTACCATTTCCCGGAAATGCCAGTCGGCGAACCGTAAGCTGATTCGCGGTCAGTGTTCCGGTTTTGTCAGAAGCAATATAAGTGCAGGAGCCCAGCGCTTCGACCGCGATCAGGCGCCGCACAATGACGTCGCGGCGAGCCATGCGCTGCATCCCGATCGCGAGCGCCACGGTAAGAGCGACCGGCAGTCCTTCCGGTATTACCGATACCGACAACGCGACCGAAGACAGAAAAATCTCCGAGAGCGGCATTCCTCTGAACAATAGAATCGTCGCCATCACCAGCACCGCACATCCGACGAAAATCGCCACGCGCTGGGTAAAACGCTCCATGCGCTCCTGCAGCGGCGCCTTGGCACCGCTATCGCCGGTTACCGATTTCGCGATCGCGCCGAGCTCGGTCGCGAGGCCGATCCCGACAACCACGCAGCTGGCACGCCCCCGATTCACCAGGCTACCGGCAAAAGCCATGTTGATGCGATCGCCCAGTACCGTATCATTCTCGAGGATTGCGTCAGACCGCTTGATAACCGCGATCGATTCTCCCGAAAGCAAAGATTCATCAATCTCAAGATTGTGACTCTCGAGAAGGCGCATATCGGCTGGAACCCGTTCTCCCGACTCCAGCAGTACGACATCTCCCGGTACAATCTCTTCCGAGTCAATTTCGTAGGCATCGCCTTCGCGCAATACCCGCACCCGCGTGGTCATCATCTTTTGCAGGGCATCGGCGGAGCGTTGTGCAGAGTACTCCTGCACGGTACCGATAACCGCGTTCAACAGCAGTACCGCGCTGATAAAAATGGCATCTGAAAATTCCTGAATCAGCAGGGATACCAGCGCTGCAGCGACAAGTACGTATATTAGGGGGCTCTTGAACTGGTTGGCAAAAACCTCGAATAGCCCCGGGGGCTCTTTCCTGGGTAAGGCATTGGGCCCGTATTGTTGCTGACGCTGCAACACCTCGGCACTCGTCAATCCGCTCGACTGCGCCTGCAAGCCATCTAGTATCTGCTCTCCGCTCAACGCGTGCGGATATTCGGTGATCGCCGTTTCAGGCGCAATTTGCGTTAACTGCTGATTCATGATTGAAGAAAAAAAGACCTTGCCGAAGTGGCTTATTAGAAATTATTCTGCGAACTTAAAGCAAATATACGCCGTCTTGATTGATGTTAGTCAAGCAAATACCCTTTTCCGATTTAGATATAAACTCCTGGTATTGACATCAGCAGCCACTATCCGGGTTGAATATACCCCCACAAGCCCCCACATTGGTTTATAATTCACAGTCTTGGGGACGACTTGGCTTCGACGAGGGTCGCGAAACCTGAGGTGCATGCCGAGAATGTAGAAAACCTCGTTAAATCTTCTGCAAATTATAGTTGCCAACGACGACAACTACGCACTCGCCGCTTAATAACCGGTAGATTGCTGTCGGACTGGAGCCGTGTCTATGCGTCCAGGTTCT
>JAOTXY010000056.1 GCA_029862125.1 Gammaproteobacteria bacterium | reverse complement strand
GCCTTGACCACGGCGGGATGCGAGTGTCCGAGTATCAGCGCGCCGGCACCGCCGACGTAATCGATATATTCGTTGCCGTCGACATCCCACATGCGCGAACCCTTGCCGTGCGAATAAATCAGGCGAATGTCTTCGGCGAGCGAATAGCTGCCGAGGCCCGAGCCGGGTAAAACACGGTCGGCGATTGCAAACAGGTCGCGTTGCGAGATGCGGCCGGATGATCGTTTAACTGCATGTGATGACATGATAGGTACTCCAGAAACCTGCCTGATTTAGCCGACTGCCTCACGCAGCCATTGGTGTAGTTTAAAAATCGACAATTCGTTGTAGATGCCGCCTTCGGGATTCAGTACCAGCGGTCCGGGTTTATAACCGCGCGAATTCAGACCACGCTGGACTTCCTTGACGATATCCAGGTCTTCCTGAAAGGTGGTTTCACGATCGTTGTCGATGACCTTTTGCAGGGTTTCGTCGACCTCGCCATCATTGGAATAAAAGGTGCGGAAAACTCTGACATCATCCACCGCTAACGGTCGCCAGGAAAAGCTGTTGACCACCCCGCCGGGATAAAACTGGATCGAAGTAGCCGGCCAAAGGTAAAAGCTGCCGTATGCGGCACCGCTGATGTCATACCAGGCATCTTCGCTATGCGAGGCTTCGGAGGAATGGTGTAGCACCTTGATATCTCCGTAAGGCATAATCGAGTAGGTTTCAGGGTCGATGATCCCCTTCGCAAACGAGGGGTGGCAATTCGGGCAGTGGTAACACTCGTTATAGTTTTCGACCGCGACAAACCAGTTGCAGCCCTCGTCGGCGGTATGGTGATAGGCATGCTTGCGCTGCTCGACGTCAGCGCACAGTTTAAGCATTTCATCGCGTATTCCCGGGTAGGTCTCATCCATAGCCTCAGCGTCCGGATCGAGATTGATGAACAGGAAACCGAGAAAATTCTCGAGCCTGATTTCGGGCAGACAGATTTTGGACGAATCGAATCCCGGCACCTTGTTCGCATGGGGTGCCGCCTTTAACTGTCCCTGCAGGTCGTAAGACCAGGCGTGATAAGGGCAGACCAGCAGCTTTTTACTGCCGCTGCCTTCGGCCAACTTGTGTCCACGATGTTGGCAGACGTTGTAAAACGCCTTGATCCCGCCCTCGCGGGTGTGCGTGATGATGATGTCCTGGTCGTAGATTTCGAGCGTCAGGAAGTCACCAGGCTTACTGACCTGGCTCGAATGGCAGGCCATCAACCAGTTCTTGTAAAACACTTCGTCGACGATGCGGCGGTAAAGACCCGGATCGGTAAAGTATTTCGCATCAAGTCCCATCACCGGGACACTGTCTGCAACCACTTTCAAATCAGGATTCGTCATAGATGTTTTCCTCCCAACGGGCGGAATGAAACGCTTCAATCGAGGCGCTTGCCGCGTCGCCACCACGCACTACCAGCAGTGCGCACAGGCTTTCGAGCAGTGCGGTCACCGCTGAATTCGAATGAAAGAACTGTGGCGTATGGGTCGGGGAAACCAGTCCCAGGTCGGCCTCGCGGCACAGCGTCGCTGCGTTGCTGTCGGTTACGCCGATGACTTTTGCACCTTTTCTTTTTGCCTGCTGCACCGCGGCCAGCGTATCGCGGCGGTAGGGCTGGAACGTCATCGCCAGCAGGCAGTCGTGCTCATCCATACGAATCAGGTCGTCCGACGGCAGGCTGCCGTGACGTGGCGACAGGATAAAATGATCGAAGCCCATGCGTGCGACATACCAGAAGTTGTAGGCGAGCGGGTAGGCGAGTCCGAGGCCAAGCACGTAAACCCGGCGCGCGTTGATCATCCAGTCAACCGCACGCTCGAGATCCTTTACCGACTGCTGCTCGAACATTTTTTCGGTATTGTCGAGACAAGCCTCGGCCATGCTGCCGAATATGGCGGTGCTGCCACCCTCGCGATCCATCTGCTGCAGCCAGCGTACCCGGTCGGGTGATGAGCCGATGCCACCACGTACGAAATCACGAAAACGCTCGCGCATGGCTTCGTAACCTTCAAAGCCCAGGTGACGTGCCAGGCGCACGAAACTGTTCGGGTGTACCTCGGCATTCGTCGCCAGCGTGCGCATCGACTGCAATCCGACTTCGTGCGAATGATCGATGATATAGCGCGCGCACAACTGCAGCTGACCGGGCAGGCTGTCGAACTCGGCCAGCAGGCGCTCGAGCACTTCTTCCTGGGACTGGGGTAATCCAGCTGCGATAACTTCAAATTTTTGCTGCATTTGTGACAATTGTGCACTTGATTTAAATAATGATACAAGTGTATCATCAGCGGATATTTCGATGCAACAACATTTTTCGGAGTCGACTGGATGCAAAGCAAGGCGAAAATCGTCATTATCGGCGGCGGCGTTATGGGCTGTTCACTCGCGTATCACCTTTGCAAGGAAGGCGAGACCGATGTCGTACTGCTGGAAAAGGCCGAGTTGACCAGCGGCTCAACCTGGCATGCAGCCGGCCAGATCACCCACTCGGTCAGTCACTACAGCCTTGCCAGGATGGCGGCTTATGGCACCGAGCTTTACCCGCGCCTGGAGGACGAGACCGGGCAATCCTGTACCTGGCACGGCAGCGGCAGCCTGCGCATCGCCTATACCCAGGACGAAGTCGACTGGATCAGGTACACGCTGTCGGTGGGCAAGGGTCTCGGTCATGAAATGGAGATCATCGGGCCCGAGCGCATCGCCGAACTGCACCCTTTTTACAACCTCGACGGCGTCATGGCCGCGCTCTATACCCCGCACGATGGACATGTCGACCCGGCCGGCGTTGCCTTTGCGATGGCCAGGGGCGCACGCATGATGGGCGGCACCGTGATCCGCCAAAATCGGGTTACTGGCATCACTCGTAGCGGCGATAGTTTCTTGGTACATACAGAGCAGGGTGACATCGAGGCCGACCGGGTAGTCAATTCTGGCGGCACCTACGCGCGCCAGATCGGTAAGTGGGTCGGGCTGGATCTGCCGATCGCAAACATGTTGCACCATTACCTGATCACCGACACGGTGCCCGAATTCCAGGACCTGGAGCAGGAGTTGCCGGTCATTCGTGACGACTCGCAGGTGTCGGGCTACATCCGCATGGAGCAGAAATCAGGCCTGATCGGTATTTACGAAAAAGCAAACGCGGCCTCGATCTGGGATGACGGCACGCCGTGGGAATCCGAAAACGAATTGTTCGAACCTGATTACGACCGCATCATGCCATGGCTCGAAAACGCGCTCGAGCGTATGCCGATCCTCGCCGACAAGGGCATCAAGAGCGTCGTGCATGGCGCGATAACCCACCCGCCGGACGGCAACATGTTGCTGGGTCCTTCCGGGGTGAAGAATTTCTGGCTTTGCTGCGGTTCCCAGGTCGGAATCGCCTGGGGTCCCGGTGCGGGCAAGTACCTGGCGCAGTGGATGGTGCACGGTGTCGCCGATGTTTCGATGCGCAGTTTCGACCCGCGCCGCTTTGGTGCCCGTATCGACGATAATTACCGCATCAACAAGGCCAAGGAAGATTACCTGTTGCGTCACGAAATTCCGTTCCCGCATCTCGACCGTCCCGACCTGCGGCCTTCGCATTCGAAACTTTCGCCACTGTACGAAGTTTTAAAAGACAAGGGTGCGGTATACGAGGACGTTTATGGTTGGGAACGCCCTTACTGGTACGCGCTTGACGGAGTCGAACAAAAGCACATCGAGAGCTTCCGGCGTAGCGAGTTATTCGACATTATCGGTAAAGAGGTAAAAGGTATGCGCGCCCATGCCGGTATCGCGGATCTGACCGCGTTTGCCAAGGTCGAAATCGAGGGTGCCGACGCCGAGGCATATCTCGACCGGATCCAGTCGAACAAGGTCCCACAGAAACAGGGCAGTGTTACGCTGACCTACCTGGTCATGGAAAACGGGCGTATCGAAGGCGAGGCCACAATTATTAAACTGGGTGAAAATCATTACTACATGGTTTACGCGGCGGTGCGCGAAGCGGCCCTGCTGAACTGGATGCAAGAAGAGGTTCGTGCGGGCGAAGCGGTCACCTTTGACAATGTTTCAGAAGACTACGGCGTCATCATGCTGGCCGGCCCCGCATCTCGCAGAATTCTCGGCGAATGCACCGATGCCGCACTCGATAATACGAATTTCCGCTGGTTATCAACGCAACATATCAGCGTGTCCGGGATCGAGAATGTGCGAGCATTGCGTGTAACCTATACCGGCGAACTCGGCTGGGAACTGCACGTGCCAATGGCGGGAATGCTCGATGTTTACAGTGCGCTGGTTTCGACTACGCACAGCGAGGGAATAGTGCATATTGGTTCGGCCACGCTTAACGCGGTGCGCATGGAGAAGGCTTATCGTTCCGGGTCGGAAATCACCAATGAAGTCACAATCACCGAGGGTGACGTGGCGCGTTTCGCCCGGGATGGCGGGTTCCAAGGCGCCGGGCCTTCACTCAAGCCCGCTGAGCGATGGGTACTCGCTTATCTCCAGCTCGATGAACCTGCAACAGATGCGGTACAGTGTGATCCGCTGGGTTCGGAATCGGTATGGCACCAGGGAAATCCAGTAGGGCAGGTTTCTTCCGGCGGCTATGGATACGACCAGGGCAAGTATCTTGCCTTTGCCTATATCAAGCCTGAACTGAACCAGGTGGGTAACGAGTTCGAAGTCATGGTCATGGGCGAACCAAGGCGAGCGGCAATCGTCGAGCAATGTGTGTACGACCCACAGAATCTGCTGCCCAGATCTGAGGATTGACAGGAATTTTGTCATTCCCGCGTAAGCGGGAATCTTGTAATTATGCCTGCCTTGCAAGATCCCCGCTTACGCGGGGATGACAGCATAACTTTAACGTCCCCGCGTATGCGAGAATAATAGAGATGTGTGGAAACGACGATTATTAATTACGAGGAGATACAATGGATAACGATTTATTTGAAAAAGGCCTGGCTAAGCGCAAGGGTACACTTGGCGCGGAATATGTTGAAAACAACCTGGCTGCGGCGGACGATTTTACGCGCCCGTTCCAGGAAGCGATGACCGCCTGGTGCTGGGGTTTTGGCTGGGGCGATGAAGTCATTGAACCGAAGACGCGCTCGATGATGAACCTGGCGATGATCGGCGCACTCGGCAAGATGCACGAATGGGAAATTCATTGCCGTGGTGCATTGAACAATGGCGTCAGCAAGGAAGAGATTCGCGCGATCATTCACGTCGTCGGAATTTACTGCGGTGTTCCGCAATCGCTGGAATGCTTTCGCGTTGCGCGCAAGGTGCTCGAGGAAGCTGGAGAGTTATAGCAGGGTTTTGCGCATGGCCTGAACCAGTGACTCTGACCCCAGTTCATCCAGCTTGTCGATAACAGGTTGATGGTCCTGGGCCGGACGGTTCTGACTGAGCTTGTATTTGCATTGCAACTCTTCGATTTCAATTTCGACGCCGACGATAGCCTTGAGCATGGCCTGCCGATAATCGGGTTGCCAGGGTCTTTCGAATCCTGACTCGTAGCGGTTAGTCAACGCGTTAACGACTGTCGCAAGTGCCCCGGGCTCTTCGAAGACCCGGCAGCGGCCGTAAACGTGCAGGGCCTGGTAGTTCCAGGTTGGTACGCCCGGGGACTGGTACCAGCCTGGCGAGATGTAATCATGCGGTCCCTGGAAAGTTACCAGTACCTGCTCAGCATCGAGCTGCTGCCAATGTGAATTTTGTCGGGCCAGGTGACATTGTAAATACTTTCGATCATCGGCAACCAGAAAGGGCAGGTGGGAGGCGGTCAAACGCCCGTCTGCGATCGAGATCAGCTGGCCAAAAGCATTGGCGTCCAGAAACGAAAAGATTTCTTCTTGCTCGCTGACGCTGAAATGACTGGGTATATACATGATTGGCTAATTTCCATGGTCGATGGGATCTGCAAAGGAAAACAATCTTGGTCCCGAATATAGGGAAAAGCGATTGGTCGCGCCAATATAATTTGTTTTACTGGCCAGGTTCAGAGAGGTAGATTAGACGGTATGAAAATAAACAAGATCAGTGTCTGGCAGCTGGACTTGCCGTTGCACAAGCCTTACTGGCTTTCCGGGGGGCGTCTCAAGTTCGAGCAGCTTGATTCGACCATCGTGCGCATCGATACCGATGAGGGCATCTCGGGTTGGGGCGAAGGTTGTCCCTGGGGCGTGACTTACCTGCCGGCCTTCGGCAAGGGTATTCGTGCGGGCATCGAGGAATTGGCACCCCTGCTCATCGGCAAAGATCCGCGCCAGGCTGATTCGATCAATCGTGTCATGGACCTGGCATTGCCGGGGCATCCCTACGTCAAGTCAGCGCTCGATATTGCCTGCTGGGACATCGCCGCCAAAGCCGCGGATTTGCCACTTTGCGAACTACTCGGCGCGCGCGAGCCCGATCCGGTGCCGATCGCGTCGAGCGTATCGACCGGCAGCCCGCAGGAAATGCTTGACGAAGTGCAGCGTTTTCGCGAGCTGGGCTACCGCGTGCATTCCTGTAAGGTCGGCGCCGATGTGCACATGGATATCGAGCGCATCAATTTGCTCGCGGCCAACGAACGTGCCGGTGAAATTATTTTTTATGACGTAAACCGGGCCTGGCTGCCACGCGAAGCGATTACGGTAATGAACTCGGTATCCGGTCTGACTTCGTGGTTTGAGCAACCCTGCGAAACGCTCGATGAAATCGCACAGGTGCGTCGCCAGACTTCCTACCCGATTGGTGTCGACGAGGGATTACATTCGTTTGATGATCTTATTCGAATTCAACGCGACGGCATCGCCGAGGTAGTGAATATCAAGATTAACCGTGTCGGTGGGCTGACCAAGTCACGCCAGCTACGCGATTTCTGTCTCGCTACCGGCATCACCATGCTGATCATGGATACAGGCGGCACTGTAATCTCGGATACTGGAGTTGCACATTTTGCGCAAACCATTCCCAGGTCTTTCTGTCAGGGTGTCTGGTCCTGCCAGGAAATGGTCAGCGTCGATCCGGCGCCTGGTCATGGAGTTAGAAATGTCGATGGTTGTTTCAGTGCCCCCGGTTTGCCGGGACTCGGAGTCGAGCCGGAGCTCGCACTGCTCGGGAATCCGGTAGCGTCTTACAGCGCACAATCTGCCTGAACAAGGGCCACTTTCCGCTCCTGGGCTAAATCGATTGCCAGACCTGGTAGAGTTCTGGATCGGCCAGGATGTCGCGCAGGGCATCGTCGAGAATAGTTGCCCAGCGCTCCGCGCCCGCCTCGGTATTAACCAGGTCCTGGCGTATCTCGATCGAAACATGGGGTATCCCGGAGGCCTCGGCGTGATGGTCGATGGTGTAGTCCGCGGGATGCTTGCCTGAGTAGGGTTCGTTGTCACCGATGTTGAATCCGTCGGCGTGCGCACGCAAATTTGCCATCAGCGGCACTGGAATACGCGGGTCCTTGTCCCACAGAATACCGGCGTGCCAGGGGCGGACAAAACCCGCCATTTGCGGTGTAAAACTATGTATCGATATGAACGCCGGCACCACCTCTTTTTCCCTGAAGCCGTGCAGCATCATGTCGACGGCCTTCCGATATGGCGTGTAAAAGTTGTGGATGCGCTGATTACGATGCTCAAGCGACATGTTTTGATTGCCTGGGATGGGCGTGTCGTCACTGACTTCCGGCATCACACTTGCGTCTTCGAGGCTGCGGTTGAGGTCGACGACGAGACGCGAGTAACCCGCCAGTACGGCCGGCGCATCGAGATGTTGCGACAGGTGATGGACTAGCTTTCGAGTGCCGATATCGTAGGCGATATGCTGTTCGAGCAGGGTCTCATCGAGGCCGAGATTACCGAGCGCCCGTGGAATAACGGGGCTTACGTGATCCCCGACCAGCAGGACCTGGCCCCGGCCCTTTTCATTGATAATGCTATATGGCGGGGGATCCCCTGGTCCGATCATGGTATCAATCTGCTTCACGTGTCTGATAAATTCAGTCGTATCTACCGCGCCGGGCGGCGGCGCTGCGGAAAGCATAAAGACTCCCTCAGCGTGGGTCCAGTGATCACCGTCAATTGATTACCGCGTTCTAAAGCAGATGAGTGGAACAGCATAACGCCGTAGCTTTCAGATTCCGATGAATCCGGTTTTACGAAAGCAAGCACAAACCCTATACTGCTGCGAAGTACTTTTGCCAGAGTGAACAACAGTATGATCCATGGTAAACAGGATTTTGATAAGGATCCGGTCGCGCAACAGGCGTCGATAGTGGACCAGGTCCCGATTATCGATATTGCGGAATTGCTGGCTGATTCAAATAGCGCTGCCGCCAGGGATTCTATTGATAAAATCGCGTCTGCCTGCAGTAGCTGGGGTTTCTTCCAGGTTATCAATCATGGTATTACGACCGAACTGGTCGATGATGTCTGGCGGCAAACACGCGCATTTTTTGCGCTGCCGAGCGAAATCAAGATGTCGGTGTTGCGCAACAAGGAAAATCCCTGGGGTTTTTATGATAACGAACTCACCAAGAACCAGCGGGACAAGAAGGAAGTTTTCGATTTTACCAGCGCCGGGGTCGATCCGATCTATGGTCAGTCAAATCGCTGGCCTGCAAACCAGGATGCCTTTAAGACCAGCATGGAAGATTATTTTGATGCCTGCACCAACCTGTCGTTAAAGTTGCTGGAAGCTTTTTGTATCGGGCTCGATTTGCCGGCCGATTACATGCATGGCGATTTTGCGACCAATCACACGGGTTTCCTGCGGCTGAATTATTACCCGGTGCAGGACCCGCTGGCGGGTTCCAGCGAAGTGCATCAGCCGATCGCCGATCTCGGGGTACACCATCATACCGACGCCGGTGCGCTGACCGTGTTGATCCAGGATGACATCGGCGGACTGCAGGTGCACCGTGACGGCTACTGGTACGATATTCCTCCCGTAGCCGGTGCCATGGTGATCAATACCGGTGACATGATGCAGGTCTGGTCGAACGATATTTATCATGCGCCCGTGCACCGGGTGCTGGCGATGGAGTCCCGCGATCGCTACAGCCTGCCGTTTTTCTTTAATCCCGCCGCCAGCGCGAAAGTTGCTCCGCTGCCAACCGTGTTTGACGAACAGCACCCGAGTCACTACCACAGCATTCACTGGGCTGAATTTCGTGGCAAGCGCTCCGATGGTGATTTCGCCGATTACGGCACCGAAGTGCAAATTTCCCAGTTCAGAAAATGAAATAGAACCCCCTTGCCCGGGGATTCGACACCGATTAGAGCAATGAGTCGATACCGCCCACCCGGCCCCAGCAAATCGCCTTATATCACCTCCGAGGGCATGCGCGTCCTGCTATCCGAACAAAAGTCGCTGTGGTTGAAGCGCCGCGAAGTCGTCGCAGCCCTGTCGGCTGCCGCCGCCGAGGGTGATCGCTCGGAGAATGCCGAGTATATCTATCGCAAGAAAGAACTGCGCGAGATCGATGGTCGCATTCGTTACCTGCAAAAACGATTGCCGGAGTTAAATGTTGTGGATCAAAAGCCAGCAAGTTCGGAACGGGTTTTTTTCGGTGCCACGGTCGAACTCGAAGATCAGAACGGGGTGGTAGTCACTTATCGCATCGTTGGTCCCGACGAATTCGATCGCGAGGAAAGCTATATCAGCGTCGACTCGCCACTGGCGCGCTCGTTGCTGAAGCGGGACATGGGTGACGAAGTCGAAGTCGAGGTACCCAGCGGGAGGCTGGTTTACACTATTATCGAGATCAGCTACTGAGCAGTGGTCAACACGATGAAGATTACCCGCTTTAATACCGCCCCAGTTGTATCCATTGTATTATGGGTCGAAGGCGCTCGCGGAGGGCATGATTCCAGTTCCCGAGCACCCCGGCACCGGCATTAGTTTTGACAAAACCACGATAAAGCGCTTTAGTGTTTGACTATGGGGGTACCAGACACAACCAAATTGCTCTTCCGGGGGATCGCCCAGCTGTTGTTTTTTTCCGTGATGTTGCTTTGCCTGAACCCGGCAAATGCCTATCTCAATCGCAGTTACAGCACCCTTGAAGAATCCAAGCCCTTCAATGGCGACTTCATCGATATCCTGGGCTCGGGTAAATTACGAATTCTACTGACGCGTGATTTTTCGAGCGCCGACTACCTGCCGCGTCGGGCTTCGCCTTTGGCCGAGCAGCAGCGTATCGCCGAGGAGTTTGCGCTGTCGCACGGACTGATTCCGGAACTGGTTATCGTCGATAACTTCTCCAAGCTGATTCCGGCACTGGAGGCGGGCCTGGGCGACATTATTGTCGATAACCTGACCATCAATGATCAGCGGCTGGAAAAGATTTCCTTCTCGGTGCCAGTCGATCACGTCAACGAACAGGTGATCGTCGCCAAAACCAATAAATCGTTACAGCGGGTACGTGACCTGAATGGCAAACGAGTCATGGTAAGTCGCGACACAACCTTCTGGCATGCGCTCAACTGGCTCAAGGATAATCGATACCCAGAGATTGAAATCCTGGAAACACCCGATGGAATTCAAAACGAAACCGTACTCGACGACCTGGCAGCCGGCGAAATAGATGCCACGATTATGGACAGTAACCTGGTCGAAATATACAAATCTTTTCGCGATGATATCAGGGTGGCGACCAACTTCAGCAGCCAGCGGGATATCGGCTGGGGGGTGCGTAAAAATGCACCGCGGCTGGTCAGCGAAATCAATCGTTATTTACAGCTTGAATTCCAGGTCGAGGATCATGACAAGCAATTTACCGGTGATTTCGAACAGATCAGGAAACGCCGGGTTCTGCGAGTGTTGCTGCGTAACAACGCGGCCTCCTATTTTCTCTATCGTGGTGAATTGATGGGATTCGAGTACGAGCTTGCACGTGAATTTGCCGATTATCATGGTTTGCGTCTCGAGGTGGTAGTGCCACCGGGTTACCGGGAATTAACCACCTGGCTGCTGGAGGGCAAGGCTGATATCGCGATGGGGTTTCTCGAGCCTGATGATCTGCAGCGTCGGCTCGGTATTGATTATTCCGACCCCTATCACTACGCGAAACAGCATATCGTGGTGCACAAAGACGATAGTGCAATCTCTTTGGCTGACCTCGATGATCAAACTATTTCCGTGCGCTCGCGCAGTCATTACTGGAAAAGTCTCTCGCGCTTACAAAATGGAGGAGCGGGCTTCAGCCTGCGCGCCACCGACGATGATGTCGAGACCGAGTATTTGATTCAACAGGTAGCGCACGGCAAGTACCAGGCAACCATGGCCGATGAACATTTGCTCAATATTGAACTTGCCAAATCAATCCCGGTGCGTTCGGCTCATACCTTAGAGTTGGAAGTCCAACACTCGATTGCGTTGCGTAAACGTAACCCGGGGTTGAAGCAAGCGCTCGACGAGTTTGTCAAACGCATTTACAAAAGCGAGTTCTATAACGTTACCTACCTGGAGTATTTCAAGAACAAGGGCTCGGTACAGCGCCTGGCACGTGGGCGTATCGTCGATCCATTGACGGGGCAAATCTCGCCTTACGATGAACTGGTGCGCAAGTATTCCGATCGCTATGGATTCGACTGGCGACTGGTAACCGCGCAGATGTACCAGGAAAGCAAATTCGATCCCGGGGCGAAATCACATATCGGTGCCAGGGGCTTGATGCAATTAATGCCACGCACCGCCAAGGAAATGGGGGTCAAAGACATCAGTGATCCCGCCAGCAGTATTCGCGGCGGGGTCAAATATCTTGACTGGCTGCGTGATCGTTTTGATGCCGACCTGGCGATATCCGATCGGCTTTGGTTTACGCTCGCCGCTTACAACGCGGGCGCGGGCCATGTACATGATGCGCGCCGCCTTGCCGGGCAGCTGGGGCATGATCCGGATCGCTGGTTCGGGCACACCGAGCAGGCGATGTTGTTGCTCGAGAAAAAACAATACGCTAAAAAAGCACGCTACGGTTATGTCAATGGAAGTGAACCGGTCAATTATGTTCGCGACATCAAGCAGCGCTTCGAAGCTTACGTTGATCTCAGTCGGGATGTGGCTATGACATCGCCAGGGCTTTCAGGTCGGTTGCCGGATCGGCGACTTGCGCAGCTGTTGGATGTTTTCCTGCCTCGATAATTTTCCTGCCGAAGGCATACGATTTGGGTTCGTTCATCGAATCGATCGCGAGCAATTCCGCATCGCGGTAATACCAAACCGACATGCTCGAAGCGTTGGCGCCGGGACGAACTACCGTTTGATTGTGCCCCTGGTTGAGACCGACAATTTGTAACTTGCAATCGTACTGGTCTGACCAGAACCAGGGCAGGGCCTTATAGGTCACGGCTTCTCCGGCCAATACCCGCGCCACCAGGTCGCCCTGGTCAGCGGCGTTTTGTACCGACTCAAGCCGAATCTGCTGCCCGTTACGTAAGAAATTGCTGCAGTCGCCGGCGGCATAAATACTCGAGTCGGAAGTCTGGCAGATTTCATTGACACGGATCCCGTTGTCGCAATCAAGGCCTGCTGCCTGCGCGAGCTCGGTATTGGGACTACTACCGATTCCGATCAGTACCAGGTCGGTATCGATAATTTCGCCTGATTCCAGCTCCGCACCACGAACTGCACCGCCTTCACCCAGCAGCCTGGTCATACGAACCGACTCCCGCAGGTCTACCCCGTGCCCGCTATGCAGGGCACGAAAGTAATTCGAAGTTTCTGCGGCGGCGACGCGTTGCAGGATACGATCAGCCAATTCCAGCACCGTGACCTCGAGCCCCAGCTGGCGGCTAGCCGCTGCCGCTTCGAGCCCGATATAGCCACCGCCGACAATAAGTAGTTTGCGGTCAGCCTTGAATTCGGGTGCCATCTTATCGATATCGGCAATACTGCGCAGCGTGAATACCCTGTCGAGAGTGCCACCGATATCAGCGGGCAGACTGCGCGCGCTGGCGCCGGTACACAGCAACAATTTATCGTATTCGACGGTCTCTCCGTGGTTAGTGATAATTTTCTTAAGCTCGCGATCGATAGAGTCGACACGGGTATCGAAACGCAACTCGACCGCCTGGTCTGCATACCATTCCAATGGACGGATGAAAAGGCGTTCGCGTTCGAGTTCTCCGAGCAGGTATTTCTTGGACAGCGGTGGGCGCTGGTAAGGTGGGTGTGCTTCGTCGCCGATCAGCAATAGAGGTTGTTGGCTACCAAGCGATACGTGTCGTGAAATAAATGAGGCTGCCGCCTGACCCGCACCAACAATGACGATTGGAGCGGCCAAGGTTTACTCGGGCTCGGGGACGCGGAGTATTAACCCGTCCAGCGCGGCCGACGCGACTATCTGGCAGCTCAGACGACTATTGTCCTCGCGTTCGACATCGGTCATTTCGAGCATGGTGTCTTCGATGTCATCGATCTCACCGGTTTTGGCAAACCATTCAGGATCGACAAACACGTGGCAGGTGGCACAGGAAAGACAACCACCACATTCACCCTCGATGTGTGGAACGTTATTCGCGGTTGCGGCTTCCATCAGGTTCAAGCCGTCTTTAACCTCGGCGTTGATTTCGCTGCCGTCTTCCATTATCCAGGTGATATTGGCCATAGTGTAACGTGCTAGTGATTGTGAAAGTCGCGTAATGTATCCTTTTTTAATGCCAATGTCTTTTTGAATTTCACTCCACGCCGGCGGTTAAAAAGACGACTCATTCACCTGTCGCTGAATCAGTGCCCACAGTTTTTCAATATGTGCCCGGGTGGTGGCCTCGACCCCGACCGAAACCCGCACCATCCAGCGTTGGTTGAGTATCGATGGACTCATAAAGGCCGCCCCGGATTGATTGATCGCGTTGACCCAGGCGAGGGTATGTCGATCGAGTGCCTCGCCCTCGAGTCCCGGAGGTTCATGACGGATGCAGACGGTTTGTAATTCAACCGGCGCCAACACCCGCCAGCTCTCTGTGTTGGCAACAAGTTCGGCAAACCAGCGCGCGTTGTCGAGGTCACGTCGCAGGCGCTCGCGAATCGATTCGATACCGTCGATGCCGAGGTGATACCAGAGTTTGAGCGCGCGAAAGCGACGCCCCAGCGGAATGCCCCAATCGCGGTACTGCTTGACTTCATCGTCAACGCTCGAACGCAGGTAACTGGGATTGGTTGACATGACCCGCACCAGGTGCTGCACGTCGCGCACGTACATCAGCGAGCAGTCGAGAATTGTCCCCATCCACTTGTGCGGATTCCAGGCGATGGAATCCGCTGCTTCAACGCCTTCCCACAGGTAACGGCATTCAGGCAGTAACATGGCGCTGCCGGCCATGGCGGCATCGACGTGCAACCAGATGTTGTGACGGGTTGTTATCTCGGCGATTTCAGCGACCGGGTCGAAGGCCGTGATCCCGGTCGAGCCCACCGAGGCGATAACGGCGGCGGGGATGCATCCAGCGGCGATATCCGCTGCTACCATTTGCGCCAGGCTCTCTGCCTGCATCGAACACTTTTCGGGATCCATCGCAACCATGCGCAGATTATCGCTACCGAACCCGGCCAGTAGTGCGGCCTTGACCACCGACGAATGTGCCTCGGCAGTGGTATAGACTACGAGAGGTTGATCCGTCGCCTGCAGACCACCATGATTTTGTGCATAGTCGCTGGCCCTCTCGCGTGCCAGCAACAGGGACGTCAAGCACGAGGTCGAAGCGGTATCCTGGATGCACCCCTCCCAGTTGTCAGACAGCCCGGTCAATTGGCGCATCCAGTCACAGACGACTTCCTCGACTTCGGTCAGTGCCGGGCAACTTTCCCAGGAGATTCCAAGCGTGCCCAGACCGGAACTTGCGATATCACCCAGTACCGAGGCAAGTGACGCGTTAGATGGAAACCAGCCGTAATGCATCGGGTGTTGTACCAGCGTGAGCCCGGGTAGTACGCGTTGTTCCAGTTCGTTCAGTAATTGCTCGGGCGACTGCGGTGTTTCTGGCGCACTGACGGGGAAGCTGTGCCTTATTTCGCCGGGATTTACCTGGGCGCGAACCGGTCGCTGTTCCAGGTTGCTGCGATAATCTGCGATCCAGTCGATCAGATCGTGGCCGGCCTGGCGGAAGTCTTCAGGTGTCATAGGTTATCTCGAATCGCTTGTGAAGGGTTTTAAAGTATGAATTTTCAGGTATCGTAGGTTTTTGAGTCAATCGGTATTATTCAGTTAGAAGAATGAACAACGCTATCAACATCGCTATCCTGGATTCAGTGCCGGAGAGCTACTGGGCGGATGACCTGGGAATTACCGATGCACAGAAATTCATCGATTTGTTGCAGCCGCTCAATCCATCGGCCCGTTTCAGTGTCTACTACACGACAAAAAACCAGTTTCCCGACAATCTTGACGATTACGATGCAATCCTGGTGACGGGGAGCCCCTGCAGCGTGCACGATGACCATGACTGGATTGGTGAGCTGATCGACCTGACCCGAGCTGCAGACAGCAAAGGGCTGAGGGTCATAGGATCCTGTTTCGGCCATCAGCTGGTGGCGCGGGCCTTTGGCGGAGACGTGGCTCACAACGAGAATGGCTGGGTGATTGGAAACTACCCGGTACACATTACCAACGATTACGGCTGGATGCAGCCTCTGGCAAGCACTACCGGGTTGTATCATTTCAACCAGGAACGCGTTACCCGCTTACCTGAGGGCGCAGTTCCGTTTGCTCATACCGATGAGCATGCCGATTACGGGTTTACCCTGGGTGACAATGTCATGTGCTTCCAGGGTCATCCCGAGCAGCCCTTGCGCGCAATGGTGAATTTTTTGAATACAACCGACGGCCTGACACAGGACGAGCATGCCAAAGCTACTCGTTATATTCACGAAGGTGAACCCGACTCGCAGGTCTGGGCTGAGTGGATGATGCGCTTTTTTCTCGCCCGTGTATGATTGCTAACTAAGGGGAGTCAGTCATGAAACTTTATTTCACAATCGCAATTTCGGTTTTAACCCTGGGTTCTTCGCAGGCAGCCGACATCGACAACGGTGACGACCTGCATTTCACAAATTGCACCGGATGCCACGATGACTCGGTATACACCCGTGAAAACAGGCTAGTCGGTAGTTTGCCCCGACTCGGGGCGCAGGTACGTTTTTGTAAAGATTCGCTCGGATTAACCTGGTTTGACGACGAAGTTGAGGACGTGATCGGATACCTGAACCAAACCTACTATCACTTTTAAGCCGAACCACGGGGCTTATTTGTCACCAGCGGCCGATGATGATGCCGTGTGATTCATCGCGCTCGGGGCCCATGCCTGCGAGATTGTCGTAAGGCACACCAACGCGTGGTTTAAAGCGCCGGCGCGAATCAACCAGTAGTTGCTGCATATCGTTACAGGTCTTTTCGTAGATCGGGTCATTTCCGAGATCGTTTAATTCGTTCGGGTCTTTTTGCATATCGAATAGTTGGGGTCGGAACAGGTTATGGTGTATGTATTTCCAGCGTTTGTCCCGAATCATCGTGGCCCGGCAATCATAAGCCGCGATGTTCAACAGGGTTCGAGGTCCACGATCTGAATAGTCGATTTCGCTTAACACGTACTGACGCCAGTTGCCGGGCGCGATTTTTGAACACAGTAACGGTATCAACGAGTGACCTTCCACCCGTTCGAGGCAGATATTGCCACCGGCAAATTCGACGAAAGTCGGCAACAGGTCAACCGCTTCAACCATCTCGGTGCAGACGCTGCCCCGGGTTTCGTCAGCTATCGGCTCCGGGTTGACGATGATCAGCGGGATTTTTGCCGAGGCATCGTGGAACAGGTCTTTCTCACCGAGCCAGTGGTCACCCAGGTATTCGCCGTGGTCGCTGGTGAACACGATCAGGGTTTGTTCGAATAATTCAGTTAGTTTCATGTAATCGAACAGGCGCCCGAGTTGATCGTCGATCTGCCGGATCAGCCCCATGTAAACCGGAATCACGTGCTCGCGCACCTCTTCACGGGCGTAGCTTTCACTGTATTCCTGTTCCATGAAAGCCTTGTACACCGGGTGCGGGTTATGCAGCTCTGTGTCTGAACGTATCGCGGATTGAATTTCATCGCTGCTGTAAAGATTGTGATACGGTGCAGGGGCGATCAACGGCCAGTGCGGCTTGATATAGGAGAGGTGCAGGCACCAGGGTTGGTCGCCTTCTTGTTGCTCCAGGAAATCGATCGCACGGTTGGTGATAAACGTGGTTTCCGAATGCTCTTCGGCGACACGTGATGGGTAAATCGAGTTT
Source organism: Gammaproteobacteria bacterium (assembly GCA_029862125.1). Lineage (GTDB taxonomy): Bacteria > Pseudomonadota > Gammaproteobacteria. The sequence goes on along the minus strand of JAOTXY010000056.1, from coordinate 3,004 downwards.
CGCAGTCGCCAGCCAGAGTGAACTTTACCATTTCTGTCTTCACCGCTATTGGCGTATTCCTGCCAGGGGTTATTACCCGGGTAACCCTTGCGATTGAGGAATGCGGTATAACCATGATCCTTCGGAACGCTCCCATTTGGATAGAGTCCATCGTGCAGTTCGAACGGTTCAAAGCCACCGCTGCCGGCAAAGCGAGCAAAGTCAGATTCCAGGTTTACGTCGAGTGCTCGCATTGCAGTAACGCTTTTGCGGTTGTGGGCTTTACCTACCAGTGCGCTTCGATATCCCGAAGATTTCAGATAATCGGCGATCATCAATTCATCGGATCGCATTGGATCCGAGTTTGCCATGACGCCGTGGCTCGACAGGTAGCGTCCGCTGTAAAAACTGGCGCGCGACGGACCACAGATCGGTGCCTGACAATAGGCATTATCAAAACGCACACCTCCTGCGGCTAGTGAATCGATGTTCGGGGTGTTGAGTTTCAGGTGCCCATAGCAGGACAGGTAGTCCCAGCGTAGCTGGTCGCACATGATGAAAAGGATGTTTCGAGGCACTAATAAAGCTCTTGATGCCGGGTTGCTACGCTATCCCCTTGTACAGCTTGGGATTAAACACATCGCGTAAAAAATCACCCATCAGGTTAATCGCGATCACGATCAACACCAGGAAAAAACCGGGTATCAAGGTAATCCACCAGGAACCGGAGAAGAGGTATTCTTTTCCGATACTGATCAGCGAACCCAGGCTCGGTTCGGTGACCGGCATACCGAGTCCGAGAAACGACAGCGCGGCTTCGGTAATAATCGCGTTTGCAATCTGCAAGGTGGCGATGACAAAAATCGGTGACAGGCAATTGGGTAATATGTGCTTGAACATGATTCGAGTCGATCCGAAGCCCATCACGTGGGCGGCATCGACATATTCTTTTTCCTTTTCCGCGAGTACCGATGAGCGCACCGTGCGGGCGATTTGCGGCCACTCGGACAGCCCGATAACGAGGATCAGGATAAACATGGCCCAGCTGCTATAGGTGTCGGCACCGAAGGCGTTTTTAACGATCGCAAGTACGATGATTGCAACCATCAGTGTTGAAAAGGATAGCTGCACGTCGGCGATACGCATCAGGATGCTGTCGACTCTGCCGCCGATATAACCTGAAACCAGGCCGATGACTATACCGATTGCGGCCTGTAGCAGTACCGCGAAGATGCCGATCAGCAGCGATACGCGCATGCCGTAGAGAATTGTGCTCCACAGGTCGCGTCCCTGGTCGTCGGTGCCGAGTAAAAAGCGCTCGTCCGCGCCCTCCTGCCAGGCCGGTGGCATTTCGGAGTCCATCAGGTCTATCTGTGTCAGATCGTAGGGATCGAAAGGCGCGATCACCGGCGAAAACAATGCCATTAAGGCAAGAATCAGGAACACGGTGCTGCTGGTGATCGCAACCTTGTCACGCTTGAAGTGATAAACCAGGTCAGACTGGAGCAATCGTTGCCAGTGTGAAATTGTCTGGTCCATTACTTCCCGCTTACCAGGTCAACCATCGGATTGATCAGCCCGTAAAGCAGGTCGACCAGCGTGTTGACGATCACGAAAAGAAATCCGACAAACATGATGTAGGCGGTGATCAACGGGATGTCGGAACGGTTAACCGCTTCGAGGAACATGAATCCCATTCCCGGCCATTGAAATACCGACTCGGTTAATATGGTATAGGCCACCATGATGCCGATTTGTACGCCACCGACCGTGATTACCGGCAGCATCGTATTCTTGAGTGCGTGCTTAAAATAAACGGTTAACGAATCCATGCCCTTGGCACGCGCGAACTTGACGTATTCAGAACTGAGCACTTCGAGCATTTCAGCCCTGACCAGTCGAATGAACAGGGGTAACATGATCGACGACAACGCGATGGCCGGCATGATGATATGCACGATGCCGTCCCAGCTTGCGAAATTCGTGCTCCAGTAGCCCCAGACTTCGACGATTTCACCCCGGCCGAACGACGGCATCCAGCCCAGCGTGATCGAGAATATAAAAATCAGCGCGAGCGCGGTTAAAAAAACCGGGATCGATATCCCGATTACGCTAACCGCCATGGTAAATTTAGCGAACCAGTGGCGCGGACGAATCGCGCAAAAAACACCGAGCGGAATCGAAATTGTAATGATGATTATCGATGCCGCGAAGGCAAGCTCCAGGGTTGCGGGTAATTTTTTCAATATTACGGTGAGGGCCGGTTCCTTGAAGAAATAGGAGGTTCCCAGGTCACCCTGCACTGCACGGCCGACAAAACGTCCATACTGCACCAGCAGGGGATCGTTTAACCCCAGGGTATCTTTTAAATTTTCCCTTTCTTCATCGGACATTGACATTGCGGCCAATTCCCGGGTCGGATCACCGAGACTGTCCTGGATGCCAAAGCAAAAGGCGCTGATGACGAACATCACCAGTATCACCTGCAGCAGGCGTTTCAGCAGAAATTGGGCCATAGTTTAATAAACGGAAAAAAGGGTGGGCACCCTGCCCACCCGTTTCTCCTGATACCTATTGGACGACTAGATCGCCGAGATAGGGAAAGTTGAGTGCATTAACAATTGGATCAACGTCGACGCCTTTACGCGCCGCCCAGGCCAGGTTCTGCCAGTGCAGCGGGATAAACCCGGCATCCTGGTAAATCTTGGCTTCGATCGCCTGCAGCATTTCAGCACGCTTGGCCGAATCGGTTTCCCGGTTCGCCGCCAGCGTGGTGGTATCGACATAATCGCTGCTATAGTTGCCCCCGTTGTAGGCGCCCATGCCGGTGCTTTGGTCTGGCGTCATTGCCAGGAACTCGAAAAAGTTGGCGCTGTCCTCGGTGTCCGAGTGCCATCCAATCATCATGATGTCGGCGGCGCGGTCGTCGAATGCAGGCCAGTACTGCGCCTTCGGCATGGTTTGCAGATCAACCTTGATATTAATTTTTGACAGCATCGCGGCGACTGCCTGTGCAATTTTGTCG
>JAOTXY010000007.1 GCA_029862125.1 Gammaproteobacteria bacterium | reverse complement strand
TTACGTGCCTAATAAGCCTGTCGAAGTCGATGCCGCCGCAATGGCCGAAGCAAAACAATTGCTGGAAGAAAAAGAGACAGGTAAATGAGTTTCTGGATTATCGTCATCGCGCTGCTCGCGCTCGCGCTTGTCATTTTACTGGTCCCGCTGATCCGGTCTTCCCGGGCCCAGCAGGGTGATCAGCGACAACAGCAGAATATCCAGATTGCGCGCGAGAAGAAGCAACAGCTCGAAACGCAGCTGGTGGATGGCGAGATTGACCAGGCTGCCTACGATAGTGCATTCCTGGATTTGCAGACCTCGCTCGCACTGGAGCTCGATAGCGGTGAAGCCGATAGCGAAAAATCGCGCGGCAAGTGGATGGCAGTCGTGGTATTGCTGGCGATACCGCTTAGCAGCGTCGCTTTATACCTGGTTTATGGTGAGTACCGGGTAATCGAAAACCCGCAACTGGTAAAAGCTGTGCCGCAGCAACAGGCTGCGACCGCGCCGCAAATGAGCCTCGATGAAATGGTCGTTGCAGTCAAGGAAAAGCTGCGCGCTAATCCAGAGGATGCAGAAGGCTGGTTTATGCTCGGTCGGGCCCTGATGGGCAAGCAGCAGTATAATGAAGCGGTAACGGCTTTTCAGCGGAGTAACGACCTGATCGGCGACGAACCCGGAATCCTGTTTGCACTTGCCGATGCACTGGCGATGCAAAACAACGGCAATCTGCTGGGCGAACCGGAAGCACTGGTAAAACGCGGACTGGAACTCGCACCCCGTTTTCCTAATGGACTCTGGCTGGCTGGAATGGCTGCTGAGCAGCGCAAGGATTACAAGGCGGCGCATGTTTACTGGACGCAGCTATTGCCTTTGATTGCGGATAACCCAGGCTCGGTACGCGAAATCAAGGGCCTGATCGCGATGCTCGAAGAACGTGAGCCCGAACTTGCCAGCGTGGTGAGTACTGGTGCCAGCCTCAATCTGGTCGTCGATATCAGCGCTGATCTTAAATCCAGGTCCAGTCCCGGGGCCGCAGTGTTTGTTTATGCCAAGGCGATGCAGGGACCCCCGATGCCGCTGGCGGTCAAAAAGTTACAACTCAGTGATTTACCGGTAACGCTTACCTTAAGTGATGATGACGCGATGATGCCGACGCTGAAGTTATCGACCTTCGACCAGGTTATCGTAGGTGCTCGCGTTTCCAGCAGTGGTAAACCGGTCGCCCAGGCGGGTGACTTTTACACCGAGATTGAAGCGGTGGATAGCAAAAATCCACCCGCGCAAATCACCTTGACCATCGACCAGGTCAAGTAGCCAGGCGATCAACCAAAGGTCTCCTTGATCTCGTCAAAGGGTGCGGTTATTGCGTATACCTCTCCGTATCCCAGCTGTTTCAAGGTTTGCGCTGCCAGCGACGCCCGGCCACCGCCACCGCAATGGGTCAGGATAACAGTCGTCGCCTCGGGGCAGACTTTATGAACCTGCATTTCGAGCAGCCCGCGTGAGATGTTGATCGAATCGGTTAGCTTTGATTCCTCGGCGCTGTGAGCCTCGCGCACATCGACGATGACGGCATCGGAGTTTTCATCATATATTTTCTTCGCCGTGGCAACGTCTACGCATTCGATATGCTGTTGAGCTTCCGTTATTAAATCGCCTGCAGATTTGAGCATGATAGTTTCCTGGTTTCCCGTTACTTCCGAAAGCAATAGTTTACCGCGAAATGGTTCCGGAACAAGGCTATCCCGTTGGCGCTGACTGGAACTGGTCGGGCGGAGAGCAGCAGGTTTAATAGTCAATATAAGCCAATCGACGAGTTCAGGATGTCCTGGATCGGGGCTAATTTTCAAAAGTTTCTGCGACCGCCGCGCGTTCGACCGGAATCGAGACGATGCTCCAGTTGTCCACTGCCCATTGCAGGATATCCTGCGGCCCGGCATTTTCCAGTTCGGGCTGGGGTGACTGGCCCAGGTGGCTTAGTGCGGCGAACAGCTGTCTCGACGGGTTCTGGTGATCCAGCGCATTGGCCCCGGTTTGTTTGCTGAGCTTTACGCCCTGTGCATTGTTGACCAGTGGAATGTGCACGTAGTCGGGGGTTTTGAATCCCAGTTTTTGCTGCAGGTAGATATGCAGGCAAGTGTTTTCCAGCAAATCGGCACCACGTACAACTTCGGTAATGTTCTGTAACTCGTCATCGACCACCACGGCCAGGTGGTAGGCGTAGATGTTATCCGCGCGCCTGAGCACGAAATCGCCAACCGATTCAGGCAGGTTCAAGGCAAATTCACCATACACCCGGTCGACAAATTTTATCCATTGCGCATCCCCGGTATTTAGCCGGATCGAATGGTTTTCGAGGGGAAACTGCTTTAAGCGGCAGTTACCGGGATAAATCTGTCCCAGGGGTCCGCTGGCCACACCCTGTTCGCGCAGGGTCCTGCGGCTGCATTCACAGGCGTAACAATCCTCCTGGTTCAGTAACTTGTCGAGATAGTACTGGTACTTTTCAAAACGTTGACTCTGATAGCTGACGGCTCCGTCCCACTCGAAGCCGAAGGCCTCCAGGTCGCGCAGAATTTGATCACTGGCGCCGGCCACCACACGGGGTGTATCAACGTCCTCGATACGCAACAGCCAGTCACCCTGTTGGGACTTCGCCTGGCAATAGCTCGCCAGGCCCGCGACCAGGGAGCCATAATGCAGGGGTCCCGAAGGCGAGGGCGCGAATCGTCCAGTCAATGGCGTCAAGACAGCAGGTTTTCGAGAATGCTTTGGTAAATATCGGACAGTTGATCGAGTTCCTGCGTATTCACATGTTCGTTAAGCTTGTGAATCGACTCGTTTACCGGACCAAGCTCAAGCACCTGTGCACCCGTGGGGGCGATAAATCGACCGTCCGAGGTGCCACCCGTGGTTTCGAGAGAGGTCGTCAGCCCCGTATGTTGTTTAATAGCCTGTTGCGCCGCTGCAACCAGTTCGCCTTCAGGCGTCAGGAACGGGTATCCTGAAATCGACCAGTCGATGTCGTAATCAAGCTCATGCTTGTCGAGTATCACGCGGGTGGTTTCTATGATTTGCCTGGCATCGATCTCGGTCGAGTAGCGCAAGTTGAACGCAATCTCGGCGTGGGCCGGAACCACGTTATGTGCTCCGGTACCTGAATTGATATTCGAAATCTGGAAACTGGTGGGCGGAAAAAAACGGTTTCCCTGGTCCCACTCGTGCCGCGCAAGTTCGTGCAATGCCGGCATTGCACGGTGGATCGGGTTGTCTACCTTGTGCGGATAAGCGACGTGCCCCTGGACGCCGTGAATCACGAGTTTTGCACCGATCGAGCCGCGTCGGCCGTTTTTGACAACATCGCCTACGTGGACGTGACTGGAGGGTTCTCCTATCAGGGCCCAGTCGATTTTTTCACCCCTGGCCTCGAGCCTCTCGATCACCTTGACGGTGCCGTTAACAGCGATACCTTCCTCGTCGCTGGTGATTAGCAGCGCTATCGAACCGTTATGATCCGGGTGCTCAACAACATACCTTTCGCAGGCAGTCACCATTGCCGCGATGCTCGATTTCATATCCGCGGCACCGCGGCCAAACAGGTTGCCGTCGCGAATTTCCGGGGTAAACGGATCACTATGCCATTTCTCCAGCGGTCCTGGCGGTACCACGTCGGTATGGCCGGCAAAGGCAAGCACCGGTCCGGTCTTGCCGCGGCGCGCCCACAGGTTGGTGACTTCATCGAAAACCAGTATTTCGCAGTCAAAACCAATCGCCTCGAGGCGCTCGATCAATAACGCCTGGCAACCGGCATCGTCCGGGGTTACCGAGGGTCTGGCTATCAGGTCCGATGCAAGTTTCAGGGTTGCACTTGCCATAGCTTAGCCAAAGATCTCCTGGTATTGCGCCGCACTGAAGCCAAGATGTAGCTGCTCGTCTTTAGCCAGTATCGGTCGCTTGATGATCGCCGGATTGTCGAGCATTACACTGATAGCCGTTACCAGATCGATACGCTCCTTGAGCGGGTCTGGCAAGGCGCGCCAGGTGGTGCCACGACGATTCAGCATGGCCTCCCAGCCCAACACGGCTACCATGGATTGCAGCTGCTCCTTATCAAGCCCCTGCTTGCGATAGTCATGGAATACAAACTCGACCCTGTGATCGTTCAACCATGCCCTGGCCTTTTTGATCGTGTCACAATTGGGAATTCCGTATAATGTTACCGCGTTAACCATGGCCTACCTATACGTTGCGTATCAGTTCGTTGATCCCGACCTTGGCGCGTGTTTTTTCATCGACCTGTTTGACTATAACCGCGCAGTAAAGACTGTACTTCCCGTTCTCGGATGGCAAATTTCCGGCGACCACGACCGAACCTTCGGGAATACGTCCATAGGTCACCTGGTCAGTTTCGCGATTATATATCTTAGTACTTTGGCCAATATAGACGCCCATCGAGATTACCGAGTTCTTTTCGACAATCACGCCTTCGACAACCTCCGAGCGGGCTCCGATGAAACAGTTGTCCTCGATAATGGTCGGGGATGCCTGAAGCGGCTCGAGTACGCCTCCGATGCCAACCCCGCCCGAAAGATGCACGTTTTTGCCGATTTGAGCGCAGGACCCGACTGTTGCCCAGGTATCGACCATGGTGCCGCTGTCGACGTAAGCTCCGATATTGACGTAGGAAGGCATCATTACGACACCAGGCGCGACAAACGATCCCTTGCGCGCCACGGCCGGGGGAACCACGCGAACCCCACTGGCAGCATGCTGTTCGGTTGAACAGCCGTCAAACTTGGAGTCGATCTTGTCGAAGTACTGGGTAAATCCACCCGGCATGATTTGATTTTCACGAATGCGAAACGACAACAGTACTGCTTTCTTGAGCCACTCGTTGACCTGCCAGCCGCCGGCGACCGGCTCGGCAACGCGCTGCTGTCCTGAATCGAGAAGCTCGATCGCCTCGAGCACAGCATTCTTGATTTCGGCATCGACGTTGCCGGGATTTATTTCAGCGCGATTTTCGAACGCCTGTTCGATAACTTGCTGAAGTTCAGCCATGGTGTTTCTCCTAAAGACCCGCTAACAGTGAATTGATTCGTTTGGCCGCATCGAGGCATTCGTCCAGGGGGGCTACCAGCGCCATGCGCACCCGGTTTTCTCCGGGATTGCCTTCACCATGATCACGTGCCAGGAATCTGCCTGGCAGCACGGTCACGTTTTGTTCAGCGTAAAGACGTTGTGCGAACTCGGTATCTGAAATTGGCGTTTTGGCCCACAGGTAAAAACCCGCCTGCGGTTTCTGCGGCGCGAGTGTATCAGAAAGCAGTGCCAAAACCTGCTCAAATTTTTGCCGGTATAGATACCGATTTTCGACAACATGGGCTTCATCACCCCAGGCCACGGTACTTGCGGTTTGCGTCGCTGGTGGTAAAGCACAACCGTGATAGGTTCGGTAGAGTAGGAATTTTTCTATTATTTGTGCATCTCCCGCCACGAACCCCGAACGCAATCCCGGTAAATTAGATCGCTTCGACAGGCTGTGAAATGCCAGGCAATGCCTGAAACTGTCGTTTCCCATACCCGCGGCAACGCCAAGTAGCCCCGGGGGTGGATTTTTTTCTTCAAAGTAAATCTCTGAATAGCACTCATCGCTGGCGATAACAAAATCGTGGCGATGGGCCAGCTCGATCAATCGTTCGAGGTATTGACGCGACATGACCGACCCGGTTGGATTACCGGGATTGCAAATGTAAATCATCTGGCAGTCCGACCATTCCCGTGCGTCAACCTGGTCTAGGTCGGGAAGGAAATCTTTTTCCGGCAGGCAATCGAGATAACGCGGTGATGCGCCAGCCAGCACCGCGGCACCCTCGTATATCTGGTAAAACGGATTCGGCATCAAAACCAGCGGATTGGAGGCAGTGCGATCGATGATGCACTGGGCGATAGCAAACAGGCCTTCGCGCGTACCGCTTACCGGCAACAGGTTCACTTCCGGATCCAGTAGATCCTGTGCTATCGAGTAGCGTGATGTTAGCCAGTTCGCAATCGCCTGGCGCAACTCGTCTTTGCCGCGCGTGCCGGGGTAGGTCGATAACTGGTGCAGATGAGCGATCAGGTTCTCGACCACAAACTGGGGTGCCGGATGCCTGGGTTCACCGATTGACAAGGCGATATGATCGAGCTGTGCCGGGGGATGCAGGTTCTCTTTCAGCTGGGCCAGTTTTTCAAACGGGTAAGGCTGTAGCAGGGATAAATCTTCGTTCATGGGTGCCTGGTCAGTGCTGGTGCGGACAGTATAACGGCACCGACAGAGTTTTAAATGATTAGCACGAAACGGATACACCTCGAATTTAGAGGTGTTGTGAATAATTTACATTTGGTGGGTTGGGATTTGAGACCCAGGTCCCAGTTATAATTGCGCTGCTGCTTATAATTTAATTCTCAAGACCCTCCTTAAGTTATATGTTTGTGTGTTAGCCCCATCTACCCGATGGGGTTTTTTTCTTTTGAGCTGCTGCGCTCGCACATGCATTACCAATAACGACGATAAATGCTCATTTAGGATTGGGTGAAAGTTTCTGCTTGCGCAGGGGCTACCAGCAACTAGGCGATAGCGATGTCGCGCCGGCCCGGGGTACTAAGGGTTTTGCCATCACTACTGTAGGTTTTATAATTACTCGAGGCACCAAGCCCGGTCAGTATACCGAGTGAACGTTTTACGCGGTCCCGACCCCTGCTGACCAGCAGGCTATTGATCTGAATGGCATGTTGCAGTTGTACCAGGCTTTGTATTAACTGCTGGTAAAGCCCGGAGACCCGGTTTTGCTCATCGTCACACCAGGTCATGCATTTCTCAAAGCCGTCGTTATCCTGACTAAAACCATAGTCGGACAGCAGCTGGTAACGCTGTTGCTCGAGTCTTTCGATATCATCAACTGCAAAATCCGGATTTGACAGCGAGTCTTGCAGGTTTTCCAGTCGATTTTCGGCTATTGCCTGCTTGATATTGACCAGGTATTCGGTGGCCCCGCTAATACGTGCGTTATGTGCTTCCAGCAGTTCAATCAGTTGTTCACGACATGATTGGCTATTCATGGCAGTAACTTCTCGATTTCACTATATTTGCGCGCGATCACTTCGGCGTCGGTCTGGTACTCCCCCTTGCCGATTGCCTGCTTAATCGCTTCTACGCGGGCCTCGTTAACTTCAGGAAGATTCTTGATTTGTTCGCTCAGTTCCTCGATCAGCGTGGTGCTGCTCAGTTCGACGGTACTTGCTTCGCTGGCTGTATTGGCAGCAGGTTTGTTTTGTGCAGCCTGCTGGTTTGTTTTCGCAGTAGAACCAGCCTTGGTATCCCCGGATACCCCGGTATTTCGCAGGCGGTTTTGCGTGTTAATCGCGTCGGACATTGCTGGTCTCCTTGAGATTCCTGTTTACCTTATCGGCCGTATGACAAAATAGTTTACTGTTAAAAGCATTTAGATTCATTAGATGCTTACCCGTACCAGGGCTTCACCCGAGACTATCCCTTCGACAACTCTAAGCGACTGGCTATTGCGAACCTTTACTACCTGGCCGAGGGTGGCGGACTTCAGGGCTGTGCCGGACGATTTGATTTGCAGCCCGTTGTAATCTAATACCAGCGTAACCTGTTGGCCCGAGCGAACCATTAACCGGGGACTCAGGTTTTTAGGGGTAAGAACGGTTCCCCGCTTCAGGTTACGTCGCGCCTGCAGCTGATCGAAGCTGCTGTTTTTCACGTAGTAGCCATTTTTAAGTAGCGCTATATTATGCTTCTGAAAGGTGACCGCCGATGTGTCAATATTTTGACCTTTCAGTAATGGATTGGCGGTAACGATGACGTCATCGAAGACTTCAATGCGCACCGGTAAATGAATTTTCCAGCCAGAATCTATCGGACAACGCACCAGGATTGCTGTATTCCCCAGGGCTATGTCAGGCCGCACGAAATCGACCACCAGGGCTTCCGGGCATACCTTAAGGCGCAGCCTCGAATCCAGCTTGCTAAGCTGAAAGCGAGGTGGATAGGGGCTCTCGTAAGGATATTTCGAGATAAAGGATTCAGTTTGCATACGGATCGAAGCCAGGCTCTGGTAATCCGCAGCCAGTAGCGACGATGAGGATGCCACTATGAAACAGGCCGTTATCGCTAGCTGCAATAGGGACCTTGTAACGGTTTTCAGAATCATTTGCTTGGTCATGACAAGAGTCACTGCAATAATCAGGCCAAAACCCTGCTTTGTTACCAGCTTTAAAATGGTATCGATCCGCGGCAAATTCGGGGGGGCGTTTTTGCAGCGACGTCGATTTCAGGATTTCAGGCAATTCTGCAGGACAGTACTCGCTTTCGCGATTTTGCAGGCTGCAGTCACCAGCAGCGCCTGAGAGGTGTAGAACTTGCTTGTGGAGTATCGTGACGGCTTTCTGCAGGGGCTGCAAGAAGGCGGCAATATTGCCTCTTTGTGTTGCCGCATTGCCACCCATGGGCCAGACGTCAGGACCTAAGTCTTTGATTCACAATAATAATAATTTGGTGGCACCGTCTATGCAAAGGTAGCCGTAATGATGATTTACGGTGAGAACCATGCCCATTAGCTTTGAAAGAGCCTTTTCAATACACGATGACGCGCTGCTGCTACGTGGCCAGCGCACCTCGATCCTGGCTTCTAATATCGCCAACGCTGATACCCCGAACTATAAAGCGCGCGATATTGACTTTGGCGCAATGCTGCGCAACGCAAGCCAGCAGCAGGTTGGCCAGGTTGCGATGGCGAGCACGCATCGTGACCACATTGCACCCCAGGCAAACACCATGCAACCGGCACTGATGTATCGTAATCCCTTACATCCGTCGTTGGACGGCAACACTGTAGATTCACACGTTGAACAGGCCAAGTTTTCCGAAAATGCGCTGATGTTTCAAACCAGCTTTAGTTTTCTTAATAGCAAGGTTACGGGTCTTATGAAGGCCCTGAAGGGAGAATAATCATGGGACTGTTTGCCAATTTTAATATTTCTGGAAGCGCAATCAGCGCGCAGTCGGTGCGACTGAATACCATCGCCAGTAACCTGTCCAATGTCGAAACCAGCGCCAGCAGCGAGGCCGAGGCTTATCGCTCGCGCCAGCCGGTGTTCCAGGCAATGCTCGGCGATCATGCACGACCGGGTGAGGTCGGTGTGAAGATGCTTCAAATCGTTGAAAGCCAGGAGAAGGTTACAAGTCGTTACGAACCGGGTCACGTGCTTGCCAATGAAGAGGGTTTTGTGTTTGGCAGCAATGTCAACCCGGTCGAAGAGATGGCTAACATGATTTCGGCTTCACGCGCCTACCAGAATAACGTGCAAGTATTGAGCACCTCACGCGACCTGTTGTTACGGGTTCTGTCGTTGGGAAGTTAACGGAGACTGAAGATGTCTGATATCGATACTAATTCGATTTATGCCCAGCTTGGTTTAAGCCAGCCTGCGGAAAATAACACCAGGGACAACGATGAACTTGGGCAGGCCGAATTTCTGGCATTGATGACTGCCCAGCTGCAATACCAGGATCCACTCGCGCCAATGGAAAATGGAGATTTCCTCGGCCAGATGGCCCAGTTCGGTACCGTCAGTGGCATCAATGATTTGAACGCAACATTTAACACTTTGAGTTCGTCATTCCAGTCAAACCAGGCCTTACAGGCTTCGACCCTGGTTGGTCGGCGCGTCCTGGTCCCTGCACAAACCGGCATCCTGAATGAGGGTGCTAACTTGATGGGGTCTGTTGAGCTCGCTCAACCTGCCAGCAATTTAGTCGTTACGATCAAGAATGCTGCCGGCCAGCTGGTAAATCGCCAGGAGTTGGGTCTGCAGCAGGCAGGCCTGATCGATTTTGAATGGAATGGTCTCGATGCAGATGGCAACAGTTTGCCGAGTGGTGAATACCAGATTGCCGCAGAAGTTTATCGAGGAACCGAGGTTACCTCGGGAAGTATGTTTTCGGTGGTTGATGTCGAGAGTGTAACGCTCGGCGTCGGTGGTCAGGACCTCACGCTCAGCGTGTCCGGCCTCGGCGATATCGACATGGGCCAGGTTCGCAAAATAATGTAACAAGGCAGGAGAATATAATGTCATTTAATGCAGCACTCAGCGGATTACAGGCCGCAACCGTCGATCTTAGCGTTACCAGCAATAATATCGCTAACGTCGCAACCACCGGATTCAAGAATTCGCGCACCGAATTTGGCGATCTGTTCGAAATTTCACCTTTTGGTAATACATCTACCCAGGTCGGTAGTGGCGTAGAGGTATTGAGCGTCAGTCAGCAGTTCGACCAGGGTAACCTGAAGTTTACCGACGCCAGCCTCGACATGGCGATCAGCGGCCAGGGCTTTTTTATCACCAACAAAACCCTGACCGGCAGCGACATCTCTTATACCCGGGCCGGCCAGTTTGGCGTTGATAACTCTGGAACCATCACCAATAGCGCGGGCGAATTCTTGCAGGCTTTCCCGGTAGACGCGAGTGGTAATGTTACCTCGACCAGCCTGAACACTACGATCCCGATTGTTTTGCCGGCAACCACTGGCGCCCCGCAGGCGACGACCGAGGTAGAGGTCGGTCTGAACCTGGATGCTTCGAGACCCGGGATCGACCCTGTCACGTTCGACCCGACCGCGAGCAACACCTATTCACATGCAACTTCGACCACGGTGTATGACTCACTCGGCGCCTCGCATGTGATGTCCTACTATTTCATCCATGACCTGCCGGGATCGGCGACAAATCCACTTCCAGGTGACCCTAACCAGTGGATTGTTGCTTCCTATCTTGATGGTGCCGAAGTCGATATCGCGGGCGGTACTGCGGTTGCCCACCTGAACGGCGGTTTGCCGGTTACCCAGGATGTCGGAATCCTGAATTTCAATCCTGATGGCAGTTTTGCCAGCAGTACTCCTGCTGCGCTGCAAAACGTTGCGATCCCGTTAACCACCGGTGCTAACCCACTCACGATACTGCATGATTTCGCCAACAACAGCACGACCCAGTTTTCGGCTGCGTTTTCTGTCAGCACTCTCGATCCCGATGGCTTTACCACGGGCAGGCTGACGGGGCTTGATATCTCCGAGGAAGGATTGCTACGTGCGACCTACAGTAACGGTATCCAGACTCCCATGGGCCAGGTTGCGATGGCTGATTTTGCCAATGTCCAGGGATTGAACGCCGTGGGTGGAACCGCCTGGCAGGAGACCATCGAATCGGGTCCGGTAATCACCGGTGCTGCCGGAACCGGGCGCTTCGGCCTGATTCAATCGGGGGCGCTGGAAACCTCTAACGTCGACCTGACGCAAGAACTGGTAGGCCTGATTACTGCACAGCGTAACTTCCAGGCCAACGCGCGTTCGATCGAAACAGCAAATTCGATCACCGATACCATTATCCAGATTCGATAAAGCATTGAGATTTAAATCGTAATGGATGATTACCTGTACCTGGCAATGAATGGAGCTGCGCAAGCGATGCTTGCGCAGCAAAGTAACGCCAATAACCTTGCCAATGTCAGTACAGTTGGTTTCAAGTCCGCGCTGGACTTTTTCGAATCAAACCCGGTATCCGGTCCAGGATACGCTGATCGTGTGTACGTCAGTGACGAGGGCAGTGGTGCTAATTTGAATCCTGGTGCAGTCGTTACCACCGGGCGAGATCTTGACCTTGCACTTAATGGTGACGGATGGTTTACGGTTCAGGCCGCTGATGGTAGCGCCGCGTATTCACGACGCGGCGATTTCAGAATCGACCCGAACGGGCTGCTGCTCAACGGCGCCAATCAAATTGTACTGGGTGACGGCGGTCCGATAACAATTCCGCAATTTGAAAGCCTGCAGATCGGTCGTGACGGCAGTATCAGTATTCGTCCCACCGGTCAGGCCGCCAATGCCATGGTAGGGGTGGATCGAATCCGCCTGGTTAATCCGCCGCAGGATCAGCTTTATCGTGGTGAAGACGGGTTGTTTCGCAGTCGAGATGGCATCGAGGCCGTCGCCGACGCTTCGGTTAGCGTAACCGCGGGTGCACTCGAAGCAAGCAATGTCAACACGGTCGACGCGATGGTGCGAATGATTGATTATGCGCGCTACTACGAGCACCAGGTCAAACTGATGAAGCTTGCCAGTGAGAACGACGAAGCCAGTGCGAGTTTGATGCGTATGCCCGGCTAGCGTGGCAAAATAACCGGGTATTGACTACCGGGAACAGTTTTGAACGAATCGGATAGCGCACGCCAGGATTTCCTGGCGCTGCGCGATAACGCCTCCAGTGCTCAACTAGCGACTCTCGCTAAAGACACGACTCCCGAGGCGAGTTACGCACCCTGTATTTTGTTTGCAGGTGATTACTATCTTTTCCTCAGTCAGCTAGCGAGCCACACAGCTAACCTGATGAGCAATCCCGAGCTTGGTTTGATGCTGATCGAAGATGAATTCGAAGCAGCAAATGCATTTGCCCGAAGGCGTATCAGCCTGCAGGGCAGGGCCGAGCCTGTTGAGCGGGAAAGTGATATATTCAAAAGCGTGCTCAGCGAGTTTCATCAACGTTTTGGCAAGGTGATGAAGATCATTGAACCGCTCCCTGATTTTCAACTGTTTTGCGTGCGGGTAACAACGGGTCGATTTGTTCGTGGGTTTGGGCAGGCCTACGAATTAACCGGGGAAAGATTCGACGACCTCCACCTCACCGATCCGAGGCGATGAAATGAAGGCCCCGGGTGAGATTTTCTTTGATCAGCGCAAGCGAGCCTATCTTAATCCGGAAGGTGCCGATCGCCCGCTGAAAAGTCCCATCCCCCATGACACCCTGGTTAAGGCTCGAAAGTATCGCCTGCAACGATTACGTACAAAGTTGCAGGAATTCGATTGTGCGGCAATTCTGCTCTACAGTCCGATCAATATCCGCTACGCCCTCGATGTGACTAACATGCAGGTCTGGACCGCACACGATGCGATGCGTTACGCGCTGATTTTTGCTGACGGGCCGGCAATCATGTTCGAGTTCAAGGGCTGCCATCATTTGTGTGACGGTTACGAAGGTATCGATGAGGTACGCAACTCGATTCCGTGGATTTTTATGGAAACCGGCACTCGCAGCGTAGAAATGGTGCGCGACTGGAGCCGCGAAATAGCTGGCCTGATGCGTGAATACGGCGCCAATAGACGTATTGCGATCGACAAGGTCGAGCCACCTGGGTTCAAGGCGCTCGAAGCGGAAGGTTTCGAATATGTCGAAGGTCAGCAAATTACTGAACTGGCGCGCGCGCTCAAAAGCGAGGACGAATTGACCTTGATGCGATGGACGATACGCGTTTGTGAGGCCGGGATGGCGCGCATGTACGAGAACTCACTACCGGGACGCACCGAGCAGGAATTGTGGGCGGAATTACATTACGAAAATGCGCGTTCCGGTGGGGAATGGCTTGAAACCCGCTTGCTGACCTGCGGGGCACGCACCAATCCCTGGTACCGGGAATGCTCAGACTATGTCTGCCAACAAGGGGAAATGATCTCATTTGACACCGACCTGATCGGGCCTTACGGATACTGCGCCGATCTGTCGCGTTCGTGGACCTGCGGCTATACCGCGATGACAGCAAAGCAATCCGAACTTTACCGCGCGGCTGTCGAGCAGATAAATCACAACCTGCAAATTATCCAGCCCGGGATGAGTTTTCGCGAGTTCAATGCGAAGTCCTGGCAGATTCCGCAACAGTATCAACCCTATCGCTACTCGCTGGCGGCACATGGTGTCGGCATGGCGGACGAATGGCCGGTGATTCCGCTGCACCCCGATTTTGAAACCGCGGGTGAAGGTTATTTCGAGGAAAACATGGTGCTCTGCGTGGAAAGCCTTATCGGTGAAAAAGGCAGCGAGTCGGTTAAGCTGGAAGTCCAGGTGGTGGTCAGGGACGGGGGCATCGAACGTCTCGACAGTTTCCCGTTCGAGGAGATTTAGTTCGCGTTTCAGGGATCACGATTGGCACTGTGATCGTTGTATCTGCTTCGCTTTGCCAGGCCGATGTTTCAATTTTCGCGGATGAAATTAATGCAAAATTCGCTAGAAACTTTGAAAAACCTGTGGTCTACTACGGTCAATCAATATCAGTGGCCCCTGACCCGGAGTTGGAGACATAACCCCAGAAGGTCAGTCGAACAAGGGCGAAGAGACTGGAGGAGATAGCTGCCGAAGAAAAATAATAGCGGCTGCGAGAACGAGAAAGGCGCCCACAGGCGCCTTTTTTTATGGGCAGAAACTCCTCGTTATGTTTAATATTCTAATCCTGCAAGCATCGTCGTAATTTCGGAGTAATTATTCAGCATGCGTGACATAAGTGAAAACGACCGCGCCATTCAGCGGTGGTTGCAAGTTTGCCTGGTTTTAGTTTTTGCGATGATAATTCTGGGCGGTGTGACGCGGCTTACCGATTCAGGACTTTCCATGGTTACCTGGCATCCGACCGGAATGCTGCCGCCGCTGGATACTGAACGCTGGCTCGTTGAATTCGAGCGTTACCAGCAATATCCCGAGTTTCAGAAACTTAATAGCGATATGACGCTTGATGGCTTTAAATCGATTTACTGGTTTGAGTACTCGCATCGTATGCTCGGGCGATTGATAGGCGTGGTATTCTTGCTGCCGTTTGTTTATTTCTGGTTACGCAAAATGATCAAACCGGGATTGACCCCTCGATTGATGATCATGTTTGTCCTGGGAGGGTTGCAGGGTTTGCTCGGCTGGTACATGGTTAAAAGTGGCCTGGTAAGCAACCCGCATGTCAGTCAATATCGATTGAGCGCACATTTACTCAGTGCAATTCTGATCTACGGATTCATCCTGTGGACGATATTCAACCTGGTGACGACAAGAGAGTACCGGCGACTTGCCGAGTCGAGTGTCGCAGGTTGGCGCAAGTTGTCCCTGGGCCTGGTCATCCTGGTGCTGATCACGATTGTTTCCGGCGGTTTTGTGGCCGGGCTAAAGGCGGGATTAATTTTTAATACCTTTCCACTGATGGGTGGCAGCCTGATACCCGAGGGTATCGGTGCCTTGTCCCCGTGGTATTTGAACCCACTGGAAAACATGGTCACCGTGCAGTTCAACCACCGATGGCTGGCGACTATAACCGGAATAATCCTGATTATCTGGTACATCAGGGGGCGTTCGCATTTCGAAGCAACAATGCTGCAAGGCAGTTTCAAGCTCGTCGGCATGATGGTCATTATTCAGTTGGTACTTGGAATTATGACCCTGCTAATGCAGGTTCCCGTGCTGCTGGGCGCGTTACACCAGGCCGGCGCGTTGCTGTTATTCAGCGCGCTACTTTTTAATTTACATGCACTCAGCCGGGTGTAGTTGCCGCGACAGGCGGTTATAATTGCCCGGTTTGGTAAAATCGAGACTGGGATCCGATGAGCATTTCCAGAATTGGGCACGGTTATGATGTGCACGCATTCACTGATGGCGACGGCTTTGTCCTGGGTGGCGTTTTAATATCCTGTGATAAAGCGGTAGTAGCCCATTCCGATGGCGATGTACTTATACACGCTTTATGCGATGCATTGCTGGGTGCCATGGGGCGCGGTGATATCGGTCGGTTGTTTCCTGATAGCGATGCAGGCAATGAGGGTCGGGATAGTCGTGAATTTTTACGCGCAATAAAACAACTGCTTGATAGCGATGGCTTCCGCCTGGGTAATGCCGATGTCACCATCATTGCGCAGACACCGAGAATGGCACCCCACATCGACACGATGAAAGAAATCCTGGCTCAGGAGCTGGACTGTGCGCCTGCAACAATCAATATCAAGGCAACCACGACCGAGCGGCTTGGATATATCGGACGTGAAGAGGGAATTGCCGCGGAGGCGGTTGTCATGCTGGAGATGAATCAATGACCCTTGGGCCGGTTATGCTCGATATCGCCGGATGCGAATTAACCCCCGAAGATCGTAAGCGCCTCGTTCACCCGCAGGTCGGCGGTGTCATCCTGTTCAGCCGTAACTACCAGCACCCGCATCAGCTCGCCGGTCTGTGCAGCGAAATTCATGCACTTAGAGATCCGCGCCTGGTGGTTGCGGTTGACCATGAGGGCGGTCGGATACAACGTTTTCGTGACGGATTTCAGGCGATACCGGCAATGGGGTTGCTGGGTGATCTTTACGACGAGGATCAGCAACATGCAATCCGCCTGGCGGAGACATTCGCCTGGGTGATGGCAGCCGAGTTACTCCATTACGGCGTTGATTTGAGCTTTGCCCCGGTTCTGGATATTGCTAATCCGATCAGCAGTGTGATCGGTGATCGCGCTTTTCACCGGGACCCGGAAACAGTTTCCCATTTAGCCAATGCCTGGATTCGGGGCATGCGCAGGGCAGGCATGGAAGCGGTTGGCAAGCACTTTCCCGGACACGGTTCGGTGGAAGGTGACTCTCACCATGTGATGCCGTTCGATCGTCGCCGCTTCCGCGAAATTGAAGCACTGGACCTGGTGCCTTTTCGGCGGGTGATTGCAACTCATCTAACCGGCATTATGATGGCCCATGTAATTTATGATCACGTGGATAAGGCCGCGGCAGGTTACTCACGCTACTGGATAGAGACGGTGTTGCGCGGGCAGCTCGAGTTTGAGGGTATTGTGTTTAGCGATGACTTGAGCATGAGTGGTGCGGAATCGGTCGGCGGTTACCCGGAACGCGCAAGGCACGCGCTGGCAGCGGGCAGCGATATTCTGCTGGTTTGCAACAGTCCGGACGGTGCCGATGAAGTGCTGGATTCGCTCAACGATTACGCCAATCCGACCTCGCAGCTGCGCATGATACGCTTGCACGGAGAGGCGGTGGATGCGGATTTGTTCGCCTCCCGGGACTGGCAAAATGCCTGCGAGGAATTACATGACTTCAATCATCGCCTGGGACTGGCGGAAAGCGGGGATTTATTTGAGTAATGTTTAATCTGGAAAATTGGTTGCCTGGTATCGACCGGGAATGGCTCTGGGTAGTGCAGGTATTCGTCGTTATATTGATCACCGCGTTCGCCAGCTTTTTCGTCAAGCGCCTTCTCGCGAGGGTGCATAAGCGGCTTGATTACACCGCGACACGCTGGGACGACATCGTTTTCGGCGCGATGATGCGACCGATTACCTGGATAGTCTGGCTGGCGGGGCTGGATATTGCGATTGATATTATTTATGCCGAAACCAATAGTACAATTTTTACCTATTCCGATTACGTACGCGACGTCGGCATACTGGTTTGTATCACCTGGTTTATGCTCGGAATAATTCGCGGGGCGGAAAAGGAATACAGCGAGAATTCGGATCGAGTCGACAAGCATACCGTACAGGCAATCAGCAAGCTGGTGCGCCTGGCGGTTATCATTACTGCCTCCCTGGTAATACTGCAGACACTCGGTTTCAGTGTGTCGGGCGTATTGGCGATGGGTGGCATTGGCGGTATCGCGGTCGGCTTCGCGGCCAAGGACCTGCTGGCCAATTTCTTCGGCGGCCTAATCGTGTACCTGGACCGACCGTTTGTTATCGGTGACTGGATTCGTTCCCCCGATCGCAATATCGAGGGCACCGTGGAGAACATCGGCTGGCGGGTAACGATGATCCGCGATTTTCAATCGCGACCCCTGTATGTACCCAACTCGGTATTCACCAATATAATCGTCGAAAACCCCTCGCGCATGGCGAATCGTCGCATCTACGAAACCATCGGTCTGCGCTATTCCGACCTGACCAGCATGGATAAGGTCGTGGCCGAAGTAGAAGCAATGCTTAAAAGCCACGACGAAATAGATCCCGATACAACCATGATGGTTAACTTCAATGAGTTTTCAGATTCGTCGGTGGACTTCTTTATCTATTGCTTTACCAAAACCACGCAGTGGGTAAAATTCCATCAGGTCAAGCAGGATGTCATGCTGCGCATTGGCGAGATCATCGAGGCAAACAACGCCGAGATTGCATTTCCGACATCGACAATTCATATTGGTGAACCCGTTGCGATAAGTAAATCCTGACATGAACGCAGACCGAGCCCAGCAAGTACACCAGACCGCCGAACTATTGTTCGACGATAACGCGGTCGAGCAGGCTATTGCCGAGCTCGCACACAAGGTCGAAGCTGACGGCGAAGAGGATTTTCCGCTGGTCCTTTGCGTCATGAATGGCGGGCTCTATTTAACCGGGCAATTGCTGCGTCACTGGAATTTTCCGTTAACGCTCGATTACGTGCACGCCACTCGATACCGGCTCGCGACGCTCGGTAAAGACGTTTTATGGAAAGCCTATCCTCAAAATGAAATCAAGGACCGCAACGTAATTATCGTTGACGATATTTACGACCAGGGCTACACCCTCGAAGAAGTCAAATCCTACTGCCAGAAGCACGGCGCGCGCAAATGTAGCAGTGTATTCCTGATTGGTAAAACCCATGAAAGGAAAAAGGCAGATGTAGTTCCAGACTACGTCGGACTCGAATGCGGCGACTGCTATGTCTACGGTGTGGGCATGGATTTGAACGGACATTTTCGCAATCTCTCCAGTATTTATGCCCTGCCTGAAAAGGTAGTCTGATGCTGGCAATCATTGGTGGTAGCGGACTTTATTCGCTCGGAGAAGATTTTCATCTAGAGGAGCAGGCACCTCGTAATACTCCCTTCGGTGATACCTCGGCAGATATTTTGCAGGGGCGCTGGCAAGATATTCCACTGGTTTTTTTGCCACGTCATGGACCGGGGCACCGGGTGCCACCGCACCGCGTTAACTATCGCGCCAATATCTGGGCCTTGAAGCAACTCGGGGTTACAAAGATTATCGCGGTAAATGCGGTCGGTGGAATCACTAGCGATATGCCACCCCTGACACTGGCCCTGCCTGACCAGGTTATCGATTACAGTTCGGGACGTGAACATACGTTTTTTGATGGAGACGATGCTCAAGTTACCCATGTTGACTTCAGCTGGCCTTACAATGCCGAGTTACGCGGTATCCTGATGGAAGTTGGATTGCAAACGGGTCAACCGCTCGCTGCATCCGGTACTTATGGCAGCACCAATGGCCCTCGCCTCGAGAGCGCTGCCGAAATTACCCGGATGCGAAACGATGGCTGTAACCTGGTCGGTATGACGGGCATGCCGGAGGTGGCGCTGGCGCGAGAACTCGAGATTGATTACGCCTGCCTGGCGCTGGTTGTAAACTGGGCTGCAGGTGTCGGCGACAGCTCTATCAGCATGCAGGATATTCTGCAAAACATGGAACAGGGCATGCGACAGGTAAAGTCGTTGTTGTTCGCTGCGGCGAGATTGATGCAACAATGAACTACTGTAGCCAGTGTGGACAGCCTGTTACCCTGAAAATTCCGGTCGATGATAATCGTGAGCGCTTTGTCTGCGACAACTGTGGCCACGTCCATTATCAAAATCCGAACAATGTATGTGGTGCGCTACTAACGCGCGGCGACAGGATACTGTTGTGCAAACGCGCGATCGAACCGCGTTACGGATTGTGGACTCTACCTGCCGGCTTTATGGAAAATAACGAAACCGTGGCCGAGGCCGCGGCCCGGGAAGCGATGGAAGAGGCCAATGCGGAATCCGGACCCCTGACCTTGTTCGGTATTTTCAGCATGCCTTATATCTCCCAGGTTTATCTCATGTTTCATGGAGAACTTGCCAGTGAAGAGATTTCGGCAGGACAGGAAAGCCTCGAGGTCGGTATGTTTACCCGGGAACAGATTCCATGGGACGAGCTTGCCTTCCCGGTTGTGACCCATAGCCTGAAATTGTTTTATGAGCATGGCACCGACAAGGTTCACCACGCCTGGTTCAGCCGTGGCGCAGACCGCAAAGTGGTGTTGCATTCAATTGACTAGATTGAAGCTGATAGCTTGCAAAGAGCAGCAGGAGAGAGATGACCGGGAAGCAGGGTCAGATATCATGGAAGTCCGAATCCACATTCTCATCCGGGTCCTGGATTAGCGAGATATCGGTGAACTCCGAAACTACCGATTGGTTGCGACCGTTATTTTTTGCCTCGTAAAGGGCCACGTCAGCGCGCTTGATCAATTCGCCAATGGACTCGCCCTTTACGATTGCCGCGCAGCCGAGACTGGCGGTTATCTGTCCTGCGGATTCGAATTTGGTTGTTGCAACAAGCTTTCTGATTGTTTCCGCTATGGGCAGTAAATCTTCCTCCTCGATCGTGGTGCAGCAAATCAGGAACTCTTCTCCACCCCAGCGTGCGACGAAGTCGCTGGCACGAATCGCGCTTTCAAAAATTGATGCCAGCTCCTGCAAAACCGTGTCCCCGGTATCGTGACCGTAGCTGTCGTTGACCTTCTTGAAATGATCGATATCCAGCATGATGATGCCGAATCGCTGATCATGGCGTTCAAAGCGCGAAAATTCCTTGCGCAGAATCTGGTTCATACTGGTGCGATTCGACAAACCGGTCAGGTTGTCGGTTAACGCCAAACGCGTTAATTCGCTATTGTCTTCAAGCAGTTCCTTTTGCGTATCGAGCAGGGACTCGGTACGTTCATAGATTTTCTGCTCCAGGTAATTGTTCATATTCTGTAACTGGCCCGACAATTTGCGTCCGTACCATATTGCGATAAAGGTCACGGTAAGACTTACCAACACTGCAATGACCGAAAAAATAACGATTTGAATACGATTTTTTTCAGCATCGCTAGTGGTCATCAGCAGCACCTTTTGCACATCCATACGCTGCGCCTGGGTAAGTTCGGAAAGGTGGGAGAGTAAGGGTGCTGTCTTGGGCAGCACTTCCTGCAGCAGGATCTTGCTGGCTTCATCGCGACTGCCATTGAGAAACAGCACCGAAACCTGTCGATTCAAATCATTGATATCGCGATCCAGGCGATCAATTGCATCCATGATTTCCCGCTCGCGCGGTGCCAGCAAGGGTAGCAGCCGGGTGCGGGTCTCAGTGTAGGCGCCGGCCAGGCGGTTGAAGTTTGGCCATGACTCTGCCTCGATGAATTCCTCGTCGTGCAGCAGCATCGATTGCATGAAACGGGTGCGGCCCTGGATAATGGTGGAGAGCTCGTTTATCAGGTTTATTTTCTCGAGCTGTTGCGAAACCTGCTGGGTTACAGCGCGATTACCGCTACTGCTCGAGTAAAACGCGATAACGGCCAGGGTAATCATCATCAGGATGACGATTGCAAAGCCGTAGATGAGTAAACGAGTAGGGTGATGCATTTACCGAGTTTCAAGCCTTGAATCTGGTGGCTCTATCCTTATGCCAGTCTCACATTAGTCTAATTATAGAATAGATGCGCAAATCTTTTCCTGGACCTGGTCAATATTGCGAAAAACCACACCGTGTATGTCGCTGTTCAGCGTAATCCGGGTTTTATTTTCGGCAATGATCAGTTTATCCAGCGTTTCGACACTGGCGGGGGCCACCACCGGATCCTCATCTCCCTGGTATAAGTGGACATCTGCAGCGATCGTGAGGTTATTTGCGGTTAAGTGGTCGATAAATTGCTGTAACTGGTAAAGCGCGCGTACCGGGATATGCTGGTAATTGACTTCCGGGTTCTCGGATTGGTTTGGCGTGAAGGGTACCAGTCCTTCGGAACTTACCCAGCTCACGAGCCGATTGGCATGATGCACCAGGGGTACGAAAACCATGTTTTTATTCTTGAAACGAACTGGCGCGTTGACACTGGTTACCGATTTTATCCTGTTATTGGGATGATTCGCGGCGTGATTCAAGGCCAGTAAGCCACCGGTGGAAAAGCCCACGATATGCACCGATTGACTGTATGCTTTAACAATGTCGTAGCCTCTCTCCACCGATGCGACCCAATCATGCCAGTTACGGCTGCGCAAATCCCAGGGTGAGGTACCGTGGCCCTTGAGTCGTACACCCAGTACGTGATGGCCGGCAGCATGCAGACGCTCACCAAGGCTTCTCAATTCAGCGGGACCCGAGAGGAATCCGTGAATCAGCAGCACTGCCGAAGCCGATTTATTATTCGATTTGAGAAAATACCAGTTGGCATCGGCGGTTTGCGTTTGCTGCGAATTGATCTCTTCGTAGCGCTCACGTTGAAATTGCTTACGGTCCCATTCGTAGGCCAGTACCTGGTCATTAAAGCGATAATCGGCAAGCGCACGCGCGTTGATCTGGTCCGCTTGCTGCATCGCATTTTCAATGATGCGAGTTATTTTCGACAGGGGGCTGACTTCATTTGCGTATACACTGATCAGGTTTTCGGTACGAATATCGTCGACGTGGAAATCTTCAATCAGTTTTTGATCGATCACGTAGTTGCCCTGATCAACATGCAGCAGCTTCATGCTGGTCGTGGTTTTGAGAAATTGATCCAGCCGACTGCTGCCGCGGTTGATGATCGCGCCGTACTCCTCGGGATTGCATAAACTGCGGTGCAGGTGATAATCGGTTTTTTGTATAAGCTTGATTCCGAGATAAAGCATCTTATGAAAGCGGCCGCAGTCAATTTGGGTAAGGCCCTGTTCGAATAGTTCCATAATGATCAGCGATGCGATATGACTGAGGTTGACCGTAACCGCCTCGTACATGGAGCGCATGTAGTCATCGCGCACATGGTTGGATTTAACCTTCATGCCGATCGCATGAACACGCCCGCCCCAATGACCGGCACTGGGTTTAAGTGCGAATAGTTCGTTTAAGGTTTCGAAGCGATGCACGACGTTGGGGAGCAGTCTCTTTTCCCACCAGCGCCAGTAATCACCGGCGAAAATAGGTCGCGAAAAGCGGATATCCATATCGGTTTCCTTGAATAACAGGTTACCCTCGATGATTAGTTCTTCGGCGAAACGCTTGTTAATACCCCGGTTAAACAGGCGTGCGGCCTGGTGCAAAATGTTGTCACTCACCCGGATCGGGTAGAAGGTAATATGACTCGGAACGATAACGGTCGGTTTTACCGCCTTCTGCATCAGGTGTTCGACACTATCAAATTTCAGTTGCTCGGCCCAGTGCTCGACGCGGTCATATTTACCAGCTGCGAAGTCATGCAATAAAGCGGTTTTAAATGCATCCACTGCGAGCGCGATCACTGCCGATCCACGGTGATGTTTGCGACGTTCGTTGGCGGTGCGTGAAAAAACGCTGTACCGGCCCTTTTGGTCGACCACGCGTTTGTCCTTGACCATGCCACCCTCGGGAAACACGACAAGTTTTCGGCCATGTAGTATTTCTTGTGCCAGGAAAGGGAACAGGTTCGGCAAGTCGTTGGGGACAACGCCGATGGAGTAGAGGAACTGGCTGAAACGCTCGTCACCTTCAAAAAACTCTGCCGCGGCAACCGACCGACAGTAGGCGCCGGTCGCCTCGTTGATCAGGTATTGCGGAATAAAGGTCTCGAAACGCGCGAAATGATTGAATAAGAAAATATCACCCTGTTGTACCGCCTCGTTTTCAGCGCCAACGTCCTGGTGCAGCTTGATATTGAGTTTCAGCAATTTCTTGGTAGTTCGGAATGCCCTGACACAAAAATCGTAAACGCGGGTATTGATCTGTGGATTATCCAAATCGGAGGGCATTTAGCGGTGACCTTTTATCACTTTATATACTGAGATTGCATGGCTCATTTTACTGAGACTCCAATTAGTTTAGAAGTTCCACTTTTGGCCGATATAGCTTTTGTAGATAACTCTTTCTTATACCAATGCGCATGCGTATTTGTCTATATATGCTTTTAATTTCTGTCCTTACACAGGGTCAGTTGTTAGCGGCGGAGCCCCGCTATGACTTTCGGATCGTAATCGACGTTTCCGGAAGCATGAAGCAAAGCGATCCGCAGAATCTGCGCGTGCCGGCGTTAAAATTGATGAATGGCCTGATACCGACCGGTTCCCGCGCTGGCGTATGGAACTTCGGGCGCTACGTTGACATGAGCGTGAAATGGGGCGTGGTCAACGATGCCTGGCGCAAGCAGGCCGATTTGGGCGCGGATAGTATCCACTCCAATGCCTTGTTTACCAACATTGAAAGCGCACTCGCGCGGGCCAGCGTAGGCTGGAACAAGCCGGATGCCAAAACCAGTCGCATTCTGTTAATGCTGACCGACGGCAAGGTGGATGTGTCTAAAGATACCGCAAAAAACGAACAATCCCGTGCCCGGGTGTTAAGTAAAAGTCTACTTGCGCTCAAGCAAGCGGGGGCACAGGTTCATACGATTGCGCTATCGCAGGGTACGGACGAGGTGTTGCTGAAACAGCTCGCCCTTGAAACCGGTGGGTCATTCGCCGTCGCACAAAGTGCCGCTGAACTGCAAAAGGTGTTCTTCAAGATGTTCGAGCGCGCCAGTGAACCGGACACGGTTGAGCTAAACGGCAGGGAATTTCCGATAGATTCCAGTATCAAGGAAATGACCTTGCTGCTGTTTCGCAAGGCGGGTAGCGCGCCAGCATTACTGATCCCACCGGATAGTCCCGCGATCAGTGCTCAAAAACCACGTGGGTCCCGCTGGCGTAGTGACCAGGGTTACGATTTGATTACGGTTAAAAATCCCGAGGCCGGTACCTGGCGAATCGATGCCGAGATGGATCCGGACAATCGCCTGATGGTGGTTACGGATTTAAAATTGCAGGTGGGTGGGGTGCCCGCGTATAGCACGCCGCGAGATGCGCTCGGGGTTACGGCCGAATTGTTTAATCGAGACAAGAAGATCAGCCGCAATAGTTTTCTACGCTTTGTTGATTTCGAATTCACCCATATCGATGCCGAGGGTAATGAAGTTACGCATGTAATGACACACACCGGAGTACGCGAGGATAAGGGGCAGTATCTTTATCCCCTCGAACAGAAACTGGCTGAGGGAATGCATCGATTTGTTATTTCTGCAGACAGCCGTACTTTTAACCGCAGCAAGCGCTACGACATGCAGGTGCAGTGGCCGGTGGAAGTCAGGGTCGAGGCACAACAGGCGCCCGGCATTTATGAATTGAAACTGCGTGCACGCGAGGAGTATCTGATCCCGGATGGTCTGGTGGCCGAGGTAGATATCGAAGCAGCGGATGGAGCCCGGGATAGTCTTGCCCTTGATTTCTGGGCCGGATGGTGGCGTGCCGAGATTGAGACAAACCAGGCAGGACTCTACCGCGCCCATGTAAAAGTTTCGGCACAATCGCATGCGGGCGAAATCCAGGAGATTGATCTCGGGACATTTTCGATGCTCGGCGTTTACCGTGCGCCGCCGGTTGTAGAAGCGGAAGTGGCCGAGGCCGAACAGGTTGAAATTGTTGAGCCGGAGATAGAACCCGATGCCATCAACTGGGTACTGGTCGGAGGGGTAATAGTGGCAGTAAATCTTTCCTTACTTTTGCTGCTGGTACTTGGCTGGTGGTTGCTGAAAATGAAAAAGGGCCCGCCCGAGCTGGATCTCAAAGAGGAGGAATACGGTGCTTGAAGTCAACGCAATTTATTTTATTCTACTGCTCGAAGGTTTCGTGCTGTCGCTGGTGCTGTTACTGGTCTGGTTGCTGGTGACATTAATTCGCAGGCGGCGTAGACGCAAGAGCATCGCGGATCTTGCTACAGCCATCAAGGGTCGCTCCGCCGCACATAGACAGCAAACCGAATCTTTCCTGCAGGTGGTCTACCAGCTTGAAGGCGATGATTTAAGGAAAACGCTGGCCGATATTGATAAACATGAAACAGAATTTTTCCAGCGCCTGATAGAGTGCTTGTACCGGGGCGGCAAGGCACAAATCAAGACACTGGATATATCGCTGGACAAACTGATCAAGTCCTATAAATGCATGCAACCACGGGTTGAAATACCACCGCTGGAACAACCGGAAGTGGTCCAGGAAATGACAACACTACGCGGCGAGAACGACATGCTGCGAGGCGATCTTTCTGTTGCCCAGAACAAGATCAGCGACCTGATTACTGAATTCGGAGAAATCTTCGGCGGTGGCAAGGACCACCAGCTTACCTTACAGGAAGTCATGGACAAGGTGGACGCGATGAAAGCCGATCACGACAGCGCGACGGCAGTCGAAGCTCAGAAATAACCCGGTGCGTTGCCTTCGCGCCACTTGATATTGCAACCCACGCTTGGAACCTGTTCGCCTGATGGTAGAGTGCCAGCGAGCAACGCGTCGACCGCGGCTTTGATGTCACTGCCGCTGACGGCGGTACTATTACCGGGCCTCGAGCCATCGTACTGCCCGCGGTAAACCAGTCTATGATCCGCATCGAATAAAAAGAAATCCGGGGTGCATGCTGCCTGGTAGGATAACGCGACCTGCTGTGATTCGTCATACAGGTAGGGAAATTCGAAGTCGAGATTTAGTGCCAATTCAACCATTTTTTCGGGGCTGTCGGCCGGGTATCCGGCAACGTCGTTGGAGTTGATCATGACCGTTTCGAGGCCGCGAAACTTTGCCGCGTTGGCAAACTCGGTAAAAGACTTGAGGATGTGCAATACGTAAGGACAGTGGTTACAGGAGAAAACCACCAGCAACGGCCTGCCATTATAGTCTGACAGGCTTACCTGGTTGCCGCTGGCAGGTTCGGGTAGTGAAAAGGAGGGCGCCTGGGTGCCGATTTCAAGCATTGTGGATGGGGTTTCGGACATTTCGGTACTCGATAAAATTGATCAGGGTAAATTATACTCTGATTAAGGGGTCACGGAAGCAGGATCGGATCTCCGCGTTGCCAGGATCCGGAGCAGATCCGCCAGGCCAGCACCACCCCGGGTTGTCAGGATCGTTCCTGACAATGAACGGGAGGACGAAATTCTCGGCCGCAAGACGATCGCAAGGATTGCAACTCGCTTGTAGAAATCACTCCCGGTTGCGCGGAATAAACGCTGATTCCGGCTGGAGATACAGGTCACAAATACGTGAATTCGGTCCGGATTTCCCCCCAAATCGCACCTATACTTAGCGCTGTGAAAATTGAATTCTCAATGTTTTGACAGCGAAAACCAGAAAATCGTCGAAAGCCAACCCCACTAAGAAGGAGTTGCAAGATGAAGTTGCGGAATTGCGCTCGCAATTAGCCGAGGCAGAGGTTTTATTCGAATACCGTGAATTTCGCAGCCAGGCCCTGTCAAAAATGCTTAACCTGGGTATCTGGGAGTGGGACGAAAAGGCGGACAAGGCATTGTCCTACTCGGATGAGTTGGTCGATGTTTTTGGAGTTACTGCTGCGGGACTTAAAAAGCTATTCCAGAATCGTAACAATTTTGAAAGTATCGTCCACCCGGATGACCTGGAACTGTTTCGCTCTCACCTTGATTCCAAATCTATTTTGAAGCCGGACAAATGCCATGTATTCGAATATCGAATAATGGCCGGTAAAAATAAGGTGCGCCATTTGCGCGAATTCGAACAGGGTGTATTCGACGATGATGGCGACCTGGTTTCGACCTTTGGCATGGTGCAGGATATATCAGAATCCGTAGCCTCGATTAATGCGTTACAACAAAGCGAAGAGCGATTTATCTCCCTGTTTGCACAATTGCCGCTGGGTGTGCAGGAGGAAGATTATTCCGAGATAAAGAAAGTAGTTGATAAACTGCGTTCCAAGGGCGAGGTGGATCTTGAAAAGTATTTCGTCGACAACCCGAAAATTCTTCAGGACCTCGTCAAGCAAACACGTATTACCAGTGTCAACGAGGCGTTGTTACGCATTCACGAAGCCGACTCCGAAGAAGCGTTTCTCGCCGGTGAAAACGATGTCGATGACTGGTGGAATGCACAATGGGTCGAATACTACGCTAAAGAAATTGCAGCACTCGCCAGCGATGAAAAATACCACTCTGCAGAACGGGCCGACTCTCGTTTAGACGGCTCGTATTTTGAAACCCGCTCGATCGTGACCGTGGTGAGGGGTTACGAAGATAGCTGGGAGCGGGTTATTACCATTCATGAAGATATCACCGATCGTAAAGAGGCGGAGACAAGATTGATCGAGGCCAAAACCCAGGCGGAGGAGGCCAACCAGGCGAAATCCGAGTTCCTGTCGAGCATGAGTCACGAACTGCGTACCCCGCTGAATGCGATTCTCGGGTTTTCGCAATTATTTGAATATGATCGGAGCCTGAGTGAACAGCACCTCGCCAACGCAACCGAAATAAATCGAGCTGCCAAACACCTGATGTCGCTGATCGACCAGATACTCGATTTATCACGCATCGAAGCGGGTGAAACCGACGTATCGCTGGAGCCGGTTTCGCTGAAGCAGGTTTTAAACGATAGCGTTCACTGGGTGGAACCACTAGCCCAGAATCGTAATATCGTTATCGAATTTGATGCATCACGGTTCGAAAATTTAAACGTGGTTGCGGACTCGATTCGACTCAAGCAGGTTTTCCTGAACCTGTTGACAAATGCCGTCAAGTACAACCATGAGAATGGCACTGTCAGTGTTATTTTTGAACATGGCGACGATAACCTGTTGCGCATAGGTGTCCGCGATACCGGCGTTGGAATTTCACCCGAAAAACTTAAAGAACTGTTCCAGCCTTTCAATCGACTGGGTGCTGAATTTAGCGGCGTCGAAGGTTCCGGAATTGGACTGGTGATTACCCGGCAGCTGGTTGATTTAATGCGCGGTGAACTCGAAATCGATAGCAATCCCGGAGAGGGCAGTACATTCTGGGTAAGGCTCGAACTCGCGCCAACATCGAAAGCTGGCAGCCTGGTAGATTTCCCCGATCCGAAAACAACCCGGGTCAGTCGACCCGATGGGGAAACTTCACACATCCTGGTTGCCGAAGATAACCTGATTAACCAGGAACTGATGGCCGCACAGCTGAATATTCTTGGCTACAGCGCCGACTATGTCGAAAACGGAGCGCAGGCACTCGAGCTCTGGCAGCGTGGGCACTATAAGCTGTTGCTTACCGATATCCGTATGCCGGAAATGAATGGTTATGAACTGGTGCAGGAAATCAGGGAGCAGGAAAATGGTCACGACGCACGCGCACCGGTAATCGCAATAACCGCCAACGCGCTGGAAGCGGATGTCGAGAAATGCTTCGCTGTCGGTGTAGATGACGTCATCCCCAAGCCGGTAGAACTCGATGATTTACGCAGTGCGCTTGAAAAATGGGCGCCGGCCAATTTATCCGATGAAGCAGGGCAGGATAAACACGAAGCGGTTGACCTGGTTGTAGAAGGGGTCATCGACCTGAGTGTGCTGAAGCAATCCACCGGAGACAATCCCGACCTGCACCGAAGGTTGCTTAAATCTTATCAAGAAACGCTTGAAGATGAGCTTGAGCATATCCAGCAGGCCTTTGCCTGGAAGAATAACGAGCAAATTGCCGAATATACCCACAAGTTGAAATCGTCGTCGCGAAGCCTGGGCGCGATGGTCATGGCGCAAACCTGCCAGCAACTGGAGTCCAGGGCGACCGACGCGGCCTGGGACCAGATCGCGGTTATGATTCCCCGCTTACGCGAGCATGCCGCCGAAGCGTCAGGGTTCATCGAGAAATTTCTCGGTGAACCGGTATCCGAAAGCGCAGCGGTTGTTGTGGAACCGGAGTTCAATTCCCAGTTGCCTGACGATGACGAAGATGTTACCCAGTTTAGTATCAAGCTACTGCTGGTCGATGACGACTACATCATGCACCGCGTGATGACGGTAATGCTGAACGATCTGGGTATTTCGGGGGTGTTAAACGCGATGTCCGGACCGGCGGCGCTGGAAATTCTGGAAGGCAATGGTGGCCGGGTCGATGTCGTGATTTGTGACTTGAACATGCCCGAAATGGATGGAGTCGAGTTTATTCGCCACCTGTCAAAACGGGAATTTTCGGGATCGTTGATTCTGACCAGTGGAGAAGATTTACGAATTCTGAAGACCGTCGAAAAATTGGCCATCGAACACGATTTACATGTGCTTGGTGTACTGGAAAAACCGGCAGTACCCGCGAAACTCAGCGAACTGCTGGATTCCCTCGACCAGATTCGCCAGGAAGGGACGATGATGATGGTTGGTCCGCTTCCACTTGCAGAGCTTAAAAAAGCGATCGCCGAGGGTCAGCTGGATACCTATTTTCAACCCAAGGTAGATATTAAATCCGGCCAGGTTGTCGGCGTCGAGGCGCTGATACGCTGGAACCATCCAGACAAGGGATTAATAAAGCCGAATGCTTTCATTACCCTGGCGGAGGAAAATGGACTGATAAGAGATCTAACCGACCAGGTTTTAATCAGGGTTCTGGAGTACGCAACGAAATTGAAATCAATGGGCCACAACCTCAATATTGCGATTAACCTGTCGGTGGATTCATTAACTGACCTGGACTGGCCTGACCGGGTTTCAAACATGCTCGAAAACTGTGGACTGGAGGCATCCAGTATTTCATTCGAAATTACTGAAAGCCGTTTGATGGAACATCTTTCGGTTGCACTTGATATTCTGAGCCGGCTATCACTGAAGCGCTTTAACTTGTCGATCGACGACTTTGGCACGGGTTATTCTTCGATGGAACAACTGCAGCGTATTCCTTTTTCCGAGTTTAAAATTGACCGTGCTTTTGTGCATGGCGTGGCGCAAGAAGCTTCGGCGCGTGCGATTCTTGAATCAAGCGTGCTGCTGGCGAAAAAACTCGACATGAAGGTAGTCGCCGAGGGCGTCGAGGACCAGCAAGACTGGGATGTTGTTGCCGAGGTTGGTTGCGACCAGGTACAGGGTTTCATCGTGTCGCGCCCGTTACCTTTCAACCACCTGATTCAGTGGCTCGACCAACAGAAAGCGGGAAAATAATCCCGGGCCCAGCCTTGAAATCATAACAAAAACTCCCACATAGGAAGCAGTGATCGCCAGGTCTCGAAGAGAGTGGCGGCACGTTTACCAATTGCTTCATTAGGAGAATTTGTTATGACAACTATCGATTTATCCCCCTTGTACCGCAGCAGCATCGGTTTCGACCGCATGGGTTCCCTGCTGGATAATGCCTTGCGTAGCCAAAAGACTACAGTCGGTTTCCCGCCTTATGATATCGAGGCTACCGGAGACGATCGCTACGCGATTACGCTCGCGGTTGCGGGTTTCGAAGAAAGCGAACTTGATATCCAGGTCGAAAAAGGCGAGTTGCGGGTACGCGGTAAAAAAGCCGATGACAGCGAGGAAAGATCCTACCTGTATCGCGGCATCGCCAATCGCAGCTTTGAGCGCAAGTTCAACCTTGCCGACCATATTGAGGTCAGCGGCGCAGACTTGAAAAACGGCCTGTTGACTGTCAGCCTGGTCAAGGAAATCCCCGAGGCAATGAAGCCGAAGTCGATTGCTATCGGCTCTGCCGGCACTACCCTCGAGCATAAGGATAAAGCTGAAAAAGCTGCTTAAATAGTAGTGAGTTGCCGCAGCCTGGCCGGGGCTGCGGCGGCTTTGAAGGTTTCCCCGCTTAAACCCCATCTATACGGCGTTAACATTCCGATTGATACCGCCAGATTTGTTAGAAAACTTCGTTTAGCTCTATAACAGACCTACTGAAAACGATGCGAAACTGGTTTTGGTTCCTGCCTGTTGTGGTAATCTCTCTCTTGTTGATAAAAATAGTAATGCTACGTCAGTTCGGGAGGGTATATGTTTGGTTTTCGCGGCAATCGAAAGTATAG
The DNA here is from genome assembly GCA_029862125.1 of Gammaproteobacteria bacterium. GTDB lineage: Bacteria > Pseudomonadota > Gammaproteobacteria. The sequence continues at coordinate 40,901 of JAOTXY010000007.1, read as the reverse complement.
AAAGTCGGCCAGCAAAATTGGTGTGCTGATACACCGCCAGATACTCGATGCCCTGGTTAGTCATAAGCAGTTATTTCAAGCGCCGGAAGAAGTGGCATTTACTTCAGGTTATCTCAAGTCATTCTTCTGGAGCGCGTTGAATCGCCAGGGCTGTAGTGATATGGCCCTGCAGCAAGAACTGCTCAGAGATACCTGTAATAAAATTTCGCCCGACAAGTTGTGGGGAATCTATGAAAAGGGGATAGCATTGGCAGATCCTTTGGCAGCAAGTTATAAAGCGGGATGCTCGAATGCCTATGAACTGGGTGTGACCGCGGGCCTTAACGATTCAGAAGAAGGCGCGATAAACAAGGTTACGCCCACAAACCTGACGAGGTACTTACTGGGTAAGACGCTGGATGGTCCGGCTTTCATTGAAGAAGATGTAGTGCAATTCACTACGAATCCTGTTGCTGCTGACGAGAACCTGGAAAGCAAATCAACCGACGGGGTTTGCGTGCCAGATTAATTTTATCGGCTCTGCCTCGGCAGCTATATTCATCAGCCGCATGAAATAATTTCCCACGGATTCAGATTATGAGTCGAGCTGTTCGCAGGACACCAGGAACTTGTTAAATCGCTGGTAGGCATAGGGGATAAAGCGAATTTTCTGGATAGGATTAACGGCTAATGGTAGTGCGGCCATGGCATATTTGTAGTCAGATAGCATCAGCATCGCGTTAGTATCGCGTAGCAATTTCTCAAACTCTTTTTGTCTTGCCTGCGGGTTTTCAAATTCGGTGTTATCCAGGTAAAAATTGATTAGCATGCCGAGTTCATGGTCATCGAATTCCGGTTCCGCAATCCGAAAATAAGGATAATCCGCCTGCTGATGACGCATCACGGTTTCGGCAAACAGGTTGGAAAAGTCGTAAGCCTTGTTGTTGAGACAGGAAAATTCAAAATCAACCAGCTTGATCTCGCCGCCATCGAGTTTCATGATGTTGCCATGATAGGTGTCGTTGTGACAAAAAGTCAGCTCGCCATCGGGCAGGCATTGCCTGACCTTTTCAAGCGTTGCCGGACTGTAAATTTCGCGTAGCGCATCGCACATGGCTCGCTCATTGGGCGGGAAGCAATCGATTTCATTTTCCAGAACCTGTTTTGCTAATTGGCCCCACTTATCGTGTAGCAGTTCGAAAAGCGATTGTCGGGGCAGGCCCGGTGGCATCAACTGGTGCAAGCGATAAAGTTGACTGGCGATCTGGCGCAGGTTTTCCGCTTCGAATAAATCATCGGCGGTCAAACTGCGACCCTGATAGAAGCTCTCGATGCGACAGGTTTTATCGTAGTAATGGCAGTGGGCAGCTATGTTATTGGCCCCCAGGGCAAGAAACACTTCCTTTTCGGTTTCAAAGTCCAGAATCGCATTGTCCTTACCCTCGAGTCGACGATAGAGGACCGCAGGTGGTTGTACCGGTTTGCTAGACCGAATACCCATCGTGAACGACGAAAAACCCCCGGGATCGTCAAACTCGAAATCTGTCATCGAGAGTGCAGACCACTCCGGGAATAGTCTTTGACATTGCCTGAATATTTCGCTTTTCATCGGGGTTGTGAAATGATTCTCGATTGCCTGTAGCTACCCTTCAATGGGATGGATAGCTTGTATTGCTGAAGTTTTTTAGTGGAATCAGCTCCGGCCCATGCCAAGGCAGGGCTCCGGGGAGTTTTGGACCGCTCCAGGTTATCCTTCAGAGACTGCTATGCCGAGTATATCGGTAACGATCGCCCAGATTAAGACAAATGGTAACAGCAGTACCAGGAAAAGCTTTGACAGGATCACTGTTATTTTAACCACACTATTTTCTGCCCTGGATAAACAGGTTCAGTTTCCGTGATCCAGGATTCAATTTGCGTGACCCGACTCACAATGACGGAATCGATTGGTACCTGGGAGGCTTAAAACACCGGGGTGTTACAAAAATGGATGGGGAGAGCCTGATAAACAGGGATCAAGGGTATGAGAAATGCCGACTAATTAAAAAGGCGTTTTTTCAGGTTCGTTAAAAACCCGATACCTTTATCTACGCTAAGTTTATCGTTAATGGCAAGTATTTGCTCTTCTTCGCGGTAAAATTTCCACCACAAAGCCCAACCCGCAACGGGCAGCACAAACGTGATTAGCAATCCCAACGGGCTAAAAAAGAACCATCTGTTAAACATCAGCATACACAAAAAGGGCCAGGCGATAGAGATACCTATCCAAATTCGCATCGTCGTAATTTTCACCATGACAACCTCCGATAATTTATCTCATGTTTAATAATAGTAGATAGATGTCCTGTTGCTCAGATACAAGAGTGTGAAATTTTTCACTGCCCTTTAGTGGGCTAAAATTGGTACCTGTATGAACACCACCGGGGCGCAATCAATGTCATATCCATATACGTTCGCCGCCCACATTTTTCGGGGGAATAATATTAATCAACCACCAAAGCAGACGCTCAAATTGTATTGATCAGCGGCAGCAACCGACCCTCAACAGCCCCTCAAGATGAATAATAATCAGTTCCAGAATCTGTCATCCCGCGGCTTGACCGCGGGATCCAGAAATATTGAACTGGATTCCGGCTTTCGCCGGAATGACAGAAACTGGCCTTTCTCGGACTCAGCTACAGTACTTTTCAGTGTTCGCTTTGGAGAAAGCAGGCTCCCAGATTTTTGTTTAGGTAACAGGGCGTAAAGTTTATCGGTCAAATCTTATTTACAAACTGACAGGTCCTGAAATTCTGCTTGCGTTCCATTTTCATTGTGCGTTAGCACGATAGTTTCAAACTCATTTAAATCCCATATAAATGAAATATCGACAAGTTCCCAATTGTCGGCTTCCCAATTATCTGCTTCATAACTTAACGGGGTGGGATCCCCGTACCTGCTTTCATATTTTTCTTTTGTTTTAACAAATGCCTGGAGCGAATCATCAAGGTCATATTGCATTAAATATAATTTTTGAGGTGTGGAGCAATAGTTTAAATTGTATTTTTTTTTGTTGTCTTCGGGACCGGCATACGTTTGCCGTGAACCGTCAGTCACAACTAAAAACTCGTTTTCAGACAGGTATCTAATGGCATCGAAACGACTCATACCGCTTTTAAAGCCGTAAGCAATCCATGCCTTGCCCTGGCTGGAAATAATCAGCATGGTAATCAGTATAAATATTCTTGTTTTATTACAACTGCCAATCGCGTTGCCGATTCTTTTCATAAGTTTCATCACGCCGGACTTCAATATCAACCAGGTGCTTCCATGCCTATCTTAACCTTAGTTGTGTTTATCATCGCAAACATATCGGATTTGAGTTACAACGTAAGAGTGCAAGAAATGTTGATATAGCAATGGTACCGGGGGGGGGACTCGAACCCCCAAGGTGTTACCACCAGCGGATTTTGAATCCGCCGCGTCTACCAGTTCCGCCACCCCGGCAAGGAGCGCGCATTCTAATTCAAAATATATCCAAGTGGTAGCCTAAGCGTTATGATACGTCGTTTTTCAAACTGACCTGACGATGCAACTCAGCGATTTCGACTACTATCTCCCCGAGCAGTTGATCGCGCAGGCGCCGCTGGCCGAACGCAATGCCTCGCGCTTGCTGCTGGTTGATCCGCTCAAGGATGAATTCACGGACAAACGTTTCACCGATCTCCCGGGCTTGCTTGAAAGCTGTGATCTATTGGTATTCAACGATACCCGCGTGATCCCGGCGCGCCTGTTCGGGCACAAGCAAAGTGGTGGCAAGGTCGAAATTCTGGTCGAGCGTGTGCTTGACGATGAAACCCTGCTCGCGCATATACGCGCCAGTAAGGCACCAAAACCGGGTATACGACTGGTGCTCGAAAACCATATCGAATGCGTGATGCAGGCGCGCGAGGGTGATCTCTTTGTGCTGCACCAGGGCGACAAGCCCTGGCTCGAGTTACTTGAGCAATACGGCCACGTGCCTTTGCCTCCCTACATACAGCGTGCCGACGCCGATTTCGACCGCGAACGCTACCAGACGGTATACGCGACAAAACCAGGTGCGGTGGCAGCGCCAACCGCGGGACTGCATTTTGACGACACCATGCTCGATACCCTGCACCAACAGGGCGTCAGGTCCACCCAGGTCACGTTGCACGTGGGTGCAGGAACCTTTCAACCGGTGCGGGGAGACGATATTGACAGCCACGTCATGCATGCGGAATGGTTCGAGGTTTCGGCATCGGTGGTCGATGCAATAAATCAAACCCGCGAGCAGGGAGGTCGCGTTATCGCGGTCGGCACTACCGTGGTCCGTAGTCTCGAGACTGCAGCGGCAACTGGTAAACTGGTGCCGATGCAGGGAGAATCGAAGCTGTTTATAAAACCCGGTTACCACTTTAAGGTTGTAGACGCGATGCTGACCAATTTTCATTTGCCGAAATCCACCCTGCTGATGCTGGTCAGTGCGTTTGCCGGGACCGGGCTGATGCGCGAGGCCTACGCGCATGCCGTTACGCAACAATACCGGTTCTTCAGTTACGGTGACGCGATGTATATCAATGCCCGGGCAGTGCGAGACTAATTAATGAAGTTCACACTCGATAAAACCGATGGCCTGGCCCGTCGTGCGCGCCTTGCTTTCACACGCGGCACGGTTGAAACTCCGGCCTTCATGCCGGTCGGTACCTACGGCACCGTGAAGGCGATGACCCCCGAGGAACTGACCGATATCGGCGCACAGATTATCCTGGGCAATACCTTTCACTTGATGTTGCGGCCGGGAACCGAAATCATCAAGAAACATGGCGACCTGCATGACCTGATGAACTGGCAGGGCCCGATCCTGACCGATTCGGGTGGTTTCCAGGTGTTCAGCCTCGCCGAGATGCGCAAGATAACTGAACAGGGTGTTACTTTCGCATCCCCGGTCGATGGTGCCAAAGTTTTTCTCAGCCCGGAGGTTTCGATGCAGGTGCAGCGCGACCTGGGCTCCGATATCGTAATGTGCTTCGACGAATGTACGCCTTATCCGGCGGCCGAGGATATTGTGCGTGATTCGATGCAGTTATCGCTGCGCTGGGCCGAGCGCAGCAAAGCCGCATTTGCCGATAACCCGAATTCGCTGTTCGGAATTGTACAGGGTGGCACCTATGCGGATTTGCGTGCCGAATCGGCGCGGGGACTTATCGAAATCGGGTTCGACGGATATGCCATCGGCGGCTTGTCCGTTGGCGAGACGGCCGAAGAACGCAATACTACGCTGGATGCTCTGATGCCGGTTTTACCGGTCGATAAACCGCGTTACCTGATGGGGGTGGGTAAGCCCGAGGACCTGGTCGAGGGGGTGCGCCGCGGCGTCGATATGTTTGACTGCGTCATTCCGACACGAAACGCGCGTACCGGTTACCTTTATACGCATGATGGCATCATTCGCATCCGCAACAGCCGCTATACAGATGATATTCGAGCGCTGGACCCGGACTGCGGTTGTTATACCTGTCAACATTACTCGCGGGCTTACTTGCGTCACCTCGACAAATGCGGGGAGATTCTCGGCGCTCGCCTGAACACCATCCACAATTTGTATTACTTCCAGGAATTGATGCGTCGGATTCGTGCCTCCATCGAGGACGACTGTTACGAGAGCTTTAGCGAGAACTTTTACCAACGTTACCGGTCGGATAATTAAACCTGAATTTACCGTTTCCGCCTTGTGGGATAACCGTCCTAGTGCCATAATACGCGCCGCTCAGGGTAGGGCCCTGGGCCAGTAAATCGAAAACCAAAGGTAGATCAAATATGAGTTTCTTTATAAGTGATGCGATGGCACAAGATGGCGGGGGCCAGGCAGGCACCCTGGAGTTGATTCTGCCGTTGCTGCTGATGTTCGGTATTTTCTACTTCCTGTTAATCCGTCCCCAGCAGAAGAAAGCCAAGGAACACAAAACCATGGTTGAAGCACTCGGCAAGGGAGATGAAATCATTACCAACGGCGGGCTTCTGGCCAAGATTACCGAAGTCGACGATAATTTTCTGACCTGCAAAATTTCGGATAACGTCGAGGTCAAGGTTCAACGTCACGCGATCGCCTCAGTACTGCCCAAGGGCACGATCAAGAACCTGTAACCGCGATGGTCAATCGTTATGCTCCCTGGAGATATATTCTCCTCATCCTGATTATTGCCATTGGGGCAGTCTACGCTGCGCCCAATCTCTATGGCGAGGATCCGGCGCTGCAGATTACCCACCGGGTAAATCTCGTTGATGAAGGTGAATTGAACAATATCAGGAGCACGCTTGAAACCGAGGCTATCGATTTCCGTTCGCTAGAGCTTGATGGAAACAATGTGCTGGTTCGCTTTGACTCGGAAGAAGCACAGCTTAAGGCGGCGACACAAGTGCGCGAGGCATTGTATGCGAGTGATCGTCGTTACAGTATCGCCCTCAATCTTGCACCGGCTACACCCGAATGGCTCACCGCGCTGAGCGCGTTACCGATGTATCTCGGGCTGGATTTGCGCGGCGGAGTGCATTTCCTGATGGAAGTCGACATGGAATCCGCGATCCAGAAATCACTCGAGCGTGCCGCTGGCGAGCTGCGCAGTTTCATGCGCGAAGAAAAAATTCGTTACAAGGCGGTGCAGGCTACCGCGAAAAAAATAAGTATACGCTTTGGCACTCCTGAAGATCGTGATGCGGCTAAATTGCTATTGGAAGAAGAATACCGCGACTTCGTGATTGCCGATAGTAACGATGACCGCAGCTGGTTTGTCGATATCAGCTTTAATCCAACTGCACTAGACGAGGAACGCCGTTCCGCGATCGAGCAGAATATATCCACGCTGAAGAATCGGGTCAACGAGCTCGGTGTTGCTGAACCGGTGATACAGCGCCAGGGTGCGGAGCGTGTCGTGGTGCAACTCCCCGGGGTACAGGACACCGTCAGGGCAAAGGAAATCCTCGGCGCCACCGCGACCCTGGAATTTCGCCTTGTACATGGCAGCTTTGCAGAATGGAGCGCAGCACAGGCTAACGGCAAGGCCCCGATTGGTACCCGGCTCTATACGCAAAGCGATGGTTCCCCGGTTTTACTGAAACGCAGTGTTATTGTTACCGGTGATCAAATTGTTGGCGCTGCCTCGGGTATTGATCAGCAAAGTGGTACGCCGGATGTCACCATCACGATGAATGCCAAGGGCGCCGATCGCATGGCCAAGATCACTCGCGAAAATATCGGCAAACCAATGGGTGTGGTATTTATCGAGGATAAGTTCGAATTTCGCGATGTGGACGGGGAAAAGCGGCGTATTCGAACCACTGAATCACAGGTCATTAATGTTGCCACGATCCGCGATCAACTGAGCAAGCGATTTCATATCACCGGGCTCGACAGTACCCGCGAGGCGCGCGACCTGGCCTTGTTACTCCGTGCCGGCGCATTGCGCGCACCGATGGTAATCGTCGAAGAGCGCACGGTAGGTCCGAGCCTGGGACAGGAAAATATAGATCGCGGATTCCTGTCGGTGGTGGTGGGGTTTGTGCTGGTGCTGGTGTTCATGGCCGTGTATTACAAATTATTCGGGCTGGTTGCGAATCTCGCTCTTAGCCTTAACCTGGTATTCATGGTGGCGATATTGTCGATATTCCAGGCCACCCTGACGTTGCCCGGGATTGCCGGGATTGTATTGACCGTGGGCATGGCGGTTGATGCTAACGTATTGATTTTCGAAAGAATTCGAGAGGAAATTCGACTCGGAAATACGCCCCAGGCGGCCATTTATGTTGGTTATGAAAAGGCCTTCGGGACCATCGCGGACGCCAACATCACAACTTTCATTGCGGCAATCGTATTATTCGGTTTCGGCACCGGTCCGATCCAGGGATTTGCGGTCACACTGATGATCGGCATCGTGTCGTCAATGTTCACCGCGATTTTTGGTACGCGGGCGGTGATCAACCTGATTTACGGTCGTAAGCAGGTAACCCGGTTGGCAATTTGATTATGGCCAGGACACTATTTAATAATTTCGATTTCATGGCGCTGCGCAAACCGGCGCTGGTGGCCTCGGTGGTGTTGTTGCTGATTTCGGTTATCAGCCTGGCAACGTTCAAATTAAACGTGGGTATCGATTTTACCGGCGGCAGTATTATTGAAGTCGGCTATCAACAGGCGGTAGAACTGGAGCCGATTCGAACGGCGCTCGAAGCTGATGGTTTTGGCGATGCGATCGTGCAGCATTTCGGCAGTGCGCAAGAGGTCCTGATTCGGCTGGTACCTGAAGCTGGCAAGGATAAAGCCGAAATCAGTTCCCAGATCATCGGCCTGTTGCAGGCAGCCAGTGATACCTCGATCGATGTTCGACGGGTCGATTTCGTCGGTCCGCAGGTTGGCGAAGAGCTCACCGAAGACGGCGGGCTGGCAGTACTTTACGCGTTGATCGCGATCCTGATATACGTTGCATTTCGCTTCGAATATCGATTTTCACTCGGCGCGGTTGCGGCCCTGGTACACGACGTGATTATCACCCTCGGTATCTTCTCGGTATTGCAACTCGATTTTGACCTGAGCGTACTAGCGGCGATTCTCGCGGTTATCGGCTACTCGCTGAACGATACCATCGTGGTATTCGATCGGGTGCGTGAAAATTTCCGCAAAATTCGCAAAAAGACTTCAATCGAAATCGTCAACACGTCAATCAACCAGACCATTTCGCGTACCTTGATGACATCATTTACTACCTTGCTGGTGCTGTTATCGCTTTTCTTTCTCGGCGGCGAGGCGATACACGCATTTGCCCTGGCACTGATAATCGGCGTGGTGGTCGGAACCTATTCCTCGATTTATGTTGCCACCACTTCGGCACTGACCCTCGGTATCAGTCGCAGCGACCTGTTGTTGCCGGAAAAAGAAGGCGAGGACCTGGCGAGGCCGTAGCGCGGGGGAATAATATGCATATCGATCCAGAACTTATTGATGAACTCAACCTGCTGCGTCGCTTCAGCATGGGCGGCCCGGTGGCGATGAATGTGCACGACAATCCTGATCCCGCGGTTATCGCGGCGGCCGAACGCATGTTCGAAAAAGGTTTGATTAGCACTGCCGAGGGTGGGCAGCTCACCGATAATGGTCGCGAGGCCATCGAACACATGGAACGCCTGTTCAACCTGCTGGATCCGCCGCTCGAGCCGATCTAGTTCCCTGTTTGATCTGTCTTCGTATACGTGTCTTCGAAACGACATTTGAACGGGTAATTGTTGCGCTCATTAACAGCGAACAGCCTTAGAACCTAAATCCTACTGCTGACAACTAAGAAAACAGGAAACAGCTAGCTCAATTCCAATATCTTAATCAACTTGATGCCGAATCGTCATCCAGTTGCTTTGCCTTTTCGTACTCCAACGATATCCATTCATCGGGGTCGGAAGCGCCCACCGAGCCCCATGACTTCTTCAGAAAAGGCGATTCTGTGCAACGTGTTCTGGGAAGATCGTCGTGAATTTGCAGCCAGGGGATCTGGCTTTCTATTCCTCCATGCCAGGTCGGGGCATAATCTTCCGGGTTGTCGAGGATAGCAGTCGGGACCGCGAAGTAATTGGCGGGCTCAGGTTTTAAGCCTCGCCAGACTACTAAGGAGCCACACTTTTTACAAAATCCCTTTTCGGCTATTAAGGACAACCGGTAATACTTGGGTTTATCGCGCGTAAATTTTACCGCTTCGATGGGAAAGGCTGCCCAGGCAAATACCGGTGCCCCCGTGCAACGTCTGCATATTTTGCAATGACAAAATCCTGTACCCAGTGACTCCTGGGTTACTTCAAGTGTTACCGAACCACAGGAACAATGCCCTGCTGTTATCGGCGGTTTATCAATGGCATCGTCAAACAGGGGCTGACCCTGAACCCGTGTCTCGATTGCCTTCATCGGATGATGTTCAGATAGGTCAGGAAGCCTGATTTCGTATACGTGAACAGGCCGTTCTATATTTTTAAAATTGCGGTAGCCAAGATCATCATAGTTATAGTCTTTTGACGATAACTGCTCCAGTACCACGCTCGAAACACATAAGCCGCCGGGTGGCGCAACTTCTTGAATTCTCGCGGCGATGTTAACACCGTCTCCATAGATGTCACCGCGGTCGCGGATAACTTCCCCGATATTTACCCCAATCCGAAACTCGATTAACTCACCTGCGCCCGGATCCGAATCCCGAGAGGCCATTTGCTTTTGAAATTCGACCGCCGTATCGACAGCTTCGGTTGCACTTGAGAATTCAGCCAGTATCGCGTCGCCTGCTTCGTGGACTTTGCTGCCGTCGTGAGCCGTAATTATTTCGCTGAGTAGATTTAATCCGGTATTTAGCTGCTGATGGGTTTGTTCCTCATTCTGACCGGTAAGACGGCTGTAGCCAGCCACGTCTGCATACAGAATCGCTGAGAGCTGTCTTTTCATCCGGCAATCTTACCATACAGGCTTTAAAGCAGCCCGGGGATACAACCTTCCACCAGTGCGACGCAAGGAAGGTTTGGGCTTCAGGTAGCCAGACTTGTGCTGTTAGCCGGTTCGATCACAGGTGCTGGCGCGTAGCGGAACTCGTCTTATCTGGATTTTTTTGCCGCTAATTTTCTGATTTTTGCGACCTGCTTTTTCTCCCAGCGCTGGCCGGCAGCAATCATCATTTTGGCTTTCTGTTCTCCCAGTTTTAACAGCGCCTGTTCTCTTTTTAATGCGCTTCTGAGATTATCGTTTAACAGGTCGACTTCTGCCTTTGCAGACGCTTTAACAAGTTTAAGTTCTTCTTTAGCAGCTGCTCTCGCTTTTTTAAGGCTCGCCCTGGTCGCTTTTAAATCTTCGCGCAGTTTCTTGAGTAATGCCTGGCGGTTGTTTGATGCAACTTTGCGTTTTGTGACCGTTCTTTTCTTTTTAACACTGGCTTTCCTGGCCGGTGCCTTTTTACGCGTCGCCCGTTTGCTTTTTGGTGCGGATTTTTTCGCGGCGGATTTCTTTTTCGCTGCAGTTTTCTTGGTAGTTGCCATGTTATCGATCTCACTTGGTAATTGCTGACAGCCACCAGAGTACAGAATTCAAGCCATCTTATAAAGCACAGGCACTCAACGAGACGACGAATTTACCGGTTTAAGCGATGGGCTTTCGGTCTTTGCTGGTTATTTACATCAGCACAGGATACTTCCCGGGAATAGTGTTGCCGCGTGAATGAGGTTAAAACCCAGGTTGGCATGGTAACTGCATAGTTCTTCAACAGAACTATCGATGGAGAAGTAATATGAACCAGGCCCTTTGGGTTGCAAAAACCGGGCTCGATGCACAGGCAACGCGGCTTACGGTGATTTCTAATAATCTCGCCAACGTCAGCACCACCGGCTTCAAGCAATCGCGTGCGGCGTTCGAGGATCTTTTGTACCAGAACCTGCGCCAGGTAGGCGCGCAAACCTCTGAAGACACGCGTTTACCCTCAGGTTTGATGCTCGGTACCGGTACCCGCGTGGTCGCAACCGAAAAGATTCATACCCAGGGAAATATAGAGAATACCGGTAAATCGCTTGACGTCGCCATCGACGGCAAGGGTTTTTTCCCGGTTCTATTGCCTGATGGTACCGAGGCCTACACCCGCGATGGTAGCTTCATGATTTCCGACCAGGGGCAAATGGTTACCGCTAGCGGCTATGAATTGCAGGCTGGTATCAGCCTGCCGGATGATACCCAGACGGTTACCATAGGCACCGATGGAATCGTCAGCGTACAACTCCCGAGCCAGGCTTCACCGACCGCCATAGGCACTATTCAGATCACCAACTTCATCAATCCAACCGGCCTGCAGTCTATCGGTGAAAACCTTTATATTGAATCGGCTTCCAGCGGCGCTCCGCAAGAGGGGACCCCTGGTGAAAGCGGGCTCGGTCGATTGCGCCAGGGTTCGCTCGAATCCTCGAATGTGAACATTGTAGAAGAGATGGTCAGCATGATTGAGACCCAACGCGCCTACGAAATGAATTCAAAGTTGATTGCTACTGCTGACGGCATGATGCAATACCTCAACAACAACACCTAGGTGACGCAATGAAGCCTATATCCAGATTAATTTTCATAATGATGCTGATCGGCCTCGCAGGTGGTTGCTCACAGACTCGAATCGTGGTGCAGCCTGATCCGCAGTATGCACCGGTAGACTTGAACGCGATGGAGTTTAAGCCCGAGCCGAATGGGTCAATTTTTCAGACAGGACGTTCGGTTCGACTGTTCGAAGACAATAAAGCCTTTCGCATCGGTGATGTACTCAGCGTGACGCTGATGGAATCAACCAATGCATCCAAATCGGCAGAAACCAATACCGACAAGGATGATGAAGTCGATATCGGTGTTGGTGCGATACTTGGCGGCGTCGGCCCCACCCACAACGGTGTCCCGATGCTAAACACCCAGATCGACGGCGAGCGTGAATTTTCCGGCAGCGGAGACAGTGCGCAGAGCAACAGCCTGAGCGGTGAGATTGCGGTCACCGTGGTCAATGTTTTACCCAATGGCAACTTATTAGTGCGCGGCGAAAAAATAATAGGCCTCAACCAGGGCTCAGAATTCATCCGCATCTCGGGTATCGTTCGCCCGCAGGACGTCAGCACCGACAATATCGTGGTGTCGAGCAAAATAGCGAATTCCCGGATCTTCTACGGCGGGGGTGGTGTCATTGCCGAATCCAACACCAGGGGCTGGCTGTCTCGCTTTTTCGATAGCCCGGTGTTCCCGCTCTAGGAGCTTGTTATGAAACTTGCAAGATTATTTATCTTATTGATTTTTATAGGCTTTTTCCAAAATGTCTGGGCTGAACGTATCAAGGACGTTACCTCGATCAAGGGCGTACGTGGCAACCAGCTGGTGGGTTATGGCCTGGTTGTAGGTCTCGATGGGTCGGGAGACCAGACCTCACAAGCCCCGTTTACAGTACAAAGTTTGAAAAACTTCCTGTCCCAGTACGGGATTACCCTGCCGCCCGATGTCAGTCCGAAGGTGAAGAATATCGCCGCGGTTTCGGTGCATGCGGATTTGCCGGCATTTGCCAAAATAGGCCAATCCATCGATGTCACGGTGTCATCACTGGGCAATGCCAAGAGCCTGCGTGGTGGCAGCTTGTTGATGACGCCCCTTAAAGGTGCTGACGGCAATATATATGCGATGGCACAGGGTAATTTGATCGTGGGCGGTCTTGGTATTGAAGGTGCCGACGGATCGTCGATCACGATTAACGTGCCGAGTGTTGGACGCATACCCGGCGGTGGCAGCATCGAACGTGAAATCCAGAACCCCTTCGCCTCCGCCGAAAAGCTAACCCTGCATTTGAAACGCCCGGATTTCACAACCGCAAAGCGTCTGGCGGATACCATTAACCAGGTTCTGGGGCCCAATAATGCTCGCGCGAAGGATAGCGTCGAGGTTTCGATCAATGCGCCAAAAGATGTTTCGCAGCGAGTTGGCTTCATGTCGTTTATCGAGAACCTGGAGTTTCAGCCCGGCGAAGGCCCGGCCAAGGTCATTATTAATTCACGCTCTGGTACCGTCGTCATCGGTAATCACGTCAAGGTTTACTCTGCCGCGGTATCGCATGGTAACTTAATCGTGACGATCACCAATACCGTCGACGTCGAACAACCGGGTCCGTTCAGCGACGGTACCACGACCGAAAATGTTGAATCGGATATCGAGGTAACCGCCGAAAATAAACGCATGTTCCGCTTCCCGAAGGGTGTCACGTTAAGTGAAATCGTGCGCGCGGTTAACCAGGTTGGCGCTTCACCCAGTGACCTGGTTGCGATCCTGGAATCGCTCAAGCAAGTTGGTGCGCTGAGCGCCGAGTTGATCGTGATTTAATCGGGATTTGCAATGTCGATTTCCAACCAGGCAGATTTTTACCTTAATTTTCAACAATTTGGCGACATGAAGCTGGGTGCTCGCAGTGGTTCTGACGACGCTGCCAAATCAGTCGCAGAGCAGTTCGAAGGATTGTTTGTACAGCAGATGCTGGCCGCGATGCGCTCGGCAGCGAAAATCGATACCGGGCAGGACAGCTCTTACCTGGATTTCTACCAGGAAATGTATGACAAGCAACTGGCGCAAACCGTTGCTGGCCAGAATCGACTCGGGGTCGCTAAATTGATCCTGCAGCAAATGCCAGCCGGTGAGGCGGAATCGGGCAATCCGGAGACTAAGCCCAAACTGGAATTCTCCCCGGTGAGGGTCGCTACGCTCAACCCGAATATACCTTCGGTAAACGCCGCAGGTGTTCCGGCAGAGGTAGTCACGATTGGTAATGAAAAGTCCACCAGGATGCTGCCTGCTGTAGCGGAGGAAATACCGACAGTGCGGGTGAGCAGGGTGTTAGATGATGATTTTGCCGAGGTCTCGCGAATCGAACAAGCCAGCAAACGCTGGCAGAGTCCTGACCGGTTTATTGCCGATATCTTACCGCAGGCTCAGGCCGCGGCCGATACCCTCGGTATCAGTGCGCGCTTGCTGGTGGCGCAATCTGCCCTGGAAACTGGCTGGGGCAAGCACACCATGAAGTACGCCGATGGTCGCAGCAGCAACAACCTGTTTGGCATCAAGACCGGTCCTGACTGGCAGGGGCCTTCTTTGCAAAAGACATCATTGGAATTCCGTGACGGAGTCCTGCAAAACCAGGTATCCCGTTTCCGGGCTTATGACACTCCGGCACAAAGCTTTGCCGATTACGTCAAATTTATTCATGGCAATCCTCGTTACCAGCAGGCACTGGCGCAGGCGGGTGATGATCAGGCTTTTATCCGTGAGATTCATCGCGCCGGATATGCTACCGATCCGCAGTATGCGGACAAGGTGCTGAATATACTCAATGGCGGGATTTTGCAACGCGCCCTCGCCAGGCTCGACGCGGGAGTAACCGACCATGCCTGATATTCTTAATACGGCGGTTAGCGGATTACTCTCGTTTCAGCGTGCTCTCAGCACTACGAGCCACAATATCGCCAATGTCAATACACCGGGCTACAGCCGTCAAACCGTGGAGTTCGGCACCAATAATCCATCTTATTTCGGCGGTAACTACTTCGGTAACGGGGTACAGATCGACTCGATCATCCGTTCCTACGATCAATTCCTGACCCGGGAAGTCCGTGACACGACCTCGGCCTATGCGCGCGTTGCCCGTTTCAGCGAACTTTCGTCGCGTATCGACGACGTGCTGGCCGACCCCGCCGGGGGCATCAGCCCGATATTAAACGACTTTTTCGAGTCGGTGCAGGGCGTTGCCGATGATCCGGCCTCAAGCACGGCAAGGTACGCCATGATTAACACGGCACAAACCCTGGCCGGGCGGTTCCAGAGTATCGATACCCGTTTCGAGGAGTTGTCGCGCAACACGACCAATGAGATTCGCGGTGTTGTTGATGAAATAAACTTGCTGGTAGGGCAGATTCGCGACGTCAATATCAGCCTTAATAATGTCGCACCATCGAGCAGCTCGACCCAACAGTCCGCAGATTTACTTGATCGTCGTGATGCTTTGTTGAATCAACTCGCCGAGAAAGTCGATATAACCGTGATCGACGAGGGTGAAAGCAACCTCTCGATTTTTATCGGCAACGGTCAAACCGTATTGACCGGGATCGAGAGTTTTACCCTGAGTACTCAGCCTGACGTTAGCGACCCGACCAGGGAGGTGATCGCCTATAACGGCCTGATCACGGTTTACGATATCAGCGCAAACCTCTCAGGTGGCGAACTCGGGGGCCTGCTCGATTTTCGTGATGGTGTGCTGGATCCTACCCGGAATGCGCTCGGACGCACCGCGATCGGGATTGCCGAGACTTTTAACGCCCAGATGCGGGATGGCATGGATCTGAATGGTAATCTCGGGCAGGATTTTTTCAGTTATAGCGCGCCGCAATCAATTGCGTTTTCGTCTAACGTTGGAACAGCAACCGTTGCAACCGTCATCAGTGATGTCACCGCGCTTACCACGGATGACTATCAACTCGCATTCGATGGCGTTAACTGGACCCTGACTTCGGATAGCGGCAGCAGTGCCAGTGTTGCTAACGGCGCGCCCGCTACCCTGGTTTTCGAGGGCATGACCCTGACCATAAACGGGGCCACGGCGGTTGCGGGCGATCAATTCACGATCAAGCCAACCCTCGCCGGTGCCGATAACCTGCAGGTTATTACCACCGATCCGAGTGCAATCGCGGCGGCGCTACCGGTTCGCAGCAGTGCGTCACTGAATAACCTTGGCGATGCTGATATCAGTCCCGGCATTATTACCGATGTTACCGATCCAAACCTGCTCAATAGCGTGACCTTCACCTTCGACACGCCACCCACCACGCTGCGAGCGGATGCCGATGTCATCGTGGGTGCGGTATCCTACCTTGCCGGCGCGGCGATTCCCTATAGTAATAACATGGTCGTCGACGCGAATGGCTGGCAGGTCAGTTTGAGCGGGACTCCCCAGGCTGGGGATGTATTTACGGTTGAAGCAAATATTGATGGCAGCGGCGATAACCGAAATGCGCTGAATCTCGGCAACCTGCAGAACAGCGGGATTTTCGATGGCGGCGTTGCCAGTTTCCAGGAGACCTATGGCTCGCTGGTTGGTTTCGTCGGCTCGCAGACACTGGCTGCAAACCTCGAACGAGATGCTCAACAATCGCTGCTTTTCCAGGCGGTCGATCGACAATCTTCTAAAGCTTCGGTCAATTTGGACGAAGAAGCTGCTGACCTGGTGCGTTATCAACAGGCCTACGAAGCAACGGCTCGCCTGGTCAGTACCGCCCAGCTCCTGTTTGAAACATTACTGGATAGCGTAAGGTAGTCATGAGAATATCAACCCGACAAATCTACACCCAGGGACTGGAAGCCTTTCAGCAGCAGCAACAAAAGCTGGCAAAACTGCAGCAGCAGATTTCGACCGGGGTTCGTCTGAGCAAACCATCGGACGATCCGGCGGCGGCTTCGAAGATTCTCGAACTGGAGCAAACGGTTTCGCTCAACCTGCAATACCAGTCAAATATCAACCTGGCGGAACAGCGCCTGAACCAGCAGGATGCGACACTGGCGAACTATGACAGCCTGTTGATCCGGGTTCGCGAACTGGCAATACAGGCCAACAATGCACCGGTTGATGCGACCTCCCGGAATGCGATTGCTGCAGAGATCGATGAGCGACTGAACGAACTGCTGTCGCTGGCAAATACCCTGGATGGCAACGGCGACTACCTGTTTGCCGGATACCAGAACAATACGGCCCCGTTTACCAGGGCGACTACCGGTTCCAGGGATTTTATCAGTTTTAACGGCGATGACGGCGTCAGATCCGTGCAGATCAGTCAAAATCGTCAACTCGAGGTCGATATTCCCGGTCGCGAAATTTTCATGCAAGTTCCCTCGGCCATCGCGCTGCGCGAGCTGCCCGCTGCCGCTAACGTCGGTACCGGCCTGATCGCGCCAGCCAGCGTGGTTGATAGTTCTGTCTACGTCGCGGGTGACTACGAGATACGCTTTGTCGCGGCCGGCGTTTACGACGTTTTCGATGTCGCCGGGGGCGTCAACATAGTCACCGGTGCCACTTATACCGATGGACAGGATATTAATTTCCAGGGGGTCAGGACTTCGATCACCGGTGCACCCGCCGTGGGTGATGTATTTACTATCAGTGCCGGCCAGTTTGAGGACGTATTTGCAATTGTCGCCGGCCTGTCGGAAACCCTGAGAACAGAGCCGGACGCCGACGTCAGGGCCGCCAATATTGGTCAATCGCTGGCCGATCTTGACGCGGCATTTGAAAATGCACTGAATGCCCGTACCCAGTTAGGCGGCAGGCTCAATGCACTCGAAGCCCAGCGCGAAGACAACGATGCGCAGGTATTCGTAACCCGGTCCACGCTGAGCACCCTGCGTGACACGGACCTGGCTGAAGCGATCAGCCAGTTAACCCTGGAACAAACCACGCTGGATGCCGCACAGGCCGTGTTTGCAAGGATTACCAGCTCTTCGCTGTTTAACTTCCTAAAATAATCGATATTTTTCTAAAGTTTATTCTCTTCCGGCCGCTAAAGCCCTTGAACGGTTAATCCAGAAAGCTCTCGGATTGTCCGTAATTTAAATTTGGCGCTTTAGTCAAGCGTAATTTAGGAGAGAATAATGCCTCAGATTATTAATACCAATATTGCGTCGTTGACGGCGCAGCGGAACCTGAACGGTTCTCAAAATAGCCTGGCTACTTCGCTACAGCGTTTGTCGACAGGTTTACGTATCAACAGTGCGAAGGACGATGCAGCCGGTCTTGCGATTTCAGAGCGTTTTACGACTCAGATTCGTGGCTTGAACCAGGCGATCAGAAATGCCAACGACGGTGTTTCGTTTGCGCAAACTGCCGAAGGTGCGCTAAGCACCACCGGTGATGCACTGCAACGTATTCGTGAACTCGCGGTGCAGTCGATCAACGATACCAACTCTTCGGCAGACCGTCAGGCCCTGAACAACGAGGCCAGTCAGCTGATCGCGGAAATCAATCGTATCTCGAATTCGACCCAGTTCAACGGTCAGAATATTCTCGACGGTTCATTATCAACCCTGACCTTCCAGGTCGGAGCTAACCAGGGCCAGACCATCCAGGTGGATGGAGTTGATTCGAGAACTTCTCAACTGGGTGCGCGTACTTCGACCAGTTCATCATTTACGAGCGCCGTAGTGGGAGCATTTACGACTATTACTGTCAGTGGCAATGTTGTTGATATATCAGGCCTAACAACAACCCAGGAAGTTGTAGATACAATTAATACTGTGTCTTCGACGACGGGTGTGCAAGCTTTGAAAGCAACCACCACCGCTACCGCAGCTGCCGGTCTGGCAATTACTACAACCGGTGTTGTTAGTATTAATTCTGTCGCGGTAAATGTCACAGCTGGTGACGCTGCTTCGACGGCTGCTGCTATTAATTCGGTATCAACCCAAACCGGTGTCACTGCAACGGTCGCTGGTGCTAACGTCGCACTCAGTAATACTGATGGCTCTGATATCTCTGTCGATAACACTGGCACAGGACAATTGGGTGGTGTAGCGGCAGCAGTTGAAACCTTCCAGGCAGGTATAACCCTGGCAGGCGCGGTTAGTGAAGGTGCCTTCACCGCGACGGCTGTTGGCCTCGACGTTGAAGGTATAGCACTAGGTGCTGCCGTTCAGGGAGACAATACCCTGACCGGAGTCGATGTTCTGACCGGTAGCAATGCGAACGATGCCTTGTTAACGTTGGACTTCGCGCTGCAGCAGGTGAGTGGTTTGCGGGCAGAACTCGGTGCGGTACAGACTCGTTTCGAATCTACCATTTCGAATCTGAGTATTACCTCCGAGAACCTGTCGGCTGCTCGTTCACGGATTCGTGACGCGGACTTCGCGGCGGAAACTGCCGAGCTGACTCGGAGCCAGATTCTGCAGCAGGCCGGTATTGCGATTCTGTCGCAGGCTAACGCCTTACCGCAGAACGTTCTGGCGTTACTCCAGTAACAGGTGAATGAGTGACTGGCATGATTTTATGCCAGTCATCTCTTCAAACGGAGAACTAACATGGCTAACGAGATTTCAAGCATAGCGTCAATCAAGGCATTGAGCGGCGCTGCTAAAAACTCACGACAGGTCGCGAAGCCTGACGTAGCCAGTTTGCCAGAAAAAGGTGGCCAGGCTTTGCCGGTTAACGGTAAACAACAGCCACCCGAGACCGCAAATACCGTCGAGGTTCGCCAGGCGGTAAGCGAGATCAACGAAATTGTACAAAGTGTACAGCGCGATTTATCGTTCAACATGGATGAGGACAGCGGTAAAACCGTGATTCGGGTCGTTGATACGGAAAGCGGAGAATTGATTCGACAGATTCCGTCGAAAGAAGTACTGGCAATAGCGTCGCAGCTTCGTGAATTTCAGGAAGATGCAGTGAGTCAAAATGAAATAGGCCAGGGATTACTATTTTCTGATAGTACCTAGTAAATCTGGTCCATTTCTTGCTGTTAAAACTTAAAGCATACTTGAGAAGGGGGAGGTAAAACTGCCCCTTCTCATTTTCGGTTAAATGACCAGGCAGAGGCCTGGTCCTGGAAAGTAAGTTAATAAAGGAAAGGAAGAATCATATGGCGGCAATCACTTCACTCGGTGTCGGTTCCGGGCTGGACCTGGGAACGCTGGTTTCGGGCCTGATCGAAGCTGAACGTGCGCCTGTCGAAAACCGTCTCAACCAGAAGCAGCTAAACTTCACCACTGAGTTGTCAGCATTCGGATTACTGCGTAGCTCGTTGTCCCAGTTTCAAACCAGTCTTGACGGGCTCAAGAATTCGTCTGCTTTTAATGCAAAAGCGATCACTGCCTCCGATGCATCGGTATTTTCGACTTCGGTGGAAAGTTTTGCCGACATTGGCAGCTACTCGGTCGAAGTATTGGCCATGGCCAAGGCGCAGTCGCTGGCAACCAGTGCAGCAACCGCCTTCGCTACGGTCGATGACGTGATCGGCAGCGGCACGCTGACAGTCCAGTTTGGCACAACAACCACTAGTCCTTCTTACTCGTTTACGCCCGACCCGGCAAGGCCCCCGCAGGCTATCGATATCAGTGCGGCTAATGGCAACGATACCGTCAGTGGCTTACGAGATTACATTAACGATAATGATTTCGGCTTTCAGGCGTCGATTGTTGACGATGGTACCAACGGTTACCGACTGGTGTTCACCTCGGAAGACACCGGTGCTGCCAACAGCATGGAGCTGACGGTAACGGCCGACGGTGATGGTAACGACAACGATAACGCGGGTTTGTCGCAACTGGCGTTCAACGCTTCGGCACAGGGCAGCCTGATTCAAAATGTTGAGGCCCAGGATGCGTCGCTGACGATTAACGGGCTTGGAATCACCCGCGATACTAATTCGATCAGCGGAGCGATTAATGGGGTCACGCTGGATCTGCTGAAAGCGGATGTTGGCAATATCGTCAATGTCGACGTAAACGAAGATCGTGCCGAGATAACCGCAACGATTAATGGTTTCGTAGAGGCTTACAACGAATTGACCGAGAGTATCAAGTCACTTACCAGTTACGATGCCGAAACCGGTACCGGCAGCGTACTGATTGGCGATTTTACCGTGCGCAGCATCAGCAGCCAGATTCGCAGCGTCCTGTTTGGCAGCATTTCCGGGCTGCAGGGTAATATCAAGTCACTGGTCGACATTGGTATTACCACCAACTCGAACGGCACCCTCGACATCGACAGTGCCAAACTCTCGGATGCACTGGATAATTACCCATCCGAGGTAGAGGCCCTGTTCGGCATAAAGGGAATAACAACTGATCCCGGGGTCAGTTACGTGTCGTCTACGTCGGATACCGAGCCCGGGGACTATGCAATCAATGTATCTCAAGTCCTGACCCAAGGTGTTTTGACAGGTAGCGGCCCGGTTGCCGCAACACCCATAGTAATCAGCAACGCTAATGATAATAGGAGATTTGGGATCATTGTTGACGGGTTTTCGACTGGAAATTTCAACTTCAGCAATGGCACCTACAATAGCGAGGCTGACCTGGCAACGATGATGCAGGGCAGGATTAATACCAGGTTGTCAGGTAATGCCACGGTCACGGTAACCTACGACGCGACTGCCGATCGCTTCTTGATTACTTCGGACAGTAGCGGGCCCTCATCGACAGTCGAAATCACCAGGGTCGATACCAACACTTTCGCTGACCTCGGTCTTTCGGTCTCGACTGGAGTTGATGGCACAGACACCGGACGCGAGGTGACCATTGATGGCGTCATTGCGACCGCAAATGGGCAGATTTTCACCAGCGAGTCGGGCCCCAGTAACGGACTGTCGGTTGAGCTCCTGACCAATACTCCCGGTAATCGGGGAACCGTGACCGTATCAAATGGATTGGCGGGTACGCTGGATGGTATTCTGGATGCCTTTTTGCTGTCAGATGGCACGATTGCTTCCCGTGAAGAGAGCTTGAATGAAGGTCTCGAAGATATTGAAGACGAACGTTTCAGACTCGAAGACAGGATACTGGCCCTCGAGGCGCGCCTGATTCGGCAGTTCTCAGCACTGGATGCACTCATTGCGCAGTTCAACCAGACCAGCAGCTTCCTGACCCAGCAGCTCGCAAACCTGCCCAAACCGAACACGATCAATAGTAACGACTAATTTCGACTGTTTACTCAAGAAAATAGGGTAAGAGACGATAACCTGATATAGAACCAGACCATGGAGCGAAAACCAAAATGACAAATGTCGCACTTAAAGCCGTAAACCAGTACCAGTCCGCAGACAATAGTTCTATCGCGTACGCGGACCCACACGAGCTGATCCTGCGCCTGATGAATGGTGCCATGGAGCGAATCGCCCAGGCCAGGGGAGCCATAGAGCGCAATGAAACAGCGCAAAAAGGTGAATGTATCGGTAAAGCCATTTCAATCATTGGCGGTCTCGAAGGGTGTCTTGACCATTCGCAGCAAGGAGAGCTCTCCGCGAACCTGTCAGACCTTTACCAGTACATGATTATTGCCTTGACCGAAGCCAATATGAGCGACGATATAGCGAGGCTCAATGAAATAAGCGATCTTTTGCTCACAATCAAGTCCGCCTGGGAGCAAATACCCGACTCGGCAAAAGAAACCGGTGCCTAGGCAACTTATTCCAATTATGAACCAGCAGGAAGCCCTGAGCGCGGCGATTAAGCTGACTGATGAAATTCTCGAGATACTCGAGGAAGGCGAATTTGAGCGCGTCGAGGAGCTTGAGGCGCAGAGAAAAATCTATATAGAACAAGCGTTTGCAGATTCGATCGAGCATGTCGACCGAATCAAGGCACAGCACCTGCAAAGCTTGAATCAGCAGGTTGTGGAAAAACTCAACCTGTTCAAACAATCGGTTATCCTGCAGCAAAAACGTATACGAATCGCGTCAAAAGCGACTCGTGCCTACCTGAGTAACGACTCGTACCCCAAATAAATCGATACCTGATCGATTGAAATATTTAATCTAAAAAGTCGGATTTTATGCGCCGATATATTGTCATACTAGGCTAGAATTTTAATTAAATTCCAGGGTCGTCAAAAAACTGGCTGGGATTGTTTTCCTGGTAGCAGGGGGTTGCAACAGATGGCGGAACAGGGTGGAAACCGGGACGGTAGCGAGGTCCTGGTCGTTGATTCCAATAATACACGCGGACATTCTTTTCTCGCAGTACTCAGTTTTATCAAGGTTGAAGCAAGGCTAATCACTCCCGATCAGCTGCCCGATATCCCGCGCCGGGAACTATTCAATTATCTCGCCATATTCAGTATTGACGGTGACGATATTTCCAGGTTTTTCCTCGAGCGTAACAAGGAAGATAAATGCCAGTACCCGGTGGTTCTACTGGCTGACAAGTCAGAATTGAGCGCGCTTGAAATCGTGGTTCAACTGCCATTTATTGCCGGGCTGTGCTTCCAGTCTGATTACTACTCCCTATCCCAGGTTCTCGATCAGGCGAGTAAGCATAATAAACGCGAACGCCGCATGGACAATCGCGAGTGTCAGCCACTGATCGGAAACAGTAACTCCATCGAACGCATTAACCTGATGATCGACCAGGTTTCGGATACCAATGCATCGGTATTGGTGCTGGGAGATTCGGGAACCGGCAAGGAAGTGATCGCGCGCAATATCCACGCGCAGTCTTCGCGCAGCAAAAAACCCTTTATTCCGATTAACTGCGGCGCGATCCCGGCAGATTTACTGGAAAGCGAGTTATTTGGCCACGAAAAAGGGGCCTTTACCGGCGCGATTAGCGCGCGCCAGGGGCGTTTCGAACTCGCCGAGGGCGGCGTGCTTTTTCTCGACGAAATCGGTGACATGCCGTTACCGATGCAGGTCAAATTACTGCGCGTTTTACAGGAACGCTGTTATGAAAAGGTTGGCAGCAACAAGTCGATCAAGGCCGATGTGCGTGTCATTGCCGCAACTCATCGGCGACTCGAAGAGTTGATAGAAGAGGGTAAATTTCGCGAAGACCTGTTTTATCGACTCAATGTTTTTCCAATCGAAGTGGCACCGCTGCGTGAACGCCAATCCGATATTCCGCTGCTGATTCATGAAATGATAGCGCGTATCGAACGTGAGAACCGCGGTTCAGTGCGGCTGAGTAAGAAAGCGATTGCAATGTTGCAGCAATACCCCTGGCCGGGAAATGTGCGTGAGTTGGCAAACCTGATCGAACGCTTGGCGATTTTGTTTCCGCATGGTGTTGTGGATTCAAAGGATTTACCGGAGAAGTATCAAAGCGAGGGTAATCTGGAAATCAGCGAAGCCTCCACCGACGATGTCATGGTGTCGATGTCGGAACCCAACCTCAGCCAGCTCCCGGGCGAGGGTATCGATATGAAGAAGTACCTGACCGATATCGAGGTATCGTTGATCGAACAAGCCCTGTCAAAATCCGGTAACGTGGTTGCGCGCGCCGCAACCATGCTCAATATGAGACGTACCACACTCGTCGAAAAAATGCGCAAATATCAAATAGAACGCACCGAATAGCGTCATTTTTCTGTCATTCGCAAAAAATTAAAATTCTAACTAATTGATATACATAGACTTATTGCAATTGGTTTGTCTTGTGCACCCTGTTCGGGGTGGAAAATCAAAAACTAAACGAAACGCCAGCGTTACAAAGCCTGCAGGGTGCGTTTGAGCAATTTAATCGCCTCTCGGAGACCCTGAACGCCAGCGTCGAGCAAATCAGCCAGAATGTTGATCGCATCAAGCCGGCCGAGGCGCAGACCGAAGCTGGTGCCAATTCCCGATTGATTGACGCGATACCGGGTGGGGTCGTGGTACTGGACCGCCAGGGTAAAGTCGCTGAAGCCAACGAGGGTGCGCGCCTGCTGCTGGATACGCCGCTGTTGCAGGAGCCCTGGCGGGAAATTGTAAAACGTGTATTTCTACCGGAGCTGGACCAGGGGGAACTGAAAACCGCCGATGGCAGGCAATTCAGTATCTCGACCCGTCCCCTTGGCTACGCGCCCGGCCAGGTTCTGTTGCTTAGTGATGTCACCCAGACCCGCGAACTTCAACGTACGGCACAACAGAATCTACACCTGGTAACCATGGGCAAGATGATGGCGAGCCTTGCGCACCAGATTAGAACGCCGCTGGCGTCGACGATGCTTTACCTGTCGCAATGTGTCGACACTGTCCTCGATAGCGAGACCACGCGATCTTTTTGTCAGAAGGCGTTGGCACGCAGCCGACATATCGAAAAACTGATCAACGATATGCTCGTGTTCGCCCATGGTGGCCAATTCGTCATGACTCGTTTCTCGGTGGCCGACCTGTTTACCGAACTCAACGATCAGTTACTACTCCAGTTGCAGCAACGTGGCGCGGTATTGCAACTGCAGGGTCAGCAATGTGAAGTGGAACTGCAGGGGAATAAGGACGCCCTGCTTGGTGCGCTCGCCAATCTATGCATGAACGCACTGCAGGCCTGCGAGCAAAAACCTCTAATCGACATCAGGATTGCCACCACCATACATGGCTTATTGTCAATTTCGCTAAAAGACAATGGCTGCGGCATGGATCGGGATACACGTGCACACATCTTTGACCCTTTTTTCAGCACCAAGGCTGATGGCACCGGACTCGGGCTTGCGGTGGTAAAGGCTGTTATCGAATCGCACCAGGGTCGTATCGCGGTATTTTCCCGCCCCGGTCGCGGTTGTCGTTTTCGTATTTTCCTGCCTTGCAGGCAGGCGATGAAAACTCAAGTTAGCAATACCTGAAGTCAATAAATTAAAACAATGGAGCTAGACCATGGTTGATGTACTGGTAGTAGAAGATGATGAAGATCTGCGCGAGGCAATATGCGATACGCTGCAGCTCAATGAAATCAGTTTTCACGAGGCTGAAAACGGCCTTGCCGCGGAGCGTTTCCTGGCCAGCCATTCGGCATCCCTGGTACTTAGTGACGTGCAGATGAGCCCGGGCAACGGCTACGAGCTGTTGTCGTCGATTCGCAGCAGTCAAATCGATGTGCCGGTGATCTTGATGACGGCTTATGGCTCTATCCCGCAGGCCGTGGATGCGATCCAGGCGGGGGCGGTCGATTACCTGGTAAAACCTTTCGAGGTATCAAGCCTGGTGAGTACGGTGCGCAAGCAGATTCGAAACCCGTTGCCAACGGACGACGATCTTGTGGCCGTGGACATGGCTAGCCGGGAAATCCTGGAAATGGCCAGGCGCGTTGCTAACACCGATACCTCGGTCCTGCTCACCGGCGAGAGTGGAGTCGGCAAGGAGATCTATTCGAGATTCATCCACCAGCAATCAGCACGTTCCAGGCAGCCGTTTGTCGCGATCAATTGCGCGGCGATTCCCGAAAACATGCTCGAGGCCGTGCTATTTGGTTACGAAAAGGGTGCCTTTACCGGCGCACACAAGGCAACCATGGGCAAATTTGAGCAGGCCCAGGGCGGTACCTTGCTGCTGGACGAAATTACCGAGATGGACCTTGGATTGCAGGCAAAAATTCTGCGAGTGCTGCAGGAAAAGGAAGTAGAGCGTCTCGGCAGCAACCAGGTTATCGAGCTGGACGTACGTATCATCGCCACGACTAACCGTGACTTACGCCACGAGGTACGTGAAAAACGCTTTCGTGAAGATTTGTTTTATCGGCTCAATGTATTTCCTATTTCGATACCCGCGTTGCGTGAACGCCCCGATGATATCGTCCCTGTCGCACGCAAGATTCTTGCGCAATACAGCCGCGCGGCCGGCGAATCGATCCAGCTTTCCGAGGCGGCCTGCGAAACTTTATCTCAGCACAGCTGGCCGGGTAACGTGCGAGAGCTTGATAACGTGATACAACGGGCCCTGATCCTGAAGCAGGGCAAAGAAATCCTGCCACAGGACATCATGCTGGAAAGTAGCATCGAACAGGTTCCACTCGAACCGTTGCTCGAGGATAACGGCAAGTTGCATTCAGATCTGCGTGATCGGGAAACCGAGGTCATTCTTGAGACCCTGCGTAACTTCAAGGGCAGCCGCAAGAAAACGGCTGAAAAACTCGGTATCAGTCCACGCACTTTGCGCTACAAGCTCGCCAAGCTGCGCGATGCCGGTGCCTCGCTCCCCGACTAAATCTAAAGGCGTGATCATCGGTACATCTTTGCTGGAACGCCGTGAATACGTCCATGTAGGCTCGCGCGCAACATCCCTGTTGCGCAGCGTCCAGCAAAGATGTACCGATGATCACGCCCCGAATATTTTAGCCATCTTGGGAGAAAGGTCGCGAAAGTGTAGCGAGGCATGGATGCCGCGGTCCGACGCTTCGGGCTCCAAGCGATTCCATGGATGGACCAACCGGCGCTTGCGCCGGTTGGGAGCGCCTTTCGCGACCTTTCTCCCAAGGTGGCGTTGGAAATTAGGGAAAGTTGGCGCGATTGTTGCTGACTATCCAGAAGATGCCCGAAAAGAGCAGTGAAACCGATTAAATGTCAAAAAGTTAACAGTTTTAGACCTGATCTGCGGATTGGGGCTAAATCCGTCAAAAAATCGACCAGTAGGGAATTTCATGATTAATAACGCACAGAACCACTTGTTAAGTCAGATGCAGGCAATCGAATCCCTGGCCAAGGGCCAGGCGATGCAACCCGAGGTCAAAACGGAGCAGGAGCAGAGTTTTGGTGACCTGATGCAGCAGGCAATCGGCAAGGTAAATGAAACGCAGATGCAGGCCTCGTCTCTGACGAAGGCGTTTGAACTGGGTGAAGATGTCGATATTTCTGCAGTCATGATCGCGGTACAGAAGTCCCGCATTTCGTTCGAGGCCCTGACGCAGGTCCGTAACAAGCTCCTGAGCGCCTATCAGGATGTTATGAACATGTCGGTGTAAAACATGGCTGAAGCAACCGTAAACCAACAGGGTGTACCCGGGCAGGATGGACAGGGGATAGTGGCAGTAGCGCCGCGACAGATTAACCCTATCGATGCCGTGGCCCAGTCTCGTGCGGTACGCCATATCAGCAAGCTCGTCGGGCTAGCCGCCGCGATCGCAGTCGGTATGGTCGTCGTGTTATGGACTGCGGAGCCGAATTATGCACCGCTGTATACCAATATGTCGGGTAAGGATGCGGCCCAGATTGCTGACACGTTGATGTCAAAAGATATCGAATTCAAGCTGGAGGCGAACACGGGCACCCTGCTCGTAGACCAGGCCAAGTTGTCTGAAGCACGCCTGTTGCTCGCCTCGCAGGGTCTGGCGGATGGTACTGCCAAGGGCCTCGAAATGTTGCAGCAGGACCAGGGCCTCGGTACCAGCCAGTTTATTGAAACCGCGCGCTATAACCATGCCGTCGAGGCTGAGCTGGTACGTTCGGTTGAGTCGATACGCTCGGTCGACAGGGCGCGGGTACACCTGGCAATACCGGAGCAATCAATTTTTATTCGCAATCGCACCAAGCCGAGTGCCTCGGTGGTGGTCAGGTTGCATCCGGGCCGGGTACTGAATCCCGGGCAGGTGGAAGCTATTGTGCAGATGATAGCTTCCAGTATCCCGATGCTGGAAAGCACCGAGGTCAAGGTGGTCGATCAGTTTGGTCGGCTTCTGACCAGCGAGAAAGACGAAGGCATGTCATTGACGACCCGACAGTTCGAATATACCAGCAAACTCGAAGACAACTTTGCCGACCGAATTATTAACCTGCTTCAACCGATAGTCGGCGAGGGTAAAGTGAATGCGCAGGTTGCCGCCCAGCTTGATTTTTCCGCGGTTGAATCGACGCGCGAGGCTTATGATCCCGAGCGTAGCGTGATTCGTAGCGAGCAAATCAACGAAGAAGAAAACCGCAGTTTTTCCCAGGCATTGGGGATCCCCGGTGCGCTTAGCAATCAGCCCTCCGCGGCCGGCAGGATTGAAGTCGAAACGGAGGCCGGCGCTGAAACGACAGGCGCTGCCGCGGAAGAAATCCCAACTAACCAGAATCGTTCGGCGACGCGCAATTACGAGGTAGATCGTGTCATCAGTCATACCAGTAATCCGGTCGGCAGCGTACAGCGCCTGTCGGTAGCGGTGATTATCGATGAAAAGCAGGTTACCGCGGACGACGGTAGCATTTCCAAGACACCCTATAGCGATGAAGAAATCGCACGCTTCACCAACCTGGTCAAGGAAACCATAGGCTTTGACGCCAACCGGGGTGATTCGGTTAGCGTCATAAATGCATCGTTCCTCGAAGTCGAAGAGCCCGTGGTTGAAGCGGTTCCGGCCTGGAGAAGCCTGCTAAACGAAGCCTGGATTGTCAACCTGATCAAGCAGGTGCTGGGAGCGCTCGGTTTGATCATCGTTTACTTTATTTTCGTGCGCCCGGCACTGCGCTCGCTGTCACTGAAAAATAATGATGCCGAAACTACCAGTGCTGCGGGTAGCTCGGATTCCGGCGCTGTTCACAACCTCGGTTCACCGACACCGATGCAATACGCCATGCCGGGTCAGCAAGCCGGAGGGCAGAATTATGGCATCCCTGATTTAGCCAGCGATCCCAACAACCCTGCGGCCATGGTCAGGCGCAAGGACGCGACTTACGAGCAGAAAGTAGATATGGCACGAACCGTGGTTATGGATGATCCAGCACGGGTCGCAAACGTAATGAAACATTGGGTGGGTGACGAATAGTGGCTGATGAACAAGTTGATAAAGGCTCGACCTCGGTCAAGGGCGCAGAAAAGGCCGGCGTCCTGTTACTAACCCTGGGCGAAGATGTCGCTGCGCAGATTTTGCAGCACATGAGTCCCAAGGAAGTGCAGAAGGTGGGATCCACCATGGCGACGATGAACGATGTATCGCGTCCGACGGTGGAATTTGTAATCGACGACTTTTTCGATGTGCTTGAATCGCAGACTGCCCTCGGTATTGGCAATGACACCTATATCCGCGGCATGCTTGAAAAGGCCCTGGGCGATAAAGCGGGCAGCGTCATCGATCGAATCCTGATGGGTAGCGGTAGCAACGGCCTCGAGTCGATGAAGTGGATGGATCCCAAGGCGATAGCAGAAATTATTCGACTCGAGCACCCACAGATTGTGGCCATCGTGCTGTCGTATCTCGAAGCCGACAGCGCCGCACGCGTGCTGACCCACCTGCCCGAAGATAGCCGTGCCGGAATATTGATGCGGATTGCAACCCTGGAAGGAGTGCAGCCGGCCGCAATCAAGGAACTCGACTCGATTATGGAGCGTTATTTCAGTGACAACGAGAACGTCAAGTCTTCAATGGTCGGTGGCGAAAGAACCGCCGCAGATATACTGAATTCCATCGACACTACGATTGAGAACGAACTCATGGAACAGGTACGCACCGAGAACGAAGAACTCGCGACCAAGATCGAAGATATGATGTTTGTGTTCGAGAACCTGCGTGACGTCGACGATCGTGGTATCCAGACCATGATGCGCGAGGTCTCGACCGACCTGCTGTCATTGGCGCTCAAGGGGGTCGACGACGAGATGCAGAAGAAGTTTCTCAAAAACATGTCCTCGCGCGCCGCGGAGATGCTGGTCGAAGATATGGAAGCCAAGGGTCCGGTCAAGCTCAGCGAAGTCGAGGCTGCGCAAAAGGAGATCCTCGGCGTCGCTCGCAAGCTCGAGGAATCCGGAGAGATCATGCTTTCCGGCGGTGGCGAGCAAATGGTCTAGGTTGGCATTTGCTGGCACCGGGCTAATAGAAATGCAATGAGAAAACAGGAATGATGGCTGACAAAGAGGTCGAAAAATGGCACGCACCGGTAATGGATGCCGACCCCAGTCGCGTGGTTCGCTACCGCGAAGAGCATGAAGCCTCGATCCCGACCGCCAACGATATCGATCAATGGAGAGCGCAGGCCGAGGAAGAGGGCTACCAGCAGGGACTGGTCCGTGCCCAGCAGGAGACGCGCGAGTTACAGCAGCAGTTACTGCAATTAATCGATTTTTTTGAACATCCTCTGCAAGCGCTAAACGAGGATATCGAACATCAATTAACCCAGCTTGCCGTAACCCTGGCGCAGCAGTTGGTACGACGGGAGTTGAAGGTCGAACCGGGTGAAATTATTGGCTTGATACGCGACTCGGTTCAGCTGCTACCGGGAATGCAGCGCAATATTTCGATCGTTTTGCATCCGGAAGACGCGCAACTGGTGCGTAACGCGCTGTCGATCGAAACCAGCGATGAAGAACATAACTGGAAACTGGTTGAAGATCCGATGATTACACGCGGTGGTTGCGAGATAAATGCGCCCCCATCGGCCATCAATGCGACACTTGAAAATAGGCTGTCAGAGTTGGCGGCTTCGGTTCTGGGTGGCGAAAGGGAGCAGGACTAGTGCCCAATCCACTAATCGAAAAGGCGACCCGGGGCTGGATGACTTCGCTGGCGCGGACAGGCAGCGAATCGAGACATCTTGGTAGTCCGGTAGTCGAAGGCGTGCTGACTCGCATGGTCGGTTTGACGCTCGAGGCGGTTGGTTGCCAGGCACCGACCGGGGCGCGTTGCGACGTCGTTAATTCAAGGGGTGACCGCGTCGAAACCGAGGTCGTCGGCTTCTCCGGCGATAGTCTTTACCTGATGCCGACTGCAGAGGTTCGCGGGCTGGTGCCGAATGCGCGCGTGATTCCGATGCGACAGGGATCCGACGTGCTGGCGGGCCCGGAATTGCTGGGCCGGGTTATCGACGGGCGCGGCAGGCCGTTGGATGACAAGGGACCTTTACGAGCACACCAGAAGTATCCATTGCAGGGCAAGGAGATCAATCCGCTGAATCGAACCCCGATTCACGAAGAACTCGATGTAGGCGTTCGCGCCATTAACGCGTTGTTTCCGATTGGTCGGGGTCAGCGTATGGGTTTATTTGCCGGAAGCGGGGTGGGCAAATCGATTTTGCTCGGCATGATGACCCGCTATACAGAGGCCGATATCGTCGTCGTCGGATTGATCGGTGAACGCGGCCGCGAGGTGAAAGAATTTGTCCAGGAAATCCTGGGCCAACAGGGATTACGCAAGGCGGTTGTCGTGGCCGCACCGGCGGACTCTTCGCCGTTGATGCGTATCCATGGCGCGATGCAGGCTACCAGTATCGCCGAGTACTTCCGCGACCAGGGGAAAAATGTGCTGTTGCTGATGGATTCACTCACCCGATTTGCCCAGGCGCAGCGAGAAATTGCCCTGGCCATCGGTGAGCCACCGGCGACCAAGGGCTATCCACCTTCGGTTTTCGCCCGTCTTCCCCAGTTAGTCGAACGCGCCGGAAACGGTGCCGATAATGCCGGCTCGATTACCGCGTTTTATACGGTCCTGGTAGAGGGCGATGATCACGCCGATCCAATTGCCGACGCCGCCCGGGCTATTCTCGACGGGCATATCGTACTGTCGCGTCAATTGGCGGAAACCGGCATCTATCCCGCGATCGATATCGAATCTTCGATTAGCCGGCTGACGCCCCAGATTACGACACCCGAGCACATGAGCATGACCCAGAATTTCAAGCATATTTACAGTCTCTACCAGCAAAATCGTGACTTGATAAGCGTTGGCGCATACCAGCAGGGATCCGATCCTGCGATCGATCGCGCGATTCGGATGCACCCCCAGCTGATCGAATTTATCACCCAGAATATGAACCACTCGGTCAGTTTTGACAGCAGTCGCACCCAGTTAGCCGAAGTGCTGATTAATACCGGGGATGACGAGCGGCCCGTTGCGGACGATACGCCGGTGGATCAATCGGCGGATGTGCAGGTGGATCAGCCGTTAAGTGGCGAACTGGTTGGGTAAGCTATGACTCGTTCCCAGCGTTTACACCCGGTGGTTCAGCATACCGATAAAAAAGAGCAGCGCGCACTGCAGGAAGTTGCCGTGAGTCAGAACCTGCTTGAAATAGAACAGGCCCGTCAAGTTCAGCTGCAGAACTACAAGCTTGAATACCTGGAGAAGAAAAAATACGACATTGGTGTTTTTACGCCACATGAACTGCAGGAGTTCAACCGCTTCCTGCAGCAACTCGATCAGACCATTGAACGCCAGATGGAAGTGGTTGAGTTGCGCCAGCAGGAACTGTTACAGAAACGACGGCTTTGGAATGCGATGCGCATCGATTCGAAGAAGATGCACAAGGTAGTTGATAAGCTGCAACAGCAGGAGTTTGTAGAGCAGGAGCGCAAAGAGCAGAAAGCACTCGATGAATTTGCGCAGCGTAAATTTAACCGCCGCTAAGACGATTCAACAAAACTGGCACGCATGATGCATTCAGTCCATGCAATAGCTAGAAAATCGCAACACCAAAAGAACTGACTGGATGACCAGATGAATATAATGCTGACCGATTTAACCGCGCTCACCCTGGAGCAACAGGACGTTTCCATGGTGGTGGAATCAGGTGCGGACAGCTTTGCCGGTTTGTTTTCCCAACAGCTCCCCCAGGCGTCCGAAAAAGAAGGCCAAGGCGTTGATTTTAAAGATTTTTTAGAAAAGCTACCGATACAAACGGAAACCTCCGAGATGACCCCGGAGCTGCCACTGGTGGTAACCGATGGTGAGGTTCCATTGCACGATCCGGGCATGTTCAAGCGGGATTCTGATCCCGGCATAAATATACTGCCGCAACCTGTCGTTAACCCCGTAAAACAAATCCCAGGGCCTGATATCAGCGGCATGCTAAATGCGCCGACAAGCGGGGAAAAGGGCGAACCGTTGCCCATCGGCGGAAATCTTTTGCCGGATGATGCCGGGCCGGAAATAGCAAAACAGGACATGTTTGCAAAGACGGTTGCGCCTTCAGTGACGCAAGTAGCTGTTGCCGAGGTTATCAGGCCAGCCAGTTCCGAAGTCCTGCCAGCTCGTCTGTCAAGAGTAACCCGGCCGCCCACGGTCGCTCCACAACCGCGTGGGGTAGCCTCGCTGCAGGGGATAACGGATAAAGGGCCCGTGGCGGCGGATTTTGTGGCGGTGATGGGTAAATCCCCGGTCGCCGAGTCAGACCAGGTTATTGCCAGGGATAAAATCGTTGCTCCTCAATCTCCTCGAACCATCAGTAAAGATCTGTTGCCAGCAGCCAGGCTTGTTGACCAAGCCGGGATTGTTGGAAAAACGCGTATCCCGGATGTCGGGACGGCACCGCCTCCCTTACGGCCTGCGGACCTGGCTGGATTGACACTGCAACCTGCAATCCCTGTTGCCGTGCCAGCAGGGGGGGATCGCTCCGTACCTGCTGAAAGGAATCCAAAAGGCCTGATTCAGAATGTAACCAGGGACCTTGCTGCTGCTACTGTGCCGATCACGGACAGGGTTTTGTCGTTAGCCGAAAAGATACCGGTCGCTGACAGCTTAACCGCTCGCGATATGCTCAATATCAGCACTCCCGAGTATCGAAATCTCGAAATCCCGGCGCAGCCGAGCGCAAATACATCACAGCAAAACGTCGCCCTGTCGACAAGCGCGGCCCAGGCATTTTCGGCTTTATCGCCTCCGCTGACAGCCACGACCCAATCCTATACCTTTCCAACCCATCTTGAGACGCTGACACTGGCACGCAACCCGGATTCAACGCAATTGGGTAGTGGATTGAGTGAGCGCGTCAACTGGATGATTAACCAGAAGCAAAATACGGCAAATATTCGGCTTGATCCGCCATTCCTGGGCAAACTCGATGTGCAAATTAAACTTGCTGACGATGCGACCACGGTTATCTTTCAGACTCAGCATGCGCAAACCCGCGACTTGATTGAATCCGCCTCGGTTCGTCTGCGCGACTTTTTGCAGGAAAGCGGTTATCAGAATGTAAGCGTCGATGTTTCACAGCGCCAGGACCAGCAGCAGGCCCGTTCGCAAACGAGCCCCGGTGCAGACGCTGATCAGCAGGATGAATCTTACCAGGACCCGGATTTCGACCATCAGCAGCGCGATGCGGTTAATTATTTCATTGGCGACGGAATTGTAGACACCTTCGCCTGATTACCCCCTTATTGCGGCGTTCGCGCCGCAATCTTTTTAGTCCCTTCAAACCAGCCGCCGACAAGTTATTGTCTCTAAGCCGGAAAACACTGTCAAAAAACTGTCTACTTTGATTTTGATTAATATAACTATCTGAAAAGTAAAAGGAAAATTATTTGGCATAGGAATTGCTCAGCCTTAGGTATCTGTTAACAGACAGGAATCCAAAAAATGGCGGAAGAAGAGCAACAGGCCGAAGCCGAAGCAACCGGCGGCGGCAAGAAAAAACTAATTTTCATCATTGTGGGTGTGATATTGCTGGTCGGTGGTTCGGTCGGTGGCACCCTGTTGATCGTCGGGGGCGATGACACTGCCGAAACCGAGGTCATGGAAGAAGTCGAAGTTTCTCGGGGCGATGCCAGTTACATCGATCTGAAGCCTGCCTTTACGGTAAACCTGGCGCCCGAGGATCCGGTTGGATTCCTGCAGATTTCAATGCAGGTACTGACTTTCGACGACGATGTCGCCGAAGAACTCGAAAAGCACAAGCCCTTGATACGCAATAACCTGGTGGTCCTGTTCGGTCAACAAAGTTCGGCCGAACTGCGTGTCCCCGAAGGCAAGGAGCGCCTGCAAAAATCGGCACTGGATACGGTGCAAACCGTAATAAACAAGCATGGCTCGGGTGGTGAAGTCGACAACGTTTTTTTCACCAGCTTTGTGATGCAGTAGGGGAATAATCTTGAGTGACGACATTCTCAGCCAGGACGAAGTCGATGCCCTGCTTGGCGGCGTCGACGACGGCGTTATCGATACATCATCGGATAACGCTGAAGTTAATGGCGAAGCCATGCCTTTCGACTTCAACAACCAGGAGCGCATCGTTCGCGGACGCCTGCCGACCCTGGAAATGATTAACGAGCGTTTCGCACGCTACTTTCGCATCAGTTTTTTCGACCTGCTGCGCAAGTCACCGGAAATTTCGGTAACAGGCCTCGAGATGGTCAAGTTCAACGAGTATATCCAGACCCTGGATGTGCCGACCAGTTTGAGCCTGATAAAAATGGCGCCGTTGCGGGGCACCGGGTTGATCATGCTGGATCCCAAACTGGTCTTCGTTCTGGTCGACAACTTTTTTGGTGGTGACGGCACCATTCAGGCCAAGATCGAGGATCGCGAATTTACCGGCACCGAATTGCGGGTTATCGACAAGGTTGTGCAGATCTGCTTTGAGGACCTGGTGAAGGCCTGGGAGCCCGTCATGTCGGTTAATTTCAACTCCCACAATCACGAGGTTAATCCGCAGATGGCGACCATCGTCAGCCCCACCGAAGTTGTCGTGGTTTCAACTTTCCATGTCGAGCTCGAAGGTGGCGGAGGGGATATACAGGTAGTGTACCCGTACTCGATGATCGAACCGATCCGAAATCTGCTCGACACCGGCGTGCAGAGCGATCGTGGCGATATCGACGAACGCTGGGCCATTCTTCTCAAGGAAGAATTGATGCACGCCAAGATTAATATGCAAGCCCTGTTCGTCGAGAAGCAGGTGCCGCTTTCCGATCTGATCAACTTTAGGGCCGGCGACATCATACCGATCGATTTACCCGAGCAAGTCATGGTTCTTGCCGAAGAGCTGCCGATTATCCGCGGTCAGTTTGGCGAGCATCAGGGTAACTCCGCCGTCAAGGTGGAAGAGATCATCGAGATCTACGATCCGGAAAACGAAGACATCAAAAACGCAATTACACACCAGGAATAGTCTGTAGGAGACTAACTTATGAGCAATGACACAGAACAGGCCGTTGAACAGGAAGACCTGGCCGAGGAACTGGAAGCCGCGACGTCGGATAGCAGCGTTGAAGACGAAGCTGCCGACCAGGGTAGTGGTGATGAATTCCAGCAGGTTTCGGCAAAGCATTTGAATAACACCGCGAACCCGGATTCTGGTGACGTCAAGCTGGACGTTATCCTTGACATTCCGGTGACCGTGGGCATGGAAATCGGTCGCACCCAACTCAGTATTCGAAACCTGCTGCAGCTGAACCAGGGTTCTATCGTCGAGCTCGACCGGCTCGCGGGTGAACCGATGGACGTGCTCGTCAATGGCACCCTCGTGGCGCATGGCGAGGTTGTCGTGGTCAACGAAAAGTTTGGTATTCGCCTGACCGACGTGGTCAGCCCGGCTGATCGGATCAAGAATCTCCGCTAATGCGCTGGATACTGGTACTTAGCGGATTGCTCTCCAGTACGGCGTTAGCGCAGTCCCAAATTGATTCACCTGCACTGGAACCGCTTTCGACGCCCTACCTGTTCAAGCTGACAGGTGGGTTACTGCTGGTCGTGATGGTGATATTTGTGCTCGCCTGGCTGGTCAGAAAATTCAACCTGAACCAGCAATCGCAAAATGGCCTGATCAAAATTATCGCGGGGCTTTCAATTGGTACCCGGGATCGAATCGTACTGTTGCAAATCGGCGAGGAACAGATCCTGGTTGGCTTGACTCCAGGGCGCATCGAAAAGCTGCACACCCTGTCACAGCCACTGGATGCCCCGGAAGGACAACTGGCTCCGTCTTCTTTCGCCGAGAAGCTTAATCGCGTCATGGGTGAGCGGGAGTCAAGATGAAATTCCTGTTCGGCTTGTTGCTAGTGATGGTGGTACCCGAAGTGCAGGCACAGTCGGCTGGTATCCCGGCGATTTCGATCGACGGTGGCAATGGCGATGGCCAGACTTACACGGTAACTCTGGAAATCCTGGCACTGATGACGATGTTGACGTTGTTGCCCGCGATCCTGCTGATGATGACCTCGTTTACGCGCATTATTATCGTGCTGTCGATCCTGCGCCAGGCGCTGGGTACTGCGCAAACACCTTCAAACCAGATCATCCTGGGACTGGCTCTTTTTCTGACACTGTTCGTGATGTCACCCGTGTTTGACCAGGTTTACCAGGTAGCCATGCAGCCATACCTGAATGGCTCGATGTCGGCGATGGACGCGATGCGGGCGGCGACCGAGCCATTCAAGACGTTTATGCTGGCGCAAACGCGTGAAACCGATATCCGTATGTTTGCCGATATTGCCGGTGTGGCCGAAATTGAATCCCCGGAGAAAACGCCTTTCACTTTGCTGATGCCTGCCTTCGTCACCAGCGAGTTAAAGACAGCATTTCAAATCGGGTTCCTGATCTTCATTCCCTTCGTGATCATCGACCTGGTGGTTGCCAGTGTGCTGATGTCAATGGGTATGATGATGTTGTCGCCGATGATTATTTCCTTGCCCTTCAAGCTGATGTTATTCGTGCTGGTTGATGGCTGGGCGTTGATCATGGGTACCCTGGCCTCGAGTTTCCTGCTGGGAGCCTGATATGACACCCGACACCATCATCGACCTGTCGCAGCAGGCACTGTACGTAATCGCAATGCTGACTGCACCAATGTTGCTTTCGGCGCTCGCGATCGGTTTGTTGATCGGTATGTTTCAGGCCGCAACCTCGATCAACGAACAAACCCTGAGTTTTATCCCCAAGCTCATGGTGTTGCTACTGTCGATACTGATCGCAGGGCCCTGGATGCTTAACCTGCTGTTGAGCTTTACCAAGCGCCTTTATATTGGCATCCCGGGCCTGATTGGTTGATCTGCAGATGGATTTCAACTTCGCCCAGGCAACCGCGTTCGTTGGATCATTGATCTGGCCGATGATGCGCATCGGTTCGATGTTTATCGCGATGCCGGTAATCGGTACGCGCCTGGTACCGACCCGCGTCAAGATCATTATTACCATGGTGCTGTCAGTCGTAGTCGTGCCGCTACTACCCGAAGTACCGCAGGTCGAAGCACTCTCGGTCGAGGGATTTTTCATCTCGGCACAGCAAATTTTGATTGGCCTGTCGATGGGCTTTACGATGCAGCTGGTTTTCGGTGCGCTGATGATCGCTGGCGAATCAATCGCGATGAGCATGGGTCTCGGATTTGCGTCGATGGTCGATCCCACCAACGGCGTCAATGTGCCCGTGATCTCGCAGTTTTTTATTATTATCGGCACGCTGTTGTTTCTTGCCCTGGGTGGTCACCTGATGCTGATTCAGCTGGTCGTGTCCAGTTTTGAGAGCCTGCCGATCTCGGCGACTGGCGTCGGACGCGCTGATTTCTGGTCGCTGATTGCCTGGGGTAGCCAGATGTTTATCGGTGCTCTGTGGGTCGCGATCCCGGCGCTGATCTCGATGCTGGTAATCACGCTGTCGATGGGTGTCATGACGCGGGCAGCACCGCAGTTAAATATTTTCTCGGTTGGTTTTCCGGTCACGATGTTCATGGGATTCATCATCCTGCTGCTGGTCATGCCCGGAATTCTGCCGCGCTTCAATCAAATGATGTTGCAGGCGATGCAGCTTTCGCAATCGGTCGTGGCACCCTGAGGATAATCGGATATGGCGAACGAAAGCGACTCCGGTCAGGAAAAAACGGAACAACCTACCGCGAAAAAGCTTCGCGATGCGAAGCAAAAAGGTCAGGTACCGCGCTCCAAAGAACTCAATAGCATGACCATCATGGTTTTCGGCGCCCTGGGGCTGTTGTTCATGGGTTCACACATGATCGAACATATTTCGATATTCATGCAGGAGGGATTCACCATATCGCGTGCCGACATTTATTCCAGGCAGGCCGTGTTCGAAAAATTCGGCGTCGCGACCTACGAGGCACTGACCGCGATCGGTCCGTTCATGTTCCTGATGACAGTGATTGCGATTTTCACGCCGCTGGCAATCGGTGGCTGGTCTTTCAGCATCGAGTCGATGGCGTTCAAGGCTGATCGTATCAGCCCAATAGCCGGTTTCAAACGCATGTTTTCGGCCAAGGGGCTGATGGAGCTGCTAAAGGCGGTTGCTAAATTCGTAGTGGTGTCCAGTGTTGCGGTGGTATTCCTTTGGAGCAAGGCCGACGAATTCCTCGGGCTGGGAGCACAGCCGCTGGCCCTGGCACTGGAGCACGGTGCCTGGTTGCTGGGACAGAGCTTCCTGGTGGTATCTTCGACATTAATACTGATAGCGGCTATCGACGTTCCATTCCAGCTCTGGGATCACTCTCAAAAGCTGAAGATGACGCTGCAGGAAGTACGCGACGAATTGAAAGACACCGAGGGTAAGCCCGAGGTCAGGTCGAAAGTGCGCCAGGTACAGCAGGAGATGGCTCAGCGCCGCATGATGGAGGCGGTGCCGGATGCAGACGTGATCATTACCAACCCGACGCATTACGCGGTCGCGTTGAAATACGATCACGACAACATGGCAGCGCCAGTAGTGCTTGCCATGGGTAAGGACCTGATTGCGCTCAAGATCAGGGAAATTGCTGAATTCCACGATATCGAGATTTTCGAGGCACCGCCCCTGGCGCGAGCGCTTTACGCAAACTGCAAGCTGGACCGGGAAATTCCAGCACATCTCTACTTCGCGGTCGCGCAGATACTCGCTTTCGTGTTCCAGTTACGTATCGCGCGCGATCAGGGAAGCGAAATGCCGCAGCGTCCCGATCCTCACATGCCGATGGACGAGGAAGCATAGTGGCCTCGTCATCAAACACTTCAGCTTGCGTTGAAGCCAGCAAAGCTGGCCGGGGAGAGTACTAGTGGCTGGACAAACCCTTAGCGCTCAACTCCGCGGATTCAATCCCCAGGGCTTCGCAGCTCCTTTAGTCGTCATCATGATGCTGGCGATGGTGGTGATACCCCTGCCACCAATGGCGCTGGACATGCTGTTTACCTTCAACATCACTTTCGCGCTGGTGGTACTGCTGGTTTCGGTTTATGCGTTACGACCTCTCGACTTCACGGTTTTCCCGACCATCCTGCTGATTGCCACGTTGTTGCGCCTGGCGTTGAATATCGC
>JAOTXY010000144.1 GCA_029862125.1 Gammaproteobacteria bacterium | reverse complement strand
CAGCCATCGTTTCAACCCGGCTGCCTACCAGTTCATCGGTTTGATGGATGGCAAGCGCACAGTGCAGGAAATCTTTGACCAGATTGGCGAGCAGCTCGACGAATTCGCACCTGGCCAGGAAGAAATCATCGACCTGATGAGCAAGCTGTACGACTCAGAACTGCTCAAGAGCGATGTGATCGCCAACGTTGAAGAGTTATTTGATCGTCAATCGCGACAGAAAACCAGCAAACTCAAACAGCGGTTCGCGAATCCGGTGGCATTACGCTTTGCGTTATGGGACCCGGAAGATTTTCTGAATCGACACCAGGCCAGGGTGAACTGGATCTTCAGCAAGCAGGTTGGGTTGCTGTGGTTAGCGTTGATGATCTTTACCGGCCTACAGGCCGCACAGAACTGGCCCCAGATAAGCCAGTACTTCGGCTACAACGCGCTGTCGCCTTACAACCTGCTTTTGATGTTCTTGCTGTACCCACCGATCAAGTTTATCCACGAACTCGGACATGCTTTCAGTGCCAAGCTCGAGGGCGGAGAAGTGCATGAAATGGGAATCAATTTCCTGATGTTCATGCCGGTGCCCTATGTCAACGTGTCGACCGCAACCCACTTCCGCAGCCGCTTCAAACGCATCCTGGTCAGTGCAGCCGGGATCATGGTGGAATCGTTCCTGGCCGCGCTCGGACTATTGCTTTTCCTCGCGGCACAGCCCGGGCTGGTGCAGAGTATTGGTTTCAATATATTCCTCATCGGCGGTGTCTCGTCGCTGTTTTTCAACGGCAATCCGCTACTCAAGTATGATGGTTATTACGTGCTTGCCGATGCAATCGGCATCCCGAACCTGTTTCAACGTGCCGCGCAATACTGGCAATACTTCTTTCAGCGCTACCTGTTTGGACTGCGCGACGCCGTGTCGCCTGCGAGCGCACCAGGAGAAACCGCCTGGTTCGTGGGCTACAGCCTGCTGTCACTGGCTTATCGCTTCGCAATTCTATGGTTCATTCTGTCCGTGGTAACCGAGAAGTTTTTTTACCTGGGCGTGCTGCTGGCGGCCTGGATGATTGGTATCCAGATTGTACGGCCGCTGGTCAAGGCAGTCCTCTATATCCTCAAAAGCCC
Source organism: Gammaproteobacteria bacterium (assembly GCA_029862125.1). Classification (GTDB taxonomy): domain Bacteria; phylum Pseudomonadota; class Gammaproteobacteria. The sequence continues at coordinate 4,463 of JAOTXY010000144.1, read as the reverse complement.
GGCCCTTGGCAAGAAACGCAACCGTGCGCTTGCTTCAAGCACGGCGTTACTGATCGGATTGATAGCTTTCTTCGGCTTTATGCCGATCCCGTCCTATACCCTGAGCGAGGGCGTGGTGTGGCAACCCGATGAAGTTCACCTGCGGGTCGAGCAGGATGGTTTCGTGAAGGCGTTGCAGGTTGAAAACGACCAGCGCGTTACCCCGGGAACACCGCTGATATCACTGCACGATCCTTTTTTGCAGAGCGAGGCCAGGGTCGCCTATGCGCGGGTAAGGGAATTGAAGTCGCGTTATCGCGCCAGCCGAGCCAGCAGTAATATCGAAGCCGGCATCGTCAAGGAAGAACTGAAAGTGGCGCAATCGGAACTCAGGTTTCTGCGCGATAAAACCAAAGCCATGTCGATTAATGCTTTCAAGGATGGCAACGTCATGCTGCTCGAAGCTGACGATCTGCCGGGACGGTTTGTGCGCCGTGGAGACCTGCTGGGCTATATCCTCGACGACGAACAGCCAACGGTGCGTATGGCGGTTAGCCAGGATCATATCGGTCAGTTGCGACAGAAGGTCGTCGATATCGAGATTCGCTTTGCCAGTAATCCTGAACAGGATTTCTCCGCCGAAATCCTGCGCCAGTCACCCGAAGCAACCAACCAGCTGCCCAGTGCGGCGCTGGCGACGACGGGTGGCGGTAAGTTTGTCGTCATGCCTGACGGGGCGAACGAGCTAGCGACCCAGGAAAAAATTTTCCTGGTTGACCTGAAGCCTGAATTCAATGGTGCACAGGTACCGCTCGGCACGCGCGCCTACGTGCGTGTCAATCATGGCGGCGAAGCGCTGGCAAGCCAGTGGTATCGACGCCTGCGCCAGGTTTTTCTGAGTCAGTTTAGTGTCTGAGTTAGCGATAAAACCAGGCCTGCGGCTCGGCAGCTACCCGCAGCGAGTCGATGACGGCCTCGACGACCTCGAACAGGCGATTACGGGCTGGTTCGGACGGCAGCGTACCCGCCTGCAGCGAAACCGCTACAACCAGCGTTACATCGTGCGCAAGGTAGCCCGTCACGAGGAAGCACTGCAAGCCTGTAGCGACGAAGCGCTTAATGCCGTAGTACAGGAATTGCGCCACCAGCTGCACTGCAGGGGCCTCGAGGAATCACTGATTATCGAATCTTTTGCGGTCATCCGCGAGGTCTCCGGGAGAGTTCTGGGCAAACGTCATTTTGATGTCCAGCTTTACGGCGGCTGGCTGATGATGAATGGCATGCTCGCCGAGATGCAAACCGGTGAGGGTAAGACCCTGACCACGACGCTACCGGCCTGTACCGCGGCGCTGGCCGGAATCCCGGTGCACGTGATTACCGCGAATGATTACCTTGCCGAGCGCGATTGCGAAATCATGCTGCCGCTTTACCAGCACCTGGGATTGAGCGGTGCACCGGTAATCGATGGCATGGAACCGCAACAGTGCCGCGAGGCCTACCGTGCAGACATCGTGCATACCACCAACAAGCAGGTTGCCTTCGACTACCTGCGCGATCGCATCGAGATAGGCGACGACACCGGGGATTTGCGCTTTCAGTATCGGCAGATCCAGCGCCAGCAGAGCGCGGCTGCCGATAACCAGTTACTGCTGCGCGGGCTTTGTTTCGCGATTATCGACGAGGCCGACAGCGTCCTCATCGATGAGGCCAACACGCCGCTGATTATTACCCGCACCCTGCCCAATGATGAGTCAGACGAAACCTACAGCGACGCGCTCTATGTCGCTTCAACCCTGGTCGAGGATCAGCATTTCAAGCTTGACCAAAAGTCACGTACGGTCGAACTCACCCTCGAGGGTGAGGATGCCCTGGAAGATCATGTATTGAGGCTTCCCAAACTCTGGCGCAACAAGCGCAAGCGCGAGATGCTGGTCAAGCAGGCGCTCAGCGCGACGCACTTTTACCAGCGCGACCGCGAGTATGTGGTCAACGAGGATAAGGTTCAAATCATCGATCAATCTACCGGGCGCCTGATGCCGGATCGCTCCTGGGAACAGGGCTTGCACCAGATGATCGAGGCCAAGGAGGGTTGCTTGATCAGCGAACTACGCGAGCCACAGGCGCGTATCAGTTACCAGAAGTTCTTCAGTCGCTACCTGCGCCTGAGCGGCACTTCCGGCACCATCAGTGAAGTGGGCGACGAAATGAACCGGGTTTATGGGCTCGATTTATTCAAGGTTTCGACCAATCAGCCGAATAAACGTCTGATGTACGGTGAAAACATATATCGCGACCTACTGGATAAGCAGCTGGCCCTGATCAACCGGGTCAATGCGATGCACAGTACCGGGCGCCCGATTTTGATCGGCACCTGTTCGGTGGAGGAGTCCGAACAGGTCGGAGAATGGTTGCAACAACAAGGGATTCCGCATCGTGTACTCAATGCCAAGCAGGATAGCCAGGAGGCGGAAATTATCGCCGTGGCAGGGCAGCTGGGTGCGATTACGGTGGCCACCAACATGGCCGGACGCGGCACCGACATAGGGCTTGGAGAAGGGATTGAAGCACTTGGTGGCTTGCATGTCATTTCCTTGAGTCTCAACGATTCTTACCGCGTCGATCGGCAGCTTTACGGTCGCTGCGCGCGCCAGGGCGACCCCGGCAGTGCCGAGGCGATCCTGTCGCTCGAGGACGCCGCGCTGACCGGTTACTTCGCGCCGGCAGTACTCAAGTTTCTCGCCGGCCTGGCCGGGGAGGGAAAACCGGTGCCAGCATCCGTGAGCCGAAAGATTCTGCGCTTACCCCAGCGCAGTCACGAAAAGAAGCAGTGCCGTATACGCAAGGCACTGATGAAACAGGATCGACAGTTGCGCCGCACGCTGGCGTTTGCAGGGAGATTTGAATGATGAATATGAAACGAGTTCCAGACCAGGAAAACGCCGAAGCCGAGCACTCGACTAACAAGTACGAGCGGCTTGGCAGGTTTTTAGTGATCGTGTTCTGCCTGCTGTGGCTGATCGTCTTGTTTGCAACTCAAAAGGCCCGTGCAGCCGAACTCGATTGCCTGGTCAAACCGGAGATGTATGTCGAGCTGAGCAGTCCGGTTGACTCCATCATGGAAGAAATACTGGTTGAAACCGGCGAAACCGTTACCCGTGGCCAGCCATTGGCAAGACTCGAGGCTTCGGTCGAGAAAGCCAAGCTCGAGCTCGCCAGGCTAACCGCGAAGTCCGTCAGCGATATTGAAAATCGCAAGGAGCAGCTCAGGTACGCCCGGCGTTACCTCAAGCGCATGAATGATCTGCTGGATAACAACTCGGTTTCACAATATGAAAAAGACAAGGCGGCGACGGAGGTCGCGCTGGCGAAGATCGAACTCAACAAGGCAAACGAAAAATGGAAGATTTCGCAGCTGAACCTGGCGCTTGCGCAAACGCAACTTGCGCTGAAGACGATCACCAGTCCGATCGACGGCATCGTGGTCGATCGCTACGCGATGGTGGGTGAAGCCGTCGGCGATCGTACCATCATGAAACTCGCCCAGGTTGATCCACTCAAGGTCGAGTTGATCGCGCCAACCGAATACTTCGGCCTGATCAAGAAAGGCATGCAGGTCGAAATTTATCCCGAGCAACCGGTCAACCAGGTGTTCACCGCGACCGTGACCGTGGTCGATCAATTGATCGATCCGGCCAGTGGCAGTTTTACCGTGCGCATGTTGTTACCCAACCCAGAAGACAAGCTCGTCGGTGGCGTTAACTGCCTCGCCAGCTTCGGCTTCGACACGCCGGATCCTTCGAATGAAGATGTTTTCAGTTCGCTTTCGCAGTCCGGGTTGACCGAGTAAGCGGGGTGCCTGGACGATGATCCTGTGCAGCCCATCACAGTTTCCCGAATTCCTCCCCGGATATCGCCCTTTGGCGCCCGCAGGTAACGCGATCCTTTCCTATACTCAAAGCTGTTTCCCGGAGTTACTGACCCCGTTTTATTCAATCGCGCTTGCGCTGAAGGGCATAGGGCTGAATCTGCCGGTACGCGTATTTTCTATTGTTGAGTGGTCGTAGAAGCGTCGATGAAAAAACAGCAAAAATTCAACCAGCAGAATTCGAAGCTCATCCTCGAGGAGCTCGAAGAACGCCGCCTGTTTTCGGGTGGTATCGAGGGTTTGATCGTCAGCGACCTCGATTCCGAGGCGCAGGCAATCTACGCCGATTTCGACCTCAACAAAACACCGACCACCAACACCGACGATGAAACTTCTGCATCAGCCGCCGAGGAACAAAGCCAGGAAATCGTGTTCGTCGATGAAGGCGTCGATAATTACCAGCAACTCGTCGCCGATATACGTAACAACGCCGACAGCAGCCGTAACATCGAAGTCGTCGTGCTCGATCGCGACCAGGATGGCATAGAAGCGATTTCAGAATTTTTGCAGGATCGCGATGATCTGGATGCGGTCCACATTATCTCCCACGGCAGCAACG
>JAOTXY010000055.1 GCA_029862125.1 Gammaproteobacteria bacterium | reverse complement strand
CAATGTGATGCTTTGCGGCCTGCGCTTCAACACCCTTAATCTCGGCGTAACGCAGCGGTAGATATTCCTGCCAGAAATAGTTATCAAAGTGCAGGTCCAACAAGGTGCCATCCATATCCAGTAGCACTGTTTCAATAACCTGCCAGTCGACCATTATTACAACACCGGGTAGCCAGTAAGGTCGATTTTCGGGAATCTAGAGATCGCGCGCGACGCGTATCCCGACATTGTATTGGCCTTTACCACTTTTAAACTTTTCGCGATTTTCAACGCGCATTGAATTGGCAGGACTACCGTAGGCGCCACCACGAACCACTCGAACATCACAGTCGCCCCCTTCCCAAACGCCACCATCAGTGGGGGCATCATTGTAATTGGAGTGGTAACAATCGTGCACCCATTCATAGACATTACCGGCGGTATCGTACAATCCGAAAGCATTCGGCTTGTAGGTACCCACCTTGGCTGGCTTACTGGTACTGAACTCGCTTTTGCAATCGAAACAATGCGCGTTACCTACGCCGGGCTTGAGGCCCCACCAGAACGAGCTTGTCGTGCCGGCACGTGCGACATACTCCCATTCCGCTTCGGATAGCAGACGATACTTCATACCGGTTTGCTTGCCCAGCCAGCGCGCGTAAGCTAGCGCATCATCCCACGACACATCGACAACCGGGTGCGTCTTGACGTCCCAGCCATTACTCTTTGGTTTTCTGCGTCCGGTTGCAGCGGCAAAGCGATAATATTCAGCGAAAGTTACCTCGTAAACCGAAACCATGAATGACGAAACCTGAACTTCACGCCGAGGAACTTCATCCGGTGAAACAATTGATGACGCGCCCCCCATACGATATCTTCCCGCAGGCACTTTAATCATGGTCGGCCCATTTCCACCGGATTTGAGACGATCCCTGAATACATCCGCTTTATCGACGTACACTGGTTCAGGTTCAACGACAGGCTCAGGTTCGACGACGGGCTCGGGCTCAGGTTCAGGCTCAGGATCGAAAGCTGGTTCGGGCTCGGCCTGCAGTTCGGTTTCGATAGTCTCGACGGTGGTTTCGGCGATTTCAGTACCTTTTTCCACCGCATCATCGATAAAGCCTTTTTCCCAGGCAAAATAGCCGCCGCCGCCCAGAAGACCTAATACGATCAGCCAGACCAACCATTTATATGAACGGGGTTCTCTCGGTTCCTCGGGAATACTGATTTCGGCAATGCGTGCTACTGGTTCCTCGCGAGGTGCTGGTTCGGGCTCACTCGAATCCCGATCAGGCCTGGCACCGCGTTCCTTGATATCGACAACAATCAGGGTTGTGTTGTCCTGGTTAATCTTGTTCGCATCTTCGACCGCTTTCAATAGTGCATAGACACATTCTTTCGCGGTATCGGACCAGGATGAGTACTGAATAATTGCGCCGGCACCGAGGGTGTCAAGTCCGTCACTCGCCACGATAACCCGATCGCCGGGTCGAAGCTTGATTGGAGTTTCAGAGACATCGATGCTGCTAATTTCTTCACCGGTCATCGCGCTCATCAGCATGTTACGCGACATGCCGGCCTGCTCATCGATCTCCATGCCCTGCTCTTTCATCATGTCGAGATAAGCACCATAGCTGTGATCGGCATTTTGCTTGATCAACTCACGGTCACGAATCAGGTAGAGATGGCTATCGCCAACACTTACCCAGTAAAGATTACTGTCCTGTACGTACGCGGTAACCATGGTGCAGCCCATGCCACGCAACGCGGGAGTTTCCTTGACCGATGCCCGAATCTGGTCGTTGGATCGGTTTAGCGCATCAGTGAGCACTTCCGCTACTTCGTCGGTAGGGAAGCTGCCTTGAAAGGTTTTATTGAAAGTCGCAACCACCATGTTGCTCGCAACATTACCCGCAGCATGACCGCCCATACCGTCGGCCATGATAATTAGCGAGCATACATCGCCATTATCAGCTTCACCCAGCTGATTGACCATGTAAGCATCTTCCTGATAGTCGCGTGCACCATCGATCTGATCGCTGGCAATATCGAATTCAACTTTCATGATGTGATTTTATTTTTCGTATTTCGCGCAATAGGAACTATAGCAGTATAGTTAAATTTAATTCTAGTTTATCGAGGATAAGCCTATAAAAACACTGTAAAATCTAAAAAGAGACATAGGTCTGCTGGCGGTCCGATAAAAACGGTTGATACCCGCTTTTCCTGAACAGGTGCAGCGGTAAATAGAGAGGCCCAGTTAGTTCAGTCCAATTCCTCCATTCCCAGGCGATACACTTGCTGTCTTCCCCCACGATCAGCGATCGTACATCAGCGCATTCTGCCTCAAAATAGAGAGATAATGAATGTTCGCGTCGCGTAAAGATATTGTTGGTAATACCGACAAAACGAACTTCCTGCAACTGCAAACCGGTTTCTTCGCACACCTCGCGACGTGCCGCCTGGGCGGGTGATTCGCCCCGGTCGATCCAGCCACCCGGTAACTGCCATTCAAACCCGTTTTCTGCAGACTTGCGTTTGCCAAACAAAATCTTGTGCCGATGGGTTACAACAACCGCTACGCCACAAGCGACCGCAGCATTTTTTGTATTGATATACCTTCCCCTTCGCGTATCGCCCGCGATTTGAACTCTATGGTATATTGCGAGTCTATCCTGGATCAATCACTAGACCAAAAACGCATGCGTGATACCTGGCCCCTATTGAAAACAACCGATTTTCCGGAAGTAACCCGGAATGCTCTCGAAATTCTACAGGTAAATCTGGGTTACTTGTGCAACCAGTCCTGCTTGCATTGCCATGTCGCCGCAGGACCCACGCGCAAGGAATTAATGGAGCGGGAAAACATCCAGCACATTCTCGACGTACTGTCTCGATCATCGGTACACACACTGGACCTTACCGGTGGTGCTCCTGAAATGAATCCCATGTTCAGGGAACTGGTGGTCGCGGCACGTGAACGTGATATTACGGTTATCGACCGTTGCAACCTGACCATTCTGCTGGAACCCGGATTCGAGGGTACCGCTGAATTTCTCGCCGACAACGAGGTTCAGATTGTTGCCTCGCTACCTTGCTACATCGAAGACAATGTTGACGGGCAGCGTGGCAAGGGCGTTTATCAGAAAAGCATGCAGGCCTTGCAACGACTCAACCAGTTGGGATACGGTAAAGACGGCGGCAAACTCACTCTGACCCTGGTATATAACCCGACCGGCCCCTATCTGCCACCCTCACAGCAGGCACTTGAACAGGACTATAAAAAGTTTCTCGCCGAAAAATTCGAAATAGAATTCAACCAGCTTTTCACCATTACCAATATGCCCATCGCCCGTTTTGGTAGCACCCTTATTTCAAAGGGTGAGTTCGAGAACTACATGAACCTGCTCAAGGATTCTTTCAGTGTCGCGAACCTGCAGGGACTAATGTGTATCAATCAACTCAGTATCGACTGGCAGGGATTCGTTTACGACTGTGATTTCAATCAAATGTTAAACCTGAACATCCGTCATCCTGAAAACCAGCGAAAACTGCATATCAGCGATATCCTGAAGACCAGCCTGGAAAAAATCCCGGTATTTATTGCCGATCATTGTTACGGCTGCACCGCGGGCCAGGGTAGCAGTTGTGGCGGAGCCCTTGCCTGATAATCCACAGTTCAGCATCATAATCCCGGTTCTGAACGAAGCAGCTTGTCTCGAGCATAGCCTCGCCCGGTTGTTTGCATTAGAGGGTGTCGCAGACCTTTGTGAAGTTATTATCTGTGACGGGGGCAGCGTGGATGAAAGCCTGGAAATCGTAAAACAGTATGACTGTCGTATCGTCCATAGCGATGCGGGACGGGCGCGGCAGATGAACATCGCCAGCCAGGCAGCACGAGGTAAATTTTTGTTGTTCCTGCATGCCGACAGCAGCCTGCAAGCAAACTTTATCAACAGTTTCGATACCAGTGCCGAGTGGGGATTTTTTCGCCTGCGCTTAAATGGCGACACATTCATTTATCGGGTTATCGAATCTGCGATCAACCTGAGAACCCGTTTGAGCCACGTAGCAGGTGGTGACCAGGGTCTTTTTTTCAAGCGGCGTTTCTTTCAGTTACTCGATGGTTACCCAAAGATTCCACTGATGGAAGATGTCGCGATATGTAAAATAGCGAGGTGCAAGGCCAAACCCGTTATCATCGACACGGCAATTACAAGTTCAAGTCGTCGTTGGCAGGAAAACGGGGTTATCAGGACAGTGTTGCTGATGTGGACGTTGCGCCTGGCCTTCTGGATGGGCGTTGATCCGCAACGATTGTACAAGATTTACTACCCGCAACAGGGATAATATAAGGCATGATTTCGCTAGGTATCTTCGCCAAGCCACCGCTGCCGGGTTCAGTTAAGACCCGCCTGATACCCGATATTGGTGCCGTCAAAGCTGCCAGTGTTTACCGTTACTGCCTTGAATATACGCTTGAAGTTGCCCAGCGATCGGGGCTGGATTACCGACTCTACCTCAGCGAGGTCAGCGATGATGCGCTGTTTCAGGACGAAGAACACTCCGTACAAAGAGGGCACGACCTGGGCACGCGCATGTTCAACGCATTCAAAGACCTGCTGTCAACCGGTACCGACGGAGCATTGATTATCGGTTCGGATTGCCTGGATATTACCGCCAGGCACCTGCAACAGGCAGCCGAGGCACTCGCCGACCACGAACTGGTGCTGCTGCCTGCAGTTGATGGCGGTTATGCACTGATTGGTTGTGCCCGCATTAACCCGGAGTTATTCAGTCATGTTCGCTGGAGCTCCGACGACGTGCTCGAACAAACAATTAGCAATGCCGAAAACCTGGACTACCGCGTCAGTTTACTTGAAACCGTGCGTGATATTGATACGCTGCAGGACCTGGAACAATACCCTGAATTGCTCGCCCTGATCGCTTCAAGTTGATGCTTTACTCGCTGGTAAAACCAATACTATTTTCCCTCGACCCGGAACTGGCACACGATATCAGCCTGCAGGCATTGCAGCGGTTGCACCGCGTACTTCCGGTCAGCCGGATCGAGAAACCTACCCGGGTGATGGGTCTCGATTTTACTAATCCGGTCGGCCTCGCCGCCGGCCTGGACAAAAATGCAGACTATCTCGATGGCCTCGGAAAACTCGGCTTTGGCTTTATCGAAGTCGGCAGTGTTACCCCCAGGTCCCAACCCGGCAACCCGAAGCCGCGGGTTTTCCGTCTATCCCGTTATCAGAGCCTGATCAACCGCATGGGTTTTAACAATAGCGGGGTCGATCACCTGTTGGAACGGGTTGGCGACAGGTCTCGCGACTTTATACTGGGTATCAATATCGGCAAGAACCTGGACACCCCGGTAGAGCAGGCTTTGTCGGATTACTGCCTGGTATATGAAAAGGTTTATGGCAAAGCCGACTACATTACGATCAATATCTCTTCACCCAACACCCCCGGGCTGCGCGATCTGCAAAACGAGGCGGCGCTGGAAGAGTTGCTCGACGGAATCAGTCAGTTACGCACCCGGCTCGAAGACCGGCATCAATTCCATCGCCCATTAGTAGTCAAGCTTTCCCCAGACCTGGATCATGACGCGGTCCCGGTGATCGCCGAACTACTGCGTAAGTATGCCGTGGACGGAGTGATCGCAACCAACACCACGGTTTCGCGAGACGGAGTGCAGGGACACAGACTGTCCGATCAAGACGGTGGCCTGAGTGGTGCGGCATTGCGTGACAAATCGCGCCAGCTGTTACGGGATTTTTACCGCGAGCTGGGTGACGATATACCGATTATTTCTGTCGGCGGTATCGATTCAGTTGAGGAAGCCAAACTAAGATTTGAACTTGGTGCTAAACTAATACAACTATACACCGGCTTGATCTATCGCGGCCCGGGGTTAGTCAAAACTATCGCTCAATCGCTGTAAGCGTGGACCCCGAACCTGGAGACAATCTAGACAATGGATTCGATGGTTTCATTGAAAGATGCACGAGACTACTTGCTGAATCTTCCCCGGCAACTCGATGAATATCTTGACGACGATTACCGCAACGGCCTCAACAATCTGCTCGATAAATTCGACGAGTTTTTTAATATTGTTGCCAGCATAAACCTGCGTGCCAGCGAAGACAGGATCATCGACGCATCCGAGGCCACCGAAATCAGCGATTACGGTTTTGTCCTACTGCTGAAATTAATCGACCTGATGGAGCGTCTTGACTTACCCCACAAGCGCAAGGAAGTTGAACAGATATCATTGGTGGTCGCGCGCTGGACGATTAGCTACAACGGGACAATAAATTACCTGGAGCCGGTTGTTAACGCGATTGCGCAGCTCGCCAACCTGATGCAGGAGAAGGAGGCTCTACTGGCACTGTCCGACCTGATCGCAGACATCGTCGATCATTGTTCGCAGGACCTTAAAATGGACCAGGGCGACAGCGAGGAACTCAGGCCATGGCGGTTGCTGCACGTCAATCGTGGCATCGTGGCGACTCGCACCCATGATCTCGAAGTTATGAAAAAGGCCTTTGACGAGTTCCTGATTTATCTACCACAGGAAGCAACCGGTTTTTTTGCGGAAGGGATGAAGGAGATGGATGCGCTGGATTACCCACCTCATGTGCGCAAGGTAATGGAGTCATACTTCAACCAGACCCCGTCCGTGCGAATTCACTAGGCAACCAGGTACAGGGCTAATCGTTACACGGATTCAAGGCTGACCAGGTAACCACTGTATTTACGAATATTAATTACGCCATTGTCGAGAATCAGGTACTGCCCTTTTATTGCCTCGAGCAAACCTTCGACCTGCGCCTGCTTATCAAGATTGAAACTATTGACTTTGGCTGGATACTTGAGCGCAGGGTAATCCAGCTTCACGACTTCAGCCGGGCTGGCTAACTCTTCTGCATCGTCGACTAATTCAACATCGAGTTCTGCTTTTACCAGCGGCCAGACCGTTGCGTATACCTGGTATAAATCCATTTCGTCAACCTCGTTTTTGAGCATATTGCGCCAGTTGGTCCTGTCGTTGACATGTTGCTTGAAAGCATGCTCTATTAACCCGGCATGATACCGTTTTGATACCCGCAGAATCGGTATTGCCTGAATCGCACCCTGGTCAATCCATCGGGTCGGCACCTGGTTTTCACGGGTTATGCCGATTTTCACACCAGAAGTGTTAGCAAGATAAATAATATGTGGGCGCATACAATGTGACAGGCCCCACTCGGGTTCGCGACAGGTGCCCAGGTGAAAATGACATTTTTCGGGTGATACGATACAGAGGTCGCATTGGGCGAGACTTTTGAAACAGGGGTAGCAATAACCCTGGCTAAAGCTTTTCCTGGTGATGCGACCGCAGTGAATGCATTCGATTTGCTGCAGGTATTCAATTCTGACTGGTTTACCGAGCCAGTCGTTCAAGACTAGCTGCTGACCTCCCAGCTCGAGACGGTAACTGACCGGGCTGGTTGCCTCGGTATGCATCTTGTGTAGGTTACCCTGAAATTTCAACGGCAGCTTTCCAGGCGGAAGACTGATTCGCGCAGTGCGGTAAGACCTACTTTGCGCCAGCGAGGACGTTCATCGATGATGTCGTTAGTTTCCAGCAGGTCAATCGAAAACGCGTTGTTGTAGTGCTGCATAACTTCATCCGTCGGCACTGAAAATGGCGGTCCCAGCATTTCCGCCTGATCGTATTCAAGCGTAATCAAAAGCATGTTGCTAGCCGGCGGAATAATCGAGAGCATATGCTCATAGTAACGCGGACGATCCGTGACCTCCATTGCAATCAGCGCGGCACGATCATAAACGAAATGGCAGACACTTAAATCATCATTTCGCAAGTCGTAAAAGTCGCCCTGCAACAGCCTGATATTTCCAGATGTATATATCGCGAATCGATCCGACTCTACACGCTCAAAGTCGAGCGAGTTTTCGGCAAAAAAACTTTCGATTGCCAACTGCGATAATTCGATGCCGATCACTTCGTAACCCTGCTGTGCAAGCCAGGTAATATCCAGTGCCTTGCCACATAATGGCAGAAAAACAGACGCGCCCACCGGCACCGCAAACTGCGGCAGGTAGGTTTTTAGATGTTGGTTGACGGCAGGCTCGTGAAAACCGATGCGATTTTCCTTCCAACGATCCAACCAGTGCTGATTATCGACCATTGGAACACTATACGAGCCTGGTTAAAGAATCTCCACTAAAGCCTGACTTTGACGCAGTTACGGCCGTTTTTCTTTGCGACGAACAAAGCCATATCGGCTCGCTTCACCATTGAAGCATAGTCGCCGGTATCGTCTGTAATCGCTGCCAATCCAATGCTCAGGGTGGCTTTCTTTTCTCCGTAAGCTGTTTTGTAATGTGCGTCGGCAACGTATTCGCGCAGCGATTCGGCAAATTTTTCAGCCGCGTTCATATCTACCCTCGGCAATAATACGCTCAGGCCATTCTGGCCGTACCGGCCCAGGATATCCTTTTCCTTTTCGACCTTGGAGAAAATATACTTGACGATTGCGGCGAACACCTTGTAGGCAACCTGGTCACCATCTTCTTCACGCAGCTTGGACAAGCCATCGACTTCAATAATCAGAACTGATAAAGGCTCACCTTCAACCGCGGCGGTGCGATAACGATCGACCGCTATTTTATCCGCATTTTCACGGCTCATCAGCGTAATGGTTCGCTTGGCCGATTCCTCTTTCTGCTTGATTTCTTCGACCACCTCTTTAGGCACCAGGGTCTGGTCGGAATCGATAAAGGTATGGTCGGTCATCTCCATATCCTTACTCTCCGAGGACGAAACTGTCATAAAGGGGGGGCTGGTCTTGTCTTTCGACTTTATTGGACTGATTACTGGATCAGTTTTCTCCGACCTGATTACTGGATCAGTTTTCTCCGGCCTGATTACCGGATCAGCTTTCTTCGGCTTTTTTACCGGATCAGAAACCGTCTTTTCAAGAGCCATCGCCGAGTTGCGAGTCGAACGTTTGAAAATCAACATCGCTTGCGCAGCAATACTAACGCTGGCGATCGTATCCAGCTCATCAAAAGGTTCTGATTCACGTCGCAGGCTTATAACGCCGAGCAAGCGGGAATCATTGAACACCGGCACATCGAGACGATACGAAATAAAACGCTGCTTTTTCATTCCCAGAAAACCTTTCACGATTTCATGTTCTGAGCTGGTCGTTGCCTGTCGGGTCTGAGTCAACTTGCCAAGCAAGTCCTCTGACCAGAATGTCTTGTCATCATCCTCAAACAACTCGCCTTCGATTTTATCTGCAACCGGCTTCGGCCCCTGCCCCTCGAGTGACGTCAGGATATAGGAATCGAATTCGATTACCGGCTCGAGATGCTTCTTCAGCAGGGCAATCAACTCCTTAAAATCGAGAATCCCGCTTAAGGCCATATCCAGATCGATCAGCGTAAAGGCCCATAGCTCCTGGCGATTGGTCATGCTTTTATTGAGCTCGGTCTGCAGGAACAACATGCGGCGACTGCGTTCGGTCATATAGCCGATGTAAGCAGCAAGAAACATTGCCGTCGCTAACAGCACCGACACCAGCGAAATCCGGAATCCGGAAACATCGGTGGCAAACATCGCGCCGACAATCAGGAGCACCATTAGTGCGTTCAACGCCAACGTGATAACCATGCGCAGCAATTTCAAACTGCCCAGCCAGATAACAAGCAGCACGAATTCCAATGCGTGGTAGGCGCTATACTTTTGTGTAAATACCGCAACAATGACGATTCCCATCGCCAACAGGCCATTACCTATCAGGCGTAGCTTGGGATAGTGGAGCTCGACCGAAAAACGACTTAATAATAAATTGGCAAGTGCCAGGATCGCGGACAGCAGATATCCATACATGGGTAACTGGACATCATGGCCGAAGGCACGGAATTCAAGGTAGGCAAAGGCAAGACATAAGAAAAACAACGCGCCGAAAGCAATAAGGCTGGAACTGCGGCCAAGCTGTTCCTGCATATCCCGATAGTTGGCTTCGGTTTCAGCTTTCTGGAACTGAACTCCAAATGATTTTTGATACCTGCTGATCAGGTCTTGCGACACTCTGCGTTACCTTTTAAATTTAACCACGTAAAACTTAACAGATTCAAATTCCTGCCTATTTCAAGCGTGATTCAATTGTCGTCGTCACCGTTAGTACGGACTATGTATAGACCATTTTCGAATCACCGCGTTGCAACGTATCTTGATGCCCCGCAGAACCGGTTGTCTTTATTTCCCGGGAAATTCCCTGAAAATTTGAGAAAGCGTTATTGAGTATAGCTTATTTTCATTACTTTCAAAGGCTTATGTGATTTTGTTCATATTCCACTTAAGCGCAAACTTTACCCTTTAATATTTTTACCCCACGCATGCAAGCACTGGCTATACTGGTGGCCGATGCGCTTTCGGGGCCCGGTAGAAACACGATGATCCAGTTACTTTTTCAGCAACAATACTTGTTGTTCGTATTGATCGCTTTCGCATTGATATTCTCGCTGACATTTCACGAATTTGGTCACGGTAAAGTAGCCTCTTTGATCGGTGACGATACCGCAAAGCGCGCGGGGCGACTGACTCTAAACCCGATTCCGCATATCGATCCTGTGGGATTATTAATGGTGCTACTCATTGGCATCGGATATGCCAAACCGGTGCCGACCGACCCTCGCAATTATCGTACTCGCTGGGGGACCCTGATGGTTGCCGCTGCCGGGCCGGGCATGAACCTGTTGCTGGCAATCGTAACAATTAATCTATATGCCATTGGCATGAAATCGGGCTGGGCTTTGTTTCAAACCGATGTCGCTTACTTCTTCTTTACCTACCTGGCGCTGATAAACATGTTGTTAATGTTGTTTAATCTATTGCCGATCGGACCATTGGACGGGAGCTATATCCTGCCATATTTCTTGCCGACAGACATGGCGCGAAAATACCTGCAAATCAATCAGCGCTACGGAGCCTATGCCCTGCTGGCCCTGATAGCACTCCATTTTCTCGGGGTACCGGTTTTTGAAACGCTATGGAAGATTGGCGAATTCATGCTGGGGATCATCCTGCTGGTTTAAGCCGTTAATGAAATGCCCTGGGTTTGATCAGTTCGACTGAAACCTCATGTTCAATTGATCGATCATCTCTACGGAGTGGCAACAGGTTCGCAGCTGATTCAAAATCGAAAACACGTTTCACCAGGATCGAGTGTGATTCATTAACTCTTTGCAAGCGGCCAACAACGCTGAGGAAAGGTTGATGGTCGACCAGGCGATAAAACCGCGAATAAATCTGCGGTGTAAAAGCGAGGTTGAAAAATCCGGTTTCATCTTCGAGCGTGACAAATACCATCCCCTTCGCTGATCCCGGGGACTGTTTCACCAGCACCATTCCGAATGCAAAAATATCTTTATCCGCGGGTAATTCAATCAGGCGGTTGGCAACGGTAAATTTCTCAACCGCTACCGGGTAGGGCCACTGCTCCTGTTTTATAACCGCTACGGGATGTTTCTTCAGGCTGGTTTTAAAGGCCCTGAAGTCTTTTTGAATCGACTCGAGTTTGGCTTCAGGTTTCCAGTCGATACTGTCATCGACCTCATCCAGCATCGGTTGATAGGGTGCGGCTTCAGATTTCCATAAAGCCTGTGAACGTGAATCCCCGGCTTCAGTGAACAGGTCTGACGCAGCTAAAGCCGTTAACTGGTCTCGCGCCAAATGACAGTCTTGTACGAAATGCTCGAAACTCTGCCAGCCATTTGCAGCAATGCGTTGCTGAATTATTTTATCAACCGTCGCTTCTGAAAGACCATTAACAAGGCGGAATCCAAGACGAATGGCATATTGCTTCTGTGGCGAGCTTCTTTCGAGCCGATGATCCCATTGCGAATGGTTTAATGATATCGGTAACAATTGAATACCTTCGCGTTTGGCTGACTGTAACAAGGCATGGGGGGAGTAAAAACCCATCGGTTGCGAATTTAAAATGGAAATATAAAACGCGGCCGGGAAATGACATTTGAGGTAACAGGAGGCATAGGCGATCAATGAAAACGAAACCGCGTGAGATTCCGGAAATCCATACTCGGCAAAACCTTTCATCTGCCCGAGTATCTGTTCGGCAAACTTCGGCTTAACATTATTCTCGCGCATTCCTTTCTCCAGTTTGACTAACAGGGGATTCAAATCCCGGTTAAAGTCCTTGATTCCCCAGGAGCCGATTTTCTTGCGCAGTTCGTTGGCTTCACCCGCGGTGAAATTGCCCACTGCGATTGCAATGCGCATGGCCTGTTCCTGGAAAATAGCAATCCCCAGGGTACGTTGCAGAATTGGTTGCAGACGCTCATCCGGGTAAGTAACCGGTTCCAGTCCATTGCGACGTGCCAGGTAGGGATGAATAACATTACCCTGGATTGGACCGGGCCGAATAATCGCAACCTCGATAACCAGGTCATAAAAACAGGCCGGCTTCAATCGCGGTAACATCGACATCTGTGCACGTGATTCAATCTGGAATACGCCAACCGTATCGGCCTTCTGTATCATCGCGTAGGTCGACTGATCATCATCCGGAATCGAATCCAGGCTTAAACGTGTATCGTAGTAATAGTCGATATAGTCGAAGCATTTTCGGATTGCCGATAACATACCAAGACTTAAAATATCGATTTTAAAAAATCCCAGTGCCTCGATATCTTCTTTACTCCACTGAATCACGCTGCGCCCTGCCATCGATGCAGGTTCCTGTGGTAGCAGGCAGTTCAGTGGTTTATCGGCAAGCATAAATCCACCCGAGTGAATCCCGAGATGACGTGGAAATCCATGTAGCATTTCACTGAGTTGCATCCATAGCTTCCAGCTGATTTTCGCTGCCTGCGGATTTTCCTTTTCATAATCATTTTTAAGTGCCATGACAATATTTTCGGTGCCGCTGCCACGATAGTATCGACTCGAAGCGATCTTCGACATTTGCTGGAGTAACCTGTCATCGGCACCTAGCGCCTTGCCAACCGCGCGCAATGATCCTTTACCCCTGAAGGTGATAACGTTGGCCACCATTGCCGCACGATCTCGACCATAGCGCTGGTAAATGTACTGGATCACCTCTTCGCGCCGCTCATGCTCGAAGTCGACATCGATGTCGGGTGGATCACCACGTTCCATGCTGACAAAACGTTCGAACAATAAATCAAAATGATCCGGGTTGACGGAGGTTATGCCCAGCACGAAACAAACACTGGAGTTTGCTGCAGACCCTCTGCCCTGGCATAAGATCTGCTGACGCCTTGCCCAGCTGACAATATCCCACACCGTTAAAAAATAATCTGCGAAGTTAAGTCTCTCGATCAAAATCAGCTCGTGCTCGATTTGTCGTAGAATCTTCTCGGGTGGCTTTTGATCGAATTTTTCCTGTACCCCTGCGTTTACCAGGAACTGCAGGTAGGACTGGGCATCATACCCATCGGGGATCATTTCCCCGGGGTAGTGATAACCCAGTTGATCGAGGTCGAACTGGCAGTACTGGTTTAGTGATTGAGACAAAGCCAATGACCGGCGATACCCCGGAATCACGGAATACAAGCGTTGCAATTCGTTCGCCGGGTGCAGGCAACGCTCCGCGTTGGGGAAAAAATGTTGCTGGCATTGATCGAAAACCCGGTTGGTTCGAATCGCCTGTAGTAAATCACTGACGCATTTTTGCTGGCGGTTATGGAAAAAAACATCCTGCGTCAGTATGTATTCGAGCCGATGCAGCTTTGCGGTTTCAAGCGTTGTTTTTATCCAGCGGTCTTCAGCAGGATGCAGATGACGGCTGAGCGCAAGATAATAACGTCCATCAAACAGCTGTTTGAGTTCAGCATGGTGACTGGCGTCCTTATTAGTACGAATTTGACCGCGCATCGGTTGAATCGCAAATAAGCCTTCGACATCGCTGTTCAGCAAGTATGCCATCGGCAGATTGGCATAATCCTTACCATCGCGGTGCGCATAACTTAACAGGCCGTTAAGATTGGTATAACCCCGTTGATTCAGTGCCACCAGCACCAGCGTATCTTGCAATAATGCCGGTAAATCATGATCAGCCTGTAAATGTATCTCTGCACCATAATTAAGCTTCAATCCCCGGTGCAGATTGTTCTTCTTTAGATAATCGAGTTCACGATAACAACGTGCAAGCCCGTAAGCGCCGTCGAAGTCATTAATACAGAGCGACTGGTAGCCAAGCGAATTGGCTCTCTCGATCAAGTCCCGCGGATGTGAGGCTCCGTGCAGAAAACTGAAATTGGTTTTACAAAGCCATTCATTGAAGTTGCTGAACATCCCGGGCTAACAAAATTCGCCCTGTTTAAACCACTCGCCACCCTGGGTGCGGTATGCCCAACTCGACCTGCCGTTATGATCTTTGAGGATAAAATAATCACGTATCGACTGTAACGCATCTTCACTCAGCCACCATTGGTTCGAATTTCGCTCAAGAAAAACCTTTTGCACCGCGGTCGGATTTTCAATCGGTTCGGCCTGCTGATAATAAAACAATGGCTTGTTAGCGGCGCTAGAGGACCAGGGGTAATGATCAAATGGATTTGTCTGGGCTGTGCCAACGGGGATACGCGTAAAGGACTTTTCAGGAAAAAAACTGGCATCAGACTGGTAACATTCGAAAGCGAGTGGCAGCTTGTTTTGTAATGCCATGATTTGCTGGTAGTCGATCTGATCGAATTCACGCGCAAATAATTCCCACAATGCCGGCGCCAGCATGACGCGTTCGCAAACTTGTACCTGCCAGCAGATAAAAGGCATGCTCTCCGGCAAATCAAGATCGCCATCACGCGCGCGCAAGTTACGAACTAGATCGTCGTAAATATACCTGGCCTGGTAGAGTGCGGTATCGAAACCAGGCAAATCGCGATGTAAGGAATATGGATGTCGAAACGAAAGCTCGACTGAAACTTTCTCATAATTGAATAGTGTAATTTCCCACAGCATACGATTGATATGTTCACAATCGTGTTGATAAAACTGATCACATAAACGTGCAAAATCTTCCCGTAATAAAACTTCGATATACTCCCACTGGTTAACCGGGTACTCGAGATCTCGTTTAACCCCGGGCAATTGCTCCTGTTCGAGCTTGATCCATGGAAATCCTTGCAGTCCACTCGATTCAGTAAAACTCCATTGCCAGATCAATCCCAACCACTTGCCAAACCGACGCGTTATTGAATTAGCGTCTGCCGCAAGCATTTCATGCGGTGTAGCAACCCCGATACGCTGGATAAAGCGCCGCATCCGGGCCTGTTGCGATTGAAATGAATCTGCGCGAAAGCCTCTCGCATTAGCTGCAATCAAATGCTCAGCAAGTTCCTGCTGTGCTGTAAACCAGCATTCCCAATCCAGTGTTCTAAAGATATTTCGATTGAGTCGGCTTTCCAGCAGGTAAAGCCCCCTGCCCTGGTGACTGACTTGATAGTGAAGATATAACAGGCATTGCCACGGATGATTACCGAACACCGCAACAAAGTCCTCACCGTAGTAATGCTGCAACAATGGTTCAAACAGGTCCGCCAGTTTACAGCGCAGTTTTTTTTTCTGATCGAGCCAGAAGAATTTGCAATCATCAAGCCGGTTCAAATACAGATTGTCGCCCCAACGCATCGCCGTTGGTGATAACACGAATGGACTGGCAGATTCAGGATTGTAGATCGCGGCATATACTGGAAACTCATCTCCTGCACGCAATTCAGCCAGGTCAATGACCTTAGTTGTAATGTTCATGATCCTCGGCCACGCTACGATAGGGTAAGGAAATTTTTCCGCTATTAGGCCCCTTGATAAATTGAAGTGAAAACGAGCGTTTACCACTTTGCCAGGTATTGATGCGCAAACTTGCGTGCGGATTACCGCGTTTTGCGGTCAGGAAATAGTGGCGAATCAGGAACACGACCTGGCCCTGCTTTCGTGCCTGCTGGCTGACAAATGCCATGTCGCCCGTGCTGAACTTAAGCGGCGCATCGATGATGATACGTTTGAAAGTATCTTCGAGAAATATTGGTCGTAATTCCTTGACCGGGTTTGCCGAACAAATAAAAAAAAGACGCTGCAGGTCAACCCCGTGACTGATCCAGCTGGATGCAAATACACCGAGTCCATGATGGTGATAGATCCAGACACTCAAGGGGATCTGTTGTTTCAGTAATTGCAGTGGAATCAAACGACCATTCATTCCAGGTGGAATGCCCCATTCGATCAGGTCACCCGGCTTGACCCTGGCGAAACATTCATCGAGGGCATCGATACCCGACAGCAATTCCTGCGACTGATGGGAAAGATCATGCTTAAGCGAGCGCGCAGATTGCAGCTGTTGCTGTAACGAGGCGTCGGTAAAATGTGCTGGGAGTGAGGCCATGGAATTATCGCGCGCTCAAACCTTGCGAATAATACCAACCAGCTTGCCGAGAATCTCCAGCTGCCGGGCGGGTACCACGCGAATCGAGTGCTCGGGATTTGAAGGCAGTAACTGGGCCTTGTCATCCTCCAGCCTGATGCGTTTCAGCGTGATTTCATCTTCAATGCGCAGCGCAAGAATATCGCCCTTATTAGCTTCCTGCTGACGTTTTATCATTGCGATATCACCATCGGCAATCGAATCACCCGACATACTGTCGCCGACAACACGAATACCAAGAATATCGCCTCCACCAAAAAAATCATGGGTCACCGAAAACGATTCCCGTGTTTCATCGAAAACTGGCAATGGCGCACCGGCCGGGATCCTCGCAACCAGGTCGAAATCCTGGGGTCTCGTATCGATTTCATCAGGCAGCATATAATCTGAAACCCGCTGGGAACGCTGCCGAATGAAACCCTTTTTTTCCAGCGCCTTGAGATGGAAGCGCGCGGTGGTGTGTTGAAACCCGAAATGACTGGCAATATCACGCAATGATGGAAACGGCTGCCCCTGTTTCAACGCCTGTCGGGTATAGTCGTAAACTGCCTGTTGAATGTTCGTGAGTGATTGCATCGGGTAAATATAATATATAACACTGTTGTATGCAACAGTGTTATATAATTGTGTAGAATACGATACTTATATGCGACCCGATTTACCCGAAAGCTATTACCTCGACAATGTGTTCACCCTGTTTGAGCATGTCACCCGGGTATATGCAGACCTGCTCGAAGATCAACAGCTCGAGTTTCTACAGGGCTTCGCGGCGTTAAGCACGGATGCTAAAAAACTTTGCATCCGTCTGCTCAATCGGGGCCCGGACTGGTTTCGAGCCAGCAAGTTGAGTTATGCCGAAATCGAATCGCTTGACGCGGCGATCGAAGAACTTGCCACCCAGGGTTTCCTGGAGGTAAATGGTGAAATAGATCCTCCTAACCTGTTGTCGCTTTATACGATGCCGGAATTACGCGCGTTGCTGGATGACGCGGCCGACCTGAAAAAACTGAGGCGGGCTGAACTCGAGCAGGCGTTACTGGAACGTGATGATGAAGAATTCTTTGCAGCGCTAAGCAACAGCGATAGCCTGTTGCGGATACTTCACGGTGACGAGTACCTGGTCTGCCAGATGCTTTTCTTTGGCAATTTGAACCAGTCGATGACTGATTTCGTGTTGCGTGACCTCGGCCTCTATCAATTCGAAAGCTATAACATCGACCCCGAGCACCGACCTTACCGCAGCACGCTCAATATCCAGCAACACTGGCTGCTATACCAGCTGCAAACCCTGTTCGAATTAAGCGATATTTCCGATCCGGCAGTATTGAACCAATTGATAGCGATAATTCCGCACGATATCGAATCATCCTCACCGGCTTACCGCAAGAGTGAACGACTGCGCTACCATCTCGCGCGTCAACTGGAACGCATTGACGAGTTACCGACGGCGATTGAGCAATACCGTCAATGCCTGTTGCCCCCGAGCCGCGAACGGATCGCCCGCATCCGTGATCAACAGGGACAACACCGGGAAGCACTGGATCAATGCGTACAAATAATCGAGGCGCCCATCAACGACGAGGAAATCCAGTTTGCGAACCTGTTCGCCAGTCGCCTGGTAAAACGCCATGACCTGGATCGACCGGCCTGCGTTGAAAGTCAGCACAAGCCTTATCAACCCGAAATTATCGACCTCGAACTCGTGCAACAGGACTCGGTTGAAATCGCAGTGGCCGAATATTACGACCTGCAGGATGATGCCGACAGTTGCTACTACGTCGAGAACAGTCTTTTCAACGGCGTGCTGGGCCTGGTGATCTGGGAGGTAATGTTTGCACCGCTGCCCGGCGCTTTTTACAATCCGTTTCAGTATCGTCCCTCCGATTTTTACGAGCACGACTTCTGCGCCAGGCGCAGCGACTTGCTGGCGCAAACCTGGCAATCGATCAACAGTAATGAAGACATCTGGCGGGTGGTCTCGGCTCGTTGGCAGCAAAAACAGGGTTTAATGAATCCACTGGTCAACTGGCAGTACCTCGAACTGGACCTCATCGAACTCGCGCTCGAACGTATCGATTATCAACACTGGCGCGCCGTGTTCAGCCGCATCCTCGGCGACCTGCGCAACAATTGCAGCGGCTTCCCGGATCTGGTCCATTTCCCACCGGGTGGTGGTTATCGCCTGATCGAAGTCAAGGGGCCGGGCGACAGCTTGCAGAAGAACCAGCAGCGCTGGATGCAATATTTTCACCAACACGGAATCCCACACTGCGTGGCCCGGGTGACATGGCAGACGCCTTAAAAATCGGCATCCGCGAACTGGTTGAGTTCTGCTGTCGCGATGGTGACCTTGGCTACGACGGCGGATCCGGGATCAAGGCGCTGGATGGGTTGCAGACTCATCAAAAAATTCAAAGACGTTATGAGTCCGATGCTGAATCCGAGGTTTCAGTGAAGCTTGTAACACGGATCGATGACCACGACATCGAACTCGGCGGCAGAATCGATCTGTTGTTTGCTGGCGATTCGCCGCCACGTATCGAGGAAATTAAAACAGTCTATGCGCAGATTACAGGCAATGAAGAGGATGCGCTGCACTGGGCACAGCTCAAATGCTACGGCGCCTGCTATGCACGTGAACATGAGCTTGACCAGGTTAGCCTCTGCCTCAACCTGGTTACCCTGTTTTCGCTCAAGGAGCAGCGATACACGAAAGTTTTCTCACGAGCCGAACTTGACAGCTTTGTCGGGCAGACCCTGCAGCAATACCTGCGCTGGTACCAACTGGTGGCAGCTCAACGAGAAATCACGCGCCAACAGGCACAGGCACTCGAGTTTCCATTTGACAGCTTTCGCAAGCAGCAGCGTGGATTTGCCGCCGAGGTCTATCGCGCAATTCAGAAACAAAAGCGTCTGATCGTCGAAGCGCCAACTGGCTCCGGCAAAACCATCAGCACCCTGTTTCCCGCAATCAAGGCGATTGGCGAAGACCAGTGCGACCAGGTCATATACCTGTCGGCCAAGGTTTCCGGGCAGCAGCAGGCGATGGCAGCGGTCGAGCTGATAAAAACCGATGTTTCCTACCTGGTGATCCAGGCCAAGGCCCGCAGCTGTCCCTGTAATTTCGACGATAATGAAATCGATGACGAGGGTCGCTGCCAACGTTGCCTCGGCTTTTTCGAACGACTACCCGACGCCCGGGAAAAATTGTTTCGGCAACGTAAACTCGATGTTAACCAGCTCCAGCAAACCGCCGCCGAGTTCAAGCTGTGCCCATTCGAACTGGCGCTGCAAATGCTACCCTGGATCGATATCGTTATCTGCGACTTTAACTATGTTTTCGATCCACTGGTGCAGCTGGGATACTTCAGGACGGACCCGCGGCGCAAGCTGTTACTGATCGATGAACTGCACAACCTGGTCGATCGTGCACGCGGAATGTACTCTGCAAGCCTTACCCGCGCACAAATCAAAAAAGCGCTGGCTGCCGGCAACAGCCGCCGGATTTCAACAGCGCTCAAATCGATGCAACAGGCGTTCGACCGGGAACTGCGCAGCCTGGAGGGAGATGAATCGATTTCCAGTAAAATGCCGGCGGATCTGTTGCGAGCGAGCCAGCGCTTCAGCGAAAAACTCGGTTTCGACATATTCTCCAACAAGCACATCGCCAGTGAAACCCTGGAATTCTCGAAATCGATTTTTCGTTTTCAGAATATCAGCCAGCTGTATGACATTCACCATCGAACCATTGGCTATAAACCGCTGAAGCAACGTGAAATGAAACTATTGTGCCTGAATGCATTTGAGTACCTGCAACAGTGTTATCCAATGTTTCAAGCGGTTTGCGGGTTTTCCGCAACCCTGACCCCGACAACTTATTTCCAGCAAGCCCTCGGTCTCGATAATGACTGCAAGAGCCTGGTGCTCGAATCGTCGTTTCCCGCGCGGAATCTCGGTGTCTGTATCGGCAACTATATCGATACGCGTTACCGTGAGCGCGAAAACTACATCGACACTATCTGTGAATCGATCGAGCGCTGTTACCGCGCACACCCGGGCAACTACCTGGTTTTCTTTTCGGCCTACACTTACATGCAGCAGGTTCATGATCGCTTCAATGCGCTCTATCCCGAGACCAGCACCCTGTTGCAACAGCGCGACTTCGACGAATCCGCGCAGCGACAATTCCTGTCACAAT